>JAAXOU010000130.1 GCA_012396115.1 Streptomyces somaliensis DSM 40738 | reverse complement strand
CGCCCGGCGCGCCCGGCGGCACCCGGGCGAAGGCGGGCGGGGCCGGGCCGGGGCGGCCGGGGGCACCCCGGTTCCCGGCGAGCCCGACCGACCCGGCGCTGCTGGCCGAAGCGCTCGCCGAGTTGGAGCGGATGGTCGGCCTCGATCCGGTGAAACGCCAGGTCAAGGCCCTCTCCGCGCAACTGGAGATGGCTCGGCTGCGGGCCGGTCGGGGACTTCCCGTGCAGCCTCCGAAGCGTCACTTCGTCTTCTCCGGCCCCTCCGGAACGGGGAAGACCACCGTCGCCCGCATCCTCGGCCGGGTGTTCTACGCCCTGGGGCTGCTCGGCGGGGACCACCTCGTGGAGGCCCAGCGCGCCGACCTCGTCGGGGAGTTCCTCGGCCAGACGGCGGTGAAGGCCAACGAGCTGATCGACTCCGCGCTGGGCGGCGTCCTCTTCGTGGACGAGGCGTACTCGCTGTCCAACTCCGGCTACAGCAAGGGCGACGCATACGGCGACGAGGCGTTGCAGGTCCTGCTGAAGCGGGCCGAGGACAACCGCGACCACCTGGTGGTGATCCTCGCCGGCTACCCGGAGGGCATGGACCGGCTGCTCGCCGCCAATCCGGGGCTGTCGTCCCGTTTCACGACGCGGGTCGACTTCCCGTCGTACCGGCCCTCGGAGCTGACCGAGATCGGGAAGGTGCTGGCGGCGGCCGAGGGCGACGTGTGGGACGAGGAGTCGCTCGACGAGCTGCGCTCGATCAGCGGCCACGTCGTGGAGCAGGGCTGGATCGACGAGCTGGGCAACGGCAGGTTCCTGCGGACCCTGTACGAGAAGTCGTGCGCCTACCGCGACCTGCGGCTCTCCGGTTGCCCCGGGACGCCGACGCGGGAGGACCTGGCGACGCTGCGGCTGCCGGACCTGATGCAGGCGTACGGCGAGGTCCTCTCGGGCCGCGGCCCGAGCAGCCGCGGCCCCCAGGACCTCCCGCCCCCGGCGTACTGACCGGGCGGCCGCCGGGGCGCCGCCGCTACGCCGGGAGGGCGTCCGCCTCCGGGGAGGGGCGCGGGTCGACGACGCGGACGCGGTGCGCCGGGTCCCGCACCTCGCCCACCAGTGTCTCCAGCACGTCCTCCAGGGCGACCAGGCCCAGTACCCGGCCCGACGCGTCGGCGACCTGCGCCAGGTGGGTCGCCGCCCGCCGCATCGCGGTCAGCGCGTCGTCCAGCGGCAGCTCGGCCCGCAGCGTGGCCATGGGCCGCCACACGTGCCGGGGCACCGCCCGGTCCGGGTCCTCCAGGTCCAGGACGTCCTTGACGTGGAGGAAGCCGAGGAACGCGGGGCCGGCGGCCCGCACCGGGAACCGCGAGTACCCCGTGCGCACGGTCAGGGCCTCCAGTTCGGCCGGGGTGACCGACGGCGGGACGGTCACCACCGCCGTACCGGGGATCATGACGTCCCGCACCGGGCGCGTCCCCAGTTCGAGGGCGTCCTCCAGGCGCTCCCGCTCCGCCGGGGCCAGGAGGCCGGCCTGTCCGGCGTCCTCGACGAGGCGGTTCAGCTGCTCGCTGGTGAAGACGGCCTCCACCTCGTCCTTCGGCTCCACCCCGAACGCCCGCAGCACGGCGGCGGAGCAGGCGCCGAGCGCCGCGGTGACCGGGCGGCACAGCCGGGCGAAGCCGACCAGGGCCGGGCTCAGCCACAGCGCGGTCCGCTCGGGCGCGGCCATCGCCAGGTTCTTCGGGACCATCTCCCCCACCACCAGGTGCAGGAAGACGACCACGGCGAGGGCGATGACGTAGCCGAGCGGGTGGACCAGGCCCTCGGGGAGGCGCACGGCGTGGAACAGCGGTTCCAGCAGCCGCGCCACGGTCGGCTCCGCGACCGCGCCGAGGGTGAGCGAGCAGACGGTGATGCCGAACTGCGCGGCGGCCATCATCTGCGGCAGGTTCTCCAGCCCGTACAGGACCGTGCGGGCGCGTTTGGAGCCGAGCTGCTCGATCTGGCTGCGCCGGACGGAGACGAGGGCGAACTCGGCGCCGACGAAGAAGCCGTTCGCGAGCACCAGCAGCGCCGCGAAGAGGAGCTGGAGCACGCTCACCGGACGGCCTCCGGCACGTCGGCCGTGCGGACCAGCCGGACGCGCTCGGCGCGGTAGCGGTCCACCCGGCGGACGAGGAGCCGCCAGCCGGGCAGTTCGGCGCGGTCGCCGGGGGCCGGGATGCGGCCCAGCAGGTCGGCGACGAGGCCGGCGACGGTCTCGTACGGGCCGTCGGGGACCTCCAGTCCCATCCGCCTCAGCTCGTGCACCCGGCAGCTGCCGTCCGCCTCCCAGGCGGGCCGGCCGTCCTCCGGTGCGACCGGGACGGGTCCGGGTCCGTCGTCCGCGGCCCCGTCGTGCTCGTCGCGGACCTCGCCGACGAGCTCCTCGACGATGTCCTCCAGGGTGACCACGCCCGCCGTGCCGCCGTACTCGTCGACGACGACGGCGATGGGCTGCTCGCTGCGGAGCCGTTCCAGCAGGGTCTGCGCGGGCAGCGTCTCGGGGACGAGGAGGGGCGGGACGGCGATCCCGCCCACCGGAGTGCGCGGCCGCGCGGGGGCGGGGACCGCGAGGGCGTCCTTGAGGTGGACCGTGCCGACGACCTCGTCGAGGCGGTCGCGGTACACGGGGAAGCGGGACAGGCCCGTCGCCCGCGTGAGGTTGAGGACGTCCGCGGCCGTCGCGTCGGCGTGCAGGGCGCTGACCTTCACCCGGGGCGTCATCACGTGCTGCGCGGTGAGCCCGCCCAGGGAGAGGGTCCGCACGAACAGGTCGGCGGTGTCCTGTTCGAGGGCGCCGGCCCGGGCGGAGTGCCGTACGAGGGCGACGAGCTCGCCGGGGGTGCGGGCGGACGCCAGTTCCTCGGCCGGCTCCACGCCCATGAGCCGCACCAGCCGGTTGGCGACGGCGTTCAGCAGGGCGATCACGGGGCGCAGGGCCGCCGAGAAGGCGTACTGCGGCCCGGCGACGAACCGGGCCACCTGGAGCGGCCGGGAGACCGCCCAGTTCTTGGGGACGAGTTCGCCGACCACCATCTGCAGGGCGGAGGCGGCGAGCATGCCGACGCCCACGGCGGTCCCGGACACCGCGCCCCGGGGCAGTCCGGCGGCGGTGAGCGGGCCGCTCAGCAGCCCGGCGAGGGCCGGCTGCGCCAGCATGCCGACCACGAGTGAGGTGAGGGTGATGCCGAGCTGTGTGCCGGAGAGCTGGAAGGACAGCTCGCGCAGGGCCCTGACGACGGTGCGGGCGCGCCGGTCGCCGTCGGAGGCGGCGCGTTCGGCGTCGGCCCGTTCCACGGTCACCAGGCCGAACTCGGCGGCGACGAAGAAGCCGTTCGCGAGGATCAGGAGGAAGGCCGCGCAGAGCAGCAGGAGGGGGACGGTCATGCCGCCTCCTCCTCGGGTGCGTGGGGGGCGGCGGGGGTACTGCCGGACGATCCGTCCATTGCCGGGGGGAGTCACTCCTCGGGTCGCAGGTGCCCCGCCGGCCCGGTCGCTGCCGTGGGTGCGGGGCGGGGCGCACCGGGCGCCACCGCGACAAGAGTAGTCACGCCGGGCCGGACCGGGCGGTGGCGCGGGCCGGGGTGAGGGGCGTCAGTGCTGCTCGGAGCCCGTACCGCGGGCCTCGACGAGGGCGCGCAGGGCCCGCGCGTCGCGGATGGCCTGCGCCTTGCCGATCCCCGGCTGGATGCCGAGGGCGGGCAGGCTGGTGCCGTCGCTGAGGTCCAGGAAGACCCACGGGTCGCCGACGCGCAGGTTGACGCGGAGGATCTCCGGCCAGGCCAGGCGGCGGCTGCGGGTCAGGTTGACCACGGTGACGCCGTCCTCGTCGGCCACGACCTTCGGGCGGCTCAGCAGGACGAGCACGCCGTAGAAGAGCGCGGCCGTGAGGACGAAGCTCATCCGCTCACCCGGGTGGAGCCGCTCCAGTGCCAGGGCGACCGCGGTGATGACCGTGAACATGACCGCGCCGACGGTGAGCAGCACGGCGCGGGTACGCCGCGGCCGGAAGGTGGCGGGGAGGGCGGGGGCTTCGCTGGGCGCGTCGGGCATGGCGGGCGTTCTGCTTCCGGCTCAGAGGCGGCAGGCGTGGATCTCGGTGGTGAGGATGGCCCGGGCGCCCAGGGCGTACAGGTCGTCCATGACGCGCTGCGCGTCCTCGGCGGGGACCATGGCGCGGACGGCGACCCAGCCCTCGTTGTGCAGCGGCGAGACGGTCGGGGACTCCAGGCCCGGGGTGAGGGCGACGGCCCGCTCCAGGTGCTCGGCGCGGCAGTCGTAGTCCATCATCACGTAGCTCCGGGCAACGAGGACGCCCTGGAGGCGGCGGAGGAACCGCTGCACCCCGGGATCGTCGGCGGGGGCGCCGGTGCGGCGGACGACGACGGCCTCGGAGGTGAGGATCGGCTCGCCGACGATCTCCAGACCGGCGTTGCGCAGCGAGGTGCCGGTCTCCACCACGTCGGCGACGACCTGGGCGACGCCGAGCTGGACGGCGGTCTCGACGGCGCCGTCGAGGTGGACGACGGAGGCGTCGACGCCCTGGTCCGCGAGGTGCTTGGCGACGATGCCCTCGTACGAGGTGGCGATCGTCAGGCCGTGGAAGTCGGCCGGTCCGGACACCGTGCCGGGGCGCGCGGCGTAGCGGAAGGTGGAGCGGGCGAAGCCGAGCTCCATGATCTCCTCGGCGCCGGCGCCGGAGTCCAGCAGCAGGTCGCGGCCGGTGATGCCGATGTCGAGCCTGCCGGAGCTGACGTAGATGGCGATGTCCCGGGGACGGAGGTAGAAGAACTCGACCTCATTGTCCGGGTCGACCAGGACCAGCTCCTTGGACTCCTTGCGCTGCTTGTAGCCGGCCTCGTGGAGCATCGCCGACGCAGGTCCGGACAGTGAACCCTTGTTGGGGACGGCGATGCGCAGCATGGGGCGGGCTTCCTTCGCTTCGGAACGGGTTTTCCGTGGGACGGGTCGGGGCGGGTCAGAGGTGGGCGTAGACGTCGTCGAGGGAGATCCCGCGCGCGACCATCATCACCTGGACGTGGTACAGCAGCTGCGAGATCTCCTCGGCGGCGGCGTCCTCGCCCTCGTACTCGGCGGCCATCCACACTTCGGCGGCCTCCTCGACGATCTTCTTGCCGATGGCGTGGACGCCCTCGCCCACCAGCTCGGCGGTGCGGGAGGTGGCGGGGTCGCCGGTCCTGGCCTTGAGCTCCAGCTCGGCGAAGAGGTCTTCGAAGGTTTTGTTCGCCATGATGCCCTCAGGGTACGGGGTCGGGGCGCCGGTTCAGCGCCAGGGTTCGCTGACGGTGCGCAGCGTCATGGCGGTGGCGACGGCCGCGGTGACCGCTTCGTGGCCCTTGTCCTCGCTCGATCCCTCCAGGCCGGCGCGGTCGAGGGCCTGCTCCTCGGTGTCGCAGGTGAGGACGCCGAAGCCGACGGGGACGCCGGTGTCGACGGAGACCTGGACGAGGCCCTGGGTGACGCCCTGGCACACGTAGTCGAAGTGGGGCGTCCCGCCGCGGACGACGACGCCGAGGGCGACGACCGCGTCGTAGCCGCGTCCGGCGAGGACCTTGGCGACGACGGGCAGTTCGAAGCTCCCGGGGACGCGCAGGACGGTCGGCTCGTCGATGCCCAGCTCGCCCAGGGCGCGCAGGGCGCCGCCGACGAGGCCGTCCATGATCCTCTCGTGCCACTGGGCGGCGATGACGGCGACGCGGAGGTCGCCGCAGTTCCTGACGGTCAGCTCGGGTGCGCCCTTGCCGCTCACGTTTCTCCTCGGGTGGTGCGGTCGCTGGGTGGGTGCCGGGTGGCGGTGCTACTGGGTGGAGCAGGGGGACACGTCGGCCGGGCCGTCGAGCCAGGGCAGGTCGTGGCCCATGCGGTCGCGCTTGGTGCGCAGGTACCGGACGTTGTGCTCGCCGGCCTGGACGGGCATGGGTTCCCGGCCGGCCACGGTGAGGCCGCGGCGGGCGAGGGCGGCGGTCTTCTCGGGGTTGTTGGTCATCAGCCGGACGCTGCGGACGCCGAGGTCGGCGAGCATCTCCGCGCCGGCGGCGTAGTCGCGGGCGTCGGCGGGCAGGCCGAGCTCCAGGTTGGCGTCGAGGGTGTCGCGGCCGCGCTCCTGGAGTTCGTACGCGCGGAGCTTGGAGAGCAGGCCGATGCCCCGTCCCTCGTGGCCGCGCAGGTAGACGACGACGCCGCGGCCGGCCTCGGTGACGCGGTCCATGGCGGCGTGCAGCTGAGGGCCGCAGTCGCAGCGCAGGGAGTGGAAGACGTCGCCGGTCAGGCACTCGGAGTGGACGCGGACCAGGACGTCCTCGCCGTCGCCGAGGTCGCCGTGGACGAGGGCTATGTGCTCGACGCCGTCGGCGGTGGAGCGGTAGCCGTAGGCGGTGAAGTCGCCGTGCTCGGTGGGCAGCCGCACCTCGGCCTCGCGGCGCACGGCCGGGGCCGGGGCCGGGACGGGGGTGGTCCGGCCGGCGGGGCCGGTGCCGCGGCGGTGGGCGATCAGGTCCTCGATGGAGATGATCGTCAGGCCGTGCTTGCGTGCGAAGGGGACGAGTTCGGGGAGGCGGAGCATGACGCCGTCCTCGCCGGCGATCTCGACGATGGCGCCGGCCGGACGGAGCCCGGCGAGGCGGGCCAGGTCGACGGCGGCCTCGGTGTGGCCGTTGCGGGCCAGTACGCCGCCGGGGCGGGCGCGCAGCGGGAAGACGTGGCCGGGGCGGACGAGGTCGGACGGCTCGGCGGTGCCGCTCGCCAGGAGCCGGAGGGTGGCGGCGCGGTCGGCGGCGGAGATGCCGGTGGTGACGCCGTGGACGGGGGCGGCGTCGACCGAGACGGTGAAGGCCGTCCGCATCGGCTCGGTGTTGTCCTCGACCATCTGCGGCAGGCGCAGCCGGTCCAGTTCCCCGCCCTCCATGGGCGCGCAGATCAGGCCGCGGCACTCGCTCATCATGAAGGCGACGATCTCGGGCGTGGCCTTCTCGGCGGCGACGACGAGGTCGCCCTCGTTCTCGCGGTCCTCGTCGTCGACGACCACGACGGGCCGGCCGGCGGCGATGTCGCGGACGGCCTGCTCGACGGGGTCGAGGGCGAGGTCGTCGGTGTCCCAGGGGGACGGTTCGGGCGCGGCGGTCATGCGGGGGCTCCTTCCGGGGCCTGGGCCGGGGTGCGGGTGCGGAGCCACCAGTCGCGCATGCCCCACAGCACGAGGGCGAAGTAGACGACGTAGACGAGCCCGGAGAAGGCGAGGCCGCCACCGAAGGCGAGCGGGACGCCGACGACGTCGACGAGGAGCCAGGCGAACCAGAACTCGACCAGGCCGCGGGCCTGGGCGACCATCGCGACGAGGGTGCCGACGAAGATGTACGCGTCGGCCCACGGGCTCCACGACAGGGACGGGTACAGCGTGAACAGGCCGCCGACGGCGAGCGTGCCGAGGACGGCGCCGGCCAGGAGCAGGCCGCGTTCCCTCCGGGTCGCGAAGCGGACGGCGACGGCGCCGTCCCGGTCCCGGTCCCGGCCGAGGTGCCAGCGGCGCCAGCCCCAGGCGGCGACGGCGACGACCAGCAGCTGCTTGCCGACGCCGCCGGCGAGCTGGGCGGAGGCGTAGGCGGCGACCAGGACGACGCCGGAGAGCAGCTGGGCGGGCCAGGTGAGGATGGAGCGCCGCCAGCCGAGCGCGAGGGCGGCCAGGCCGATGGTGTTGCCGAGCAGGTCGGACCAGATGATGCGCTGGCCGAAGGCGGTGAACGCCTCTCCGCCCAGCCAGGTCAGGGCGCTCACCGGGCGCCTCCCCCGGCCCCGAGGAGGCGCTCGACGTACTTGGCGATGACGTCGACCTCCAGGTTGACCGGGTCGCCGGGCTGCTTGTGGCCGAGGGTGGTGAGGGCGAGCGTGGTGGGGATGAGGCTGACGGTGAAGTGCTCGGCGCCCGCCTCGACGACGGTGAGGCTGACGCCGTCGACGGTGACGGAGCCCTTCTCCACCACGTAGCGGGCGAGCTCCGGCGGCAGGGAGACCTCGACGACCTCCCAGTTGTCGGAAGGGGTGCGCCCGGTGATGGTGCCGGTGCCGTCGACGTGGCCCTGGACGATGTGCCCGCCGAACCGGCCGTCGGCGGGCATGGGCCGCTCCAGGTTGACCCGGGAGCCGACGGTGAGCGCGCCGAGGCCGGAGCGCTTGAGCGTCTCGGCCATCACGTCGGCGGTGAACTCCTCGCCCTCCCGCTCGACGACCGTGAGGCAGACGCCGTTGACGGCGATCGAGTCGCCGTGCTTCGCGTCCCGGGTGACCACGGGGCCGCGGAAGCGGAAGCGGGAGGCGTCGGCGAGGGCCTCGACGGCGGTGACCTCGCCCAGCTCTTCGACGATTCCGGTGAACACTCAGTGCTCCTTGGTGGTGGGGAGGGTGGCGGGGCGGGCGGTGAGACGCAGGTCGGGACCGATGCGGGTGACGTCGGTGACGCGCAGCCGCAGGGCGTCGGCGAGGGTGGCGATCCCGGCGTCGCCGAGCGCGGCGGGGCCGGCGCCGAGGAGGACCGGGGCGAGGTAGCCGACGACCTCGTCGACGGCGCCCGCGGCGGCGAAGGCGCCCGCGAGGGTGGGGCCGCCTTCGAGGAGTACGGAGCGCACGCCCCGCTCGTGCAGGACGGCCAGCAGGGCCGGTACCTCCAGGCCGCGCCCGGAGGCGGCCCTGGGCAGCCGTACGACGTCGGTGCCGGCGAGGTGTCCGGCGGCGGCGTCCTCGGCGACGGCGACCAGCGTGGGCGCGGCGCCGTCGAGGACGCGGGCGCCGGGTGCGACGGCGGTGGCCTCCGTGTCGACGACGACCCTCAGCGGCTGGACGGCGCCGTCGACGCCGCGTACGGCGAGGTGCGGGTCGTCGGCGCGGGCGGTGCCGGAGCCGACGACGACGGCGTCCGCCTCGGCGCGCAGCCGGTGGACGTCGGCGCGGGCCTCGGGGGAGGTGATCCAGCGGCTGGTGCCGTCGGCGGCCGCGGCCCGGCCGTCGAGGGTGGCGGCGTACTTCCAGCGGACGTGGGGCCGGGCGAGGCGCATCGAGGTGAGCCAGGCGGTGTTGCCGGCCTCGGCCTCGTCGGCGAGGAGGCCGCCCTCGACCTCGACGCCGGCCGCGCGGAGGGCGTCGGCGCCGCCCCCGGCCCGCGCGGTCGGGTCGGCGACGGCGTAGACGACGCGGGCGATCCCGGCTTCGACCAGCGCCCGGGTGCAGGGGCCGGTGCGGCCCGTGTGGTTGCAGGGTTCGAGGGTGACGTAGGCGGTGCCGCCGCGGGCGAGGACGCCCGCTTCGCCCAGGGCGCGGACCTCGGCGTGCGGGCCGCCGGCGCGCTCGTGGTATCCGGCACCCACCTCGTGGCCGGAGGCGTCGAGGACGACGCACCCGACGACCGGGTTGGGGCTGGTGGAGCCGAGTCCGCGGGCCGCGAGCGCGACGGCTCGGCGCATGGCGGTCGTGTCGGCCGCTGTGGCCACCGGGTCCTCCTGCCTCGTCGGGCACGGACTCCGGGGCCTGTCGGCGACAGGGAGCGGGCGCGGCACCTCACACGGGTGCGCGCCTCCGCACGCCGGCCGGCCCCGGGCGACCCGGTTGCCGACGGACGGCGGCACGCCCCTGAGGGGTCGCCCGCCGCGCACTGCCTCCCATCCGGACTTTCACCGTCGGTCCAGGAGTTTCACCTGGTCAACCGACCGCTGGAGGCGGCCGGGTCGCGGACTGTAACCGCCGGTTCGGAATTGCACCGACCCCGGAGTGCGCTGCTGCTGGTACGGGGCCAGTGTGCCACGGTCGGACCTCGCCCATGGGGGTGATCCCTGTGGAGTGACTCACAGCATCGGCCGGACCACGGCGCTCACGGCTTCCACGCCCCTTTGCGCCCCCGTACGCCGGGCGGGCGGGGGTGCGGCGGATTCCGGGAGGCCGGCGCGCCCCCGGGGCCCGGCGGGTGCCGGAGGGGCGCGGGGCCGAGGGCGTGCCGCGGGCTCTCTCGGGGCCTGTTCGCGGGCGGGTTCCTGGTACTTTGCGCGCGGCGGCGCCGGGCAGGGGCCCGGGCGCCGGGAGTCGAGCGACCGGGAGGCTCCGGTGCCGTACGGCGAGGGCGGGGTCGAGCGGGCACGGTACGCCGTGACCGCCGTGTTCTGCGTGCACGGCGCGGTCACCGGCAATTTCGCCACCCGCATCCCCTGGATCCAGGAGCACGCCGGGGTGAGCCCGGGGCAGCTCGGCCTCGCCCTGGCCTTCCCCGCGTTCGGCGCCTCGCTGGCGATGCCGCTGGCGGGCGCGGTCAGCCACCGCCTCGGCACGCGGGCGGCGCTGCGCGCGCTGCTCGCCCTGTGGACGCTGTCGCTGGCGCTGCCGTCGCTGGCACCGGGCCTCCACGGACTGTGCGCCGCGCTGTTCGTGTACGGCGCGACCTCCGGCATGTCCGACGTGGCGATGAACGCGCTGGGCGTCGAGGTGGAGAACCGGCTCGGCCGCTCCGTCATGTCGGGCCTGCACGGGATGTGGAGCGCCGGCGCCCTGATCGGTTCGGCCGCCGGCACGCTCGCCGCGCACCTGGGCAGCGACGCGCGCGTCCACCACCTGCTGGCGGCGGCCGTGCTGACGGTGCTGGGGGCGGTGTCCTGCCGGGGCGTACCGGACCTGCGCGGCGCGCCGGAGGAGGAGCCGCCGCCCCGGTTCGCGCTGCCGCCGCGCTCGGCGCTGGCCATCGGGGCGGTCGGTTTCTGCGCGGTGTTCGCCGAGGGCGCCGGCCTCGACTGGTCGGCGGTCTACCTGAAGGAGGAGCTCGGTTCGCCGCCGGGCGTCGCGGCGGCGTCCACGACGGCGTTCGCACTGACCATGGCGGCGGCGCGGCTGGTCGGCGACCGGGTCGTCGACCGGTTCGGGGCGGTCCGCACGGTACGGGCCGGGGGCCTGGCGGCGACGGCGGGCGGCGTGCTGGTGGTCCTCGCGCCGCACCCGGTGGCCGCCATGACCGGTTTCGCCCTCCTCGGGGTGGGCGTGGCCGTCGTCGTGCCGCTGGCCTTCGCGGCGGCGGGCCGCAGCGGGCCGAACCCGAGCCAGGCCATCGCGGGGGTCGCCACCATCACGTACGCCTCCGGGCTGGTCGCCCCGTCGCTGATCGGCGGGCTGGCCGGGCTGACCTCGCTGACCGTGTCGTTCGCGGTGGTGGCGGTCCTGGCGTTCGGGCTGGTGGCCGGGGCCGGGGTGCTCGGGCCGGGCCGCCGGGGCCGTACCGGCGGCCCGGGCGAGATCGGAAGAGCGTCG
>JAAXOU010000013.1 GCA_012396115.1 Streptomyces somaliensis DSM 40738 | reverse complement strand
GGAAGGGCGCCCGCGCGGAGGTGCGGCGCCCCGGGCCGCGCCGGCCGCGTGGGTCCGCCCGGCACACGCCCGCCGCACCCGGACGCGCGGCGCCCCGGAAGGTCAGCGCGGCAGGGTCGCCGGGCTGCCGCCGTTCGCCTCGTACCCGGCCACCGCCAGCGCCCGGTACACCGCGTACTCCGCCGCCGGGTCCTCGCCCATCGTCCACGGCAGCGCCCCGACGTGCCCGTCCACGTGGACGATCTGGTGCATGGCCTCGCTCCAGCGCTGCGCGCCCACCAGGAAGTGGATCAGCAGGTGGCGCACGTGCGCCAGCATCGGGTCGTCCGGGCGGGCCGAGTGGACCGCGTACAGCGCGCCCTCCATCGCCCGCGACACGACCTCCGTCCCGTAGAGGTCCCGCACCAGCGCCACGTCGGGCAGGTGCTCCCACACCGCGAACAGCGGCAGCGCGGCCAGCAGCGAGCCCCGCGGGGCGCGGGCGGCGGCGGACCGGGCGAACCGGTCGGCGTCCTCGCGGGAGCCGTGCCACTTCTCGCACCAGTAGTGCAGCGCCGCGATGTGCGCCCCCATGTGCTGCGGGTTCCGGTCGATGACCTTCGCCCACACCTGGTCGAACTGCTCGTGCGAGTACCCCAGGCCGCGCGCGACGGCCAGCTCGACGATGTACGGGACGGGGTCGCCCGGCGCCAGCAGCGCCGCCTCCCCGCAGACGGCCCGCGCCTCCTCCAGGATGATCCGGAACTCGTCGGTGCCGACCCGCGACGTCCGCCACGCCTGCTGCACCAGGAACTCGGCGTGCACGGCCGCGCCGCCCGCGTCCTTGGGCGCCTCGGCCCGCCACGCCCGCAGCCAGGCGCCGCCGGCGCCCGGCCGCTCCGCCAGCTCCAGCGAGGCGGCGCCCGCGAACGCCTGCACCCGCTGCCAGCGCACCTCGCCCTCCCGGGGGGTGCCGGCCAGCAGCTGCGACGCGGCCCGCCAGTCCTGGGTGCGCCGCACCACGTCGAGCACCTCGACCAGGTCCTCGTCCGGGCCGGGCATGCGGACGTCGAGCAGTTCCTGCCGCACGAAGCCGTAGGCGAGCGGGTCGGCGGCGTCGGGCGCGCCGGGCTCGACCAGGCGGATGCCGCCGGAGCGGCGGCGCAGCAGCCAGGGCGCGACGACCGCGGCGATCAGGCCAACGGCGAGCAGGAACCAGAGAATCTCCACCATGCGCCCATTGTCCCGGACGCCCGCCGGAAGGCGCCGGGCGCGTCCGCCGCACTACGCTCGCCGCATGAGCGACGAGCAGACCCACCAGAACTTCGAGACCCGCGCCATCCACGCGGGCAACACCGCCGACCCGCTGACCGGCGCGGTCGTCCCCCCCATCTACCAGGTGTCCACCTACAAGCAGGACGGCGTGGGCGGCCTGCGCGGCGGCTACGAGTACAGCCGCAGCGCCAACCCGACGCGCACGGCGCTGGAGGAGAACCTCGCCGCGCTGGAGGGCGGCCGCCGCGGCCTGGCCTTCGCCTCGGGCCTCGCCGCGGAGGACTGCCTGCTGCGCGCGCTGCTCGCCCCCGGCGACCACGTGGTGATCCCGGACGACGCGTACGGCGGCACGTTCCGGCTGTTCGCGAAGGTCGTCTCGCGCTGGGGCGTCGAGTGGTCGGTCGCCGACACCTCGGACCCGGCGGCGGTACGGGCCGCGCTCACCGACCGCACGAAGGCGATCTGGGTCGAGACGCCGTCGAACCCGCTGCTCGGCGTCACCGACATCGCGGCCCTCGCGGAGGTGGCACGCACCGCCGGCGTGAGGCTCGTCGTGGACAACACCTTCGCCTCGCCCTACCTCCAGCAGCCGCTGGCGCTCGGCGCGGACGTCGTCGTGCACTCCCTCACCAAGTACATGGGCGGCCACTCCGACGTGGTGGGCGGCGCGCTCGTCACGGCGGACGAGGCGCTCGGCGAGGAACTGGCGTACCACCAGAACGCGATGGGCGCCGTGGCCGGGCCGTTCGACTCGTGGATCGTGCTGCGCGGCATCAAGACCCTCGCCGTCCGCATGGACCGGCACTGCGCGAACGCCGAGCGCGTGGCGGAGATGCTGACCCGGCACCCGAAGGTGACGCGGGTCCTCTACCCCGGACTGCCGGACCACCCGGGCCACGAGGTCGCCGCCAAGCAGATGCGCGGCTTCGGCGGCATGGTGTCCTTCCGCGTCGCGGGCGGCGAGGAGGCGGCCGTCGCGGTGTGTGACCGGGCGAAGCTGTTCACCCTCGGTGAGTCGCTGGGCGGCGTCGAGTCGCTCATCGAGCACCCGGGCCGGATGACGCACGCCAGCGCGGCCGGCTCCGCGCTGGAGGTCCCGGCGGACCTGGTGCGGCTGTCCGTGGGCATCGAGAACGTCGACGACCTCCTCGCCGACCTCCGGCAGGCGCTGGCCTGACCGGCGCGCACCGCGGTCCGGGCGGCGGGGTCCCCGGGACGCCGCCGCCCGGGTCTCAGGAGGGCCGCACCGGCTCCGGCCCGGCGGCCCGGGGGCCCGAGTGCTGCGCGGAGAGCGCCGAGTTGAAGCGGGTGAGCAGGGTGCAGAACGCCTCCCGCTCGGCGGCCGTCCACCCCTCCGTCACCTTCGCCATCAGGTCGCGGCGGGAGCGGCGCACCTCCTCCAGGCGGGCCTGGCCGCGCGGCGACAGCTGCAGTACGACGGCGCGGCCGTCCTCCGGGTGCGACGTCCGCTTCACCAGGCCGGTGTCGACGAGCGGCGCGACCTGGCGGGTCACCGTGGAGGAGTCGATGCCCATCCCGGCCGCCAGCGCCTTCACGCCCATCGGGCCTTCCTGGTCGAGCCGGTTGAGCAGCAGGTAGGCGGCCCGGTCCATGGTGGTGCGGAGCTGTGCGGTCCCGGCGAGGCGGGTCTGCTCCGCCCGGCGGGCGAAGACGGCCACCTGGTGCTGGAGGGCATCGAGGAGACCGGTGTCAGGACCAGTCGTCACGTCCTGGGAAGTGGGCATGGCCGGGTGCTCTCTCGTGCGGCGTCGGTTGTGGTGGAGGACACAGTACGCGCAGTGCCGTGCGTCCGTACCGGCGCTGCGCGAACGAGATGGACCACTTGCGGAGCTGCCAGACTGCCGTCATGAGCTTCCGCACCACTCGCCCCGTACGGCACGTCATGCTCGACGACGTGAGGGGCGCCCAGAAGATGCTGTCCGGGGTAGCGCGGGTGACCGCGCTGGAGGGCAGCAGGCACCTGTCGGGGCTGGTCGGCGCCCCCGTCCACCTGAAGTGCGAGAACCTGCAGCGGACCGGTTCGTTCAAGCTGCGCGGCGCGTACGTGCGGATCTCGGGGCTGCGGCCCGAGGAGCGGGCGGCCGGGGTGGTCGCCGCGTCCGCCGGGAACCACGCGCAGGGCGTCGCGCTGGCCTCGTCCCTGCTGGGGGTGGCCTCCACGGTGTTCATGCCGGTCGGCGCCCCGCTGCCGAAGGTCGCCGCGACCCGCGAGTACGGCGCCGACGTGCGGCTGCACGGGCAGGTGGTCGACGAGACGCTGGCGGCGGCGCAGGACCACGCGCGCGACACGGGCGCGGTGTTCATCCACCCCTTCGACCACCCGGACGTCATCGCGGGCCAGGGCACGGTCGGGCTGGAGGTCCTGGAGCAGTGCCCGGAGGTGCGGACGATCGTCGTCGGCATGGGCGGCGGGGGCCTGGCGGCGGGCATCGGCGTGGCGGTGAAGGCGCTGCGGCCCGACGTGAGGGTGGTCGGCGTCCAGGCGCGGACGGCCGCGGCGTACCCGGGGTCGCTGGCGGCGGGCCGGCCCGTGGCGGTGGACTGCGGGCCCACGATGGCGGACGGGATCATGGTCGGCCGGCCGGGCGACGTGCCGTTCGAGATCGTCCGGGAGGTCGTCGACGAGGTCCGCACCGTCTCGGAGGACGCCCTGTCGTCGGCGCTGCTGCTGTGCCTGGAGCGGGCCAAGCTGGTCGTCGAGCCGGCGGGGGCGAGCCCGGTCGCGGCGCTGCTGTCGGACCCGGGGGCGTTCGAGGGACCGGTGGTGGCCGTGCTGTCGGGCGGCAACATCGACCCGCTGGTCCTGCAGCGGGTGCTGCGGCACGGCATGGCCGCGGCCGGTCGCTACCTGAGCCTGCGGCTGCGCCTGGCGGACCGGCCGGGCGCGCTGGCGAACCTGCTGGGCGTGCTGACGGTGGCCGACGCCAACGTCCTGGACGTGGGCCACGTCCGCACCGACCCGCGGCTCGGGCTGACGGAGGTCGAGGTGGAGCTGCAGTTGGAGACGAAGGGCCCCGAGCACTGCGCGGAGGTGCGGCACGCGCTGGGGGAGGCCGGCTACACGGTCCTGGACTGAAGCGCGCCCGCCGGGGCCGGGCCCCGCGGGGCGGCCGCCCCGCCCGCGGTACGGGGCCCGCGCGGCCCCCGTACGGCGCGGTGCGGGGCGGCCCCGGGCACGACCGGGGGGCCGGGCTGGGCCCGGCCCCGGTGGTGTCGGTGTGCGGGCTCAGCCCTGGTACGGCCTGGCGTCCAGGATGCGGACCGAGGCCCTCTTCCCGTTCGGCAGCTCGTACTCCGCGTCCTCGCCGACCTTCTTGCCGTTCACGCCCGAGCCGAGCGGGGACTGCGGGGAGTACGTCTCGATGTCGGAGCTCGCGTACTCGCGGGAGGCCAGCAGGAAGGTCAGGGTGTCGTCCTCGTCGCCGTCGAAGGCGATCGTCACGACCGTGCCGGGGGCGACCACGCCCGTCACGGCGGGGGCCTCGCCGACCTTCGCGTGCTCCAGGAGCTGGGTGAGCTGCCGGACCCGCAGCTCCTGCTTGCCCTGCTCCTCCTTGGCCGCGTGGTACCCGCCGTTCTCGCGCAGGTCCCCCTCCTCGCGCGCCGCCGCGATCTTCGCGGAGATCTCGGCTCGCGCGGGACCCGACAGGTACTCCAGCTCGGCCTTGAGCTGGTTGTACGCCTCCTGGGTGAGCCAGGTGACGTTGTCGCTGGTCTGGGTCACAGGTGCTCCTCGTCGGTGCCGGGTATACAAAGCATCGCCCTACCAGAAGCATGCGGCCTTCCCGGGAGGGCGAAACCACGAGCCTAACAACTGTGCGCCCGAAGGGGGAGGACGAATGTCACGGAACCCTCGACTCCGCAGGTCACCCGGGGCCCGGCGCGCCGCCGGGGGCGGGGTCAGTCCGAGGTGCAGCCGAGGAGCTGCGCAGCCGTGGCCGTCTTCGTCGTGCGGAGGGTGACCACCTGGTCGAGGCGCGGCGCGGCCTGGTCGAAGCGGAACTCCCTGCGGCCCACCTCGGTGCCGCTCTCCGCGAGGGCCCGCACCGTGCAGTACCCCTTCGCGCCGTCCGCCTTGCGCACCTCCAGGTGCACCTCCACGCGGTCCGCCGCCACCACGTCGAACTTGATCAGCTCGGCGCTGACCTTCTGGCCCGCGACGTAGTCGTAGCCGAACCAGCCGACCAGCGCGAGCAGCGCGGCCCCCAGCACCGAGCCCACGATCCTGAGCCCGCGGTCCGCGCGCGCCCCCGCGTCGCGGCCGTACCGGCCCTCGGGGGGCCGTTCGTCCGTCACGCCCATGACCGCTCCTCTCGTACGACGGACGGCGGAATATCCCCCGCGTCGATTCCGTCACTATAGGAGCCGAGCGACCTGACCGATCACTGAGGACCAGCCTTGACTGAGCAGCTGCGACTGATGGCGGTGCACGCCCATCCCGACGACGAGTCGAGCAAGGGCGCGGCCACGATGGCCAAGTACGTGTCCGAGGGGGTGGACGTGCTCGTCGTGACGTGCACGGGCGGCGAGCGCGGCTCCGTCCTCAACCCGAAGCTCCAGGGCGACCCGTACGTCGAGGAGAACATCCACGAGGTGCGCCGCAAGGAGATGGACGAGGCCCGGGAGATCCTGGGCGTCCGGCAGGAGTGGCTCGGCTTCGTCGACTCCGGGCTCCCCGAGGGAGACCCGCTGCCCCCGCTCCCGCAGGGCTGCTTCGCCCTGGAGGACATCGACAAGGCCGCCGGGCGCCTGGTCAGGTCCGTCCGGGCGTTCCGCCCGCAGGTGATCACCACCTACGACGAGAACGGCGGGTACCCGCACCCCGACCACATCATGACCCACAAGATCACGATGGTGGCCTTCGAGGGCGCGGCCGACCCCGAGAAGTACCCGGAGTCGGAGTTCGGCCCGGTCTGGCAGCCGCTGAAGCTCTACTACAACCAGGGCTTCAACCGCCAGCGCACCCGGGCGCTGCACGAGGCGCTGCTGGAGTGCGGCCTGGAGTCGCCGTACGGGGAGTGGCTGCAGCGCTGGGACGAGTCCCGGCGCCCCGAGCGCACGCTCACCACGTACGTCCCGTGCGCCGACTTCTTCGAGACGCGCGACAGGGCGCTGATCGCCCACCGCACGCAGATCGACCCGGACGGCGGCTGGTTCCGCGTCCCGATGGAGATCCAGAAGGAGGTCTGGCCGACGGAGGAGTACGAGCTGGCCAGGTCCCTCGTGGACACCGCCATCCCCGAGAACGACCTCTTCGCGGGCATCCGGGACAATGTCTGACATGAGCGCACACCAGGCACTGACCCAGCTCGTCCCCCTCGCCGCCGAGCTGGACAAGAACAAGGTGACGCCCGGCGTCCTCGGCTTCGTCGTCTTCGCCGCCATGGCCGTCGCCGTGTGGGCCCTGATGAAGTCGATGAACCGGCACATGAACCGCGTCGACTTCGAGGAGGCCCCCGAGAAGCCGGCACCGTCGTCCGCCCCGGCCGGGAAGCCCGCGGGGGAGTGACCCCCCGCCGCGACGGGGAGCGCGTGCGGGCCCGTGCCCGGTACGGGCCCCTCGCGGCGCAGGGAGCCCCGGTCGGGCGTGCGGCCGCCCCGCCCCCGGATACGGCACGGGCGCCCGACGGCTCCCCCGGGCCGGTCGAGGACCCGGGGGAGCCGGAAGGGGGCGGGGGCGGTCCGCCGCGGCGGGGGCCGCGGTCGGCGCCCCCGCGCCGCGTCACCAGGAGCGGTTGAACTTCACGTGGCCGCCGTTGCGCTCGTACCAGCCGCGGAAGCCCCAGTTGATCCAGCCCCCGTCGCCCTTGTTGGTGAACTCCCCGGACTCGAAGACCCAGAGGCCGTAGTGGATGTTCCCCCACTTGACGTTGGCGTAGAACCGGGTGCCCTGGAACCGGTCGTCGTAGTTCTGGCTCAGGTTGAACAGCATGACGTTGTGCCAGCCCCCAGCCGCTTCGAACGCCTTGTCGACCGCCTTCTGGACGAACGCGCCGCGGTCGTCGGTGTCGATGCTGCGCAGGGCGTCGGCGATAGCGCGGCCGCGGCCGAGCTGGTCCATGGAGACGTTGACGGTGACGCTCTTGCCGGCGGCTTCGGGGCCGCCCTCCGGGGCCGCGGGGGCGGTGGAGGACGCGGCGGCGGGGACGGCGGGGCGCTCGGCGGCCTGGGCCGGGAGCGCGGCGGCTCCGGTCAGGACGGCGGTGGTCAGGGCGAGTGCGGTGAGGGTGGTCGTGCGGCGCATGGCGGGACCTCCTGCTGTGCGGGGACCGTGGTCCGGGGGAAGGGTGTGCGGAGTGCGGGGCCGGGGTGCGGTGCGGCCGGTCACCAGGAGCGGCGGAAGTTCACGTAGCCGCCGTCGCGGTCGAACCAGCCGCGGAAGGCCCAGTTGATCCAGCCCCCGTCGCCGTGGTTGGTGAACTGGCCCGACTCGAAGACGATCACCCGGTAGGTGCCGTGGTGGCCGCTGACCTTGGCGTCGTACACGACGCCGTGGAGGTTGCTGCTGTAGCGGTTGGCGTCGTTGATGACCATGACGTTGTAGCGCTGGCCGGCCTCGTAGAAGGAGCCCTCCATCAGGGACTTCACGTAGCCCGATCGGTTCTGGTTGCGCTCGATGGCGTTGTTGACGACTTCGTACAGCTTGGTGGTGAGCTCGATGATCTTGGTGATCACCTCGACCCGCCCGCGGCCGTTGATCGTGCTCGGCGCCTCCGGCTGGACCGCGACCGGCCGGGACCGGTCCGCGGGCACCTCGGCGGCGTGGGAGGCGGTGGCGGGCAGCAGGACGCCGGCGGCGGCGACGGAGCTGATCACCATCATGGCCGTGCGCTTGCGGTTGATCGACATGGTTCTTCTCCTCTTGGTGTTTTATCCGGGTGTTTTCCGCGGCAGCGGCCGGTGGGCCGCTGGCGTGGTTTCACTGCGGGAACGCGCGGACGGACGCCGCGGCTTGGGTGGGAATTCCGGGGGGAATCGGGCGGCACCGTGGCCGGCCTTTTTCCGAAAGGCCCTTCCGCATGGGGCGGTCGGCCTGCTCGCCGTCCCCGGACCGGCGGGGCGGACGGGGGCCGTCGGTCACCAGGACGTGCTGGGGTAGGCGACGGGGTCGTCCGGGAAGGAGTGGCGGCCGTCGCTGTGACGGTCCGTCGGGGGAGGGGGGAGATCGGCGGCCCGCCGGTACAGCAGGACCGCGACGCATCCGGCGCAGAACGCCGAGACGGTCGGCCACCAGGGGAAACGGTTCCCTCGGCAGCCCGGGGATGGATTCGGCATCGGACTTTTCCAGCGGTTTTCGTGGGAAGCGGGAACGCGGCGGGGCCGTGGGGGCTCTACTGGACCGGAGGGCAGTCGACCGCGGGATTGGTCCACTCGGTGTCCCCCGGGCGGGCCTCGCACCCGGTCGGGGACCAGGCGGCGATCGCACCGGAACCGGCGCCGGGCGCCGCTCCGGCCGCGAGGCCCCCCACCACGGCCGTGGCCATGACCGCCGCACAAAAGAATCGGGTGAATTTCATTCCGCACTCCTGGGAACCTGGGACCTGAATTGCGAGTGGAGAATCCTGCTGACGGCTTTCTCTCCGGTGCTCCAAGAATCGCCGGGGAAAGACCTCCCGGTCCAGGGGAAGTGGCCCTCAGCAAGGTGCGTGGCACGAAGAGGAAGGGGAGCGAAAGTGGACGGAACGCATGAAAGGGGGGCGTCCGGCGGGGAGCGGGGCGGGTTACGGCCGCCGCTCCCCGAGCCGGGACGGGCGCCCGGGTCCGAGGGGCTCGGCCCGGTGGCGGTCCGGTTGTACACCCGGCTCCTGGAACACGGGCCGGCGACGGCGGCCGCCCTGGCCGCCGCGCTCGACCTGGACGAGGAGGAGGCCGGACGGGCCGCCGCCGAACTGGCGCGCCACCACCTGGTGGTCCACGACCCCGGTGAGCCGCCCGCGCGGCTGCGCGCGGTCAGCCCCCACGCCGCCGCGGCCGAACTGGTGGGCCCGGAGGAGAGCGCGCTGCGGCACCGTCTGGAGATCCTGGAACGGACCCGGCAGAGGCTCGGCTCGCTGGTCCCGCTGTACGAGGAGGCGTACCGGCGGGGGACCGGCACCGGCGCCATCGAGGTGGTCGGGTCCCGCGACCAGGTCATGATGCTGATCTCCGACGCCGCGGCCCGCTGCACCGAGGAGGTGCTCACCGTGCAGCCCGGGGGCGGGCGCCCGCCCGCCCACCTCGAGCGCGCCCTCCCCAGGGACCTGGAGATGCTGCGCCGCGGCGTACGGCTGCTCACCCTCTACCAGCACACGGCCCGGCACAGCGCGGGCACGCAGGCGTACGTGCACGCGGTGACCGCGGCCGGCGCGGAGGTCCGCACCCTGGGCGAACTGTTCGGCAAGATGGTGGTCTTCGACCGCGCCACGGCGTTCCTGCCGGTGTGGGACGACCCCGACGCGGCCGTGGTCCTGCGCGAGCCGTCCGCCGTGGCCTTCCTCCGTTCGATCTTCCACCACGCGTGGAACCTCGCCGAGCCGTTCGCCACCTCCTACTCCGCCGCCACCTCGGCCCAGTTGCAGGACGCCATCGCCGCGCGACTGGCCAGCGGGGCCAAGGACGAACTGATCGCCCGGCGACTGGGGATGTCGCTGCGGACCTGCCGGCGGCACATCGCCGAGCTGATGGAGGGGCTCGGCGCCCAGAGCCGCTTCCAGGCCGGATACCTCCTCGGCCTCCGGTCCCGGGGCGCTCCCGGCCCGCGCGGCGCGGTACCGCGGGGCGGTCCCCCGGGCGGCGCCGCGCCACCGGGGAGCCCCCGGCACGCCGCCTCCGGCGGCTGATGGCGGCGCGTGCGCCCCGGCGGCCCTGGCGGTCCCGGCCCCAGGAGCCGCGTGCGGCGCGAGGAGCCCGGGAGGGGTCGTGCCGCCGGCGCCAGCCCGCCCCGGCCAGGCCCGGCGTCGGAGCCGTACCCGCCGCACCCGCCGTACGTCTCCGGGCCGCCGCCCCCGCGGCCCGTTCGCGCACCGCCTCCGTGGCGCACGGACGGGAGCGGGGGCCGGTGCGCGAGGACGGGGGCACGTCCAACCGACCCGCACGGGCCACGTCCCCGTACCTCCTCCACCACGCGGACAACCCCGTCGACTGGTGGCCCTGGGGGGCGGGCGCGTTCGAGGGGGCCCGGCGGCGCGACGTCCCCGTGTTCCCGAGCGTCGGGTGCAGCGCCTGCCACTGGTGCCGGTGAACTCGCGAACCCAGGAGTCGGCAGTGCTCATGTCTCCCCGGTGATCACGCACTGCTCGCAGACCTTCGACCGGTCGCCTCGGCCGGAGGCCAGGACGACCGCGGGGGGACCCTTCGGTGCGAGCCGCCACTCCGGGGTCGTTGTGCAGGAGCAAGGAGAGCGCCTCGGAGGAACGCGTCAGCGAACGGGCCGGCCGCTCCTTCACGCGGGACCCGCTCGGTGTCTTCGTCTCCGGGGCGTCGGCGACGGACGACTCGGCTCGAGCCGCGGTCTCGTCCATCGACGGCACGTGCTCCGGCCCGGTCGATCAGGGGCGCTTCGTGGACCCGGTCGAGGGGCCATGGGGCCGTCCGTGCACTGGAGAGCCTCACCCCCCGAAGTGATGTGCGCCACACCCGTCCCTTTTCCCGATGCCCCGCTGCTGCGATCCGGTCCGGCGGGCTGGCGGCCGGAGCTGCGGCCTTGCCTGAGGAGGCTTTGCGCAGTCGCACTGCGCAAGCAGGCGGTTCAGTCTCCACTTGATGCGCCGCTTCATTGGAGCAGGGCAATCTGCCGCTAATCTAGCTGTCATGCGGAGCCCTCGGGTGCCGAGAGTGGCGAATGATGGAGAAAGTGACACCGCGCAGCGGTGCTGCGCATGAGGTTCCGGCGGACTTGAAGTCGCGAAGGCGTTCATCGAACTGCCGAATGAGGCGATGTGGAGCACGGGACGACATCGCGGTGGCACCGACTGATCGCGGCCACCGCTGCGGCGTACTTCGTCGACCGGGCGAAGTGGAACGAGAAGGACTTCGAGGAGGGGTGCTCGATGATCGAAGAAGCGGAAGACCCGGCAGCAGAGGTCGCCGACCGGCTGTGGCGGGCGTACGCGCCCTACCGGCGTGGCCGGGGTACGGCCGGCGACCTCGACGCGATGCTGGCGATCCTGGTGCTCGCCGCCTTCGCGGAGGAGAAAGGCCAGGCCGAGGGCGATTTCGTGAAGCGGTGGAAGCGTGCCTCGGCGGAGGCCGCCGTCGGTTTCTCTCCGGTGGCCGAGCTGCGGGGCGCTCTGCAGGAGGCGGCCCGGCGTCCGGGTTTTCCGCTACCGTGGCCGGCTGACCTCGATCTTGGGAGCGGGCCGGACGACGCCGCCTGGATGACGGCTTTCGTCGCGGCGCTGGATCGGAGCCCCGGCTTCGGAGAGGTCGCGGTGGCCGACGTCTGCGAGCTGTTGCTCCAGCGGCACGCGGAAGAAGGGGCGTTGCCGGGAGGGGAGTTCTACACACCGCGCGGGGTCGCTGATCTGCTCGCGGATCTGGCCGGCCCGCGTGCGGGGGACCGAATCATGGACCCGGCCTGTGGCACCGGAAGCGTGCTCGCGGCTGCTGCTCGGTACCTGGCCGCGAGGGGGTCGGTCGGTGACAACTCGTTCGAGGCGTACGCGGTGGATCGGGCCAACGTGCGCCCGGCGATGCTGAACCTGGCCCTGCACAGGGTGAGCGCGCCGCAAGTGGGGCTGGCGGACCCGGCGATGCTGTTGAGGGACCGGAATCTGGGCCGTGTGGACCGGGTGTTGAGCAATCCGCCGTTCAACCAGCGGATCGACGGGTGGGAACGGCGACAGTTCGTCGCGCCTCCGGAGTCGAGTGCCAACTTCGCCTGGTTGCAGCTCGCTTGGTCCCAACTGAAGGAAGGTGGGATTGCGGCGGTCGTGATGCCTGCGCGGGCGGCTTGGGCGGGAGGGGCAGAGGCGCTGATCCGCCAGAAGATGGTGGCCCGGGGCGCGGTTCTCGCGGTGATCGCCTTGCCCGCGTACCTCTTTGCGGGAACCAACATCGCCGTGCACATCTGGGTACTCGGCCGGGGGCGCCGGGCCTGTCCGGCGCACCGAAGTGATTCCGTCATCCTCGTCGATGCACGCGGCGCGGGAGGGCGGTCGTCGGAGCGGCCCCGCGTGCTGGCGAGCGAAGACGTGGGCCGCATCGCCGCACGCTTCCGACTCTGGTTCGAAACCCCGGAGGAGGTGGACGAGCCGGGTTTCTCCCGATCGGTCACCTACGCCGAACTCATCGAGAACGCCGGCAACCTTGATCCGCGGACCTACCTCAGGACGGAGAGCGAGCCGGGTGGGGTCACGGACCTGAGCGCCGTGCTGGCCGATTTTGAGCGGCGTAACCGCGAGACGTCGGAGTTCGGGGCGGAGCTGGCGCAGATCGCCGGCGCACAGGATCAGCTGGCGCAGAACGGCATCCGATGTCAGAACCTCTCACTGAAGGACGTGGTGGGCGGAGGGGAGACAGCCGATGGCCGTCCCGTGCGGTTGCTCGCGGGACCTTCGGGAAGCTTGATCCGGGCCCAGGACTATGTGGAGGCTCCAGGGGTCCCTGTGGTGATGCCGAAGGACATCTCGGACATCGGCTTCCTCGTGGACGACATCAAGCGAATTTCCGAGCAGCATGCCGAACGGCTCGACCGGTTTCGGGTGAACCCGGGCGATGTCGTGATCGCCCGCCGGGGTGATCTCGGACGGTGTGCCGTGGTCGGGGAAGAGCAGCGGGGCTGGGTCTGCGGCACCGGCTGTTTCGTGATCAGCCCTCCCGGCACCGTCGACTCCCGCTACTTGGCGGCATTCCTGCGCAGCTCCGAAGCGCGGGAGTGGCTCGATGCGCATTCGACCGGAAGCCTGGCACTGCGGACCATCTCACTCGCTGTGCTCGAGATGCTGCCCGTCGCCCTCCCCGATCTCGACACCCAGCGGTCCATCGGTGCGGCCATGGCGAGCTTCGATGTCCACGAGCAGCGATTGCTGGACCAGTTGGCGGCGGTGCGGGACATGCGCAGCAAGGCGCTGAGCGGCTTCCTGGCGAGATGAGGCGGCCGGACCCGTCCGCAGGCGAAGCGGTCGGCATCCGGCGCCCTTCCTCCCCAGTTCTCCTCAATCGCTGAACCAAGGAGTTGGTCCGAGCTGCTCGTACTGATTGAAATCGAAGACAAGTCAAGGAAACCCGTCGGGGAAGGCCGTCTACGTCAGGAGCGCGCATGGCCACGCTGAGCATCCGTTTCGACCCCGCCGTCATCGCTCGACCCGTGAGCGCGAGCGGTGACGACACCGTCCACGTCACCCTGTCCCTCGGCGAAGGGGCCGCCTCGGCGCAGGCCGCTCCGGCGATCCCCCAGGGACCTCTGGCCGGGCTGATGCGCGCCGGCCTGTTGGAACCGGGGGCGGTGCTCACGTTCCGTCAGCGCCGCGCCAACAGGTCGGGCCGTGCCGTCGTCACCGCTGACGATCAGCTCGTCGTCGACGGCCACCCCTCCCCCTTCCCCTCGCCGTCGAAGGCAGCGGAGGCAGTGACCGGCAACATCATCAACGGCTGGACCCTGTGGCGGACACCCGGCGGTTCCACGTTGGATCAGCTGCGGCAGAAGCCGGATGCCGAGTAGCCGTCCAGGCGCCCCCCGGCCGGGGGCGCCGAACCCGTCCTTGAACCAGGCCGTTTACCTGCACCCGCCGCCGAGGCATCTCGTTCCGGCAGCGGGCTTCGAATACGGGGGGCTCCTTGTACGTAACCTTTGACCTGCTCACCGCCCTTGTCGTTTCCGGGGCCTTCGCGGCCGGGGTGCTCGTCTACCGCCGGACCGCGCCACCGGAGGGTGCGACCGGTCAGTCGAGAGGAGAGCGGCTGGCGGTCGCACTCGGTGCGGCGGCGACCGTCATCGTGATCGGCAGCTACCTCGGGGGCGGCTTCCGAGGCGTCGAGCACGCTGCAAACCCTGCGAAGTCCGAGGTCAGCCGGTAGGCGGTGCCGTGGCCGGAGGTGCCCCGGGCGGAAGAGTCGCCTGGGGCGCCTCCGACGCTCGGGTGCCTCCGGCTTTCACGAACCCGGTGGTCGGCGGTGCTCACACGTCCCTGGTGGTCACGCGCTTCCCCTAGGGCTTCGACCAGTCATCGCAGTCGGAAGCCAGGGCGAGCGCGGGGGCCTGGATGCCTCGACGCGAGCCGCCCCCTGCGGTCGTTGCGCAGGAGCAGGGCGAGCGCTCGGGAGCCGAGCACCAACGAGCAGGCCGGCTGCTCCTTCTCCATCAGATCGCGGGAGTGATCGGGCGCCCACGCACTTCGGTGCTTGCGGTTACGCGCAGAGGCGGGGCGAGCGCGTTGGGACTCGAAGTGGTGTTGGACCTCGTCGACATGTCGGGGACGGATGGCGTCGGCGAGTTTCCGTCATTGAGCTGGTCGACGGAAAAGCCGACGGGTTGCGCCACGTTGCGCGTCAGGGCTGTACCGGACGAGTCCTGGCCTCTCTGCGGTCGGCTTACCGGGACGTGCACAAGCGTGGTGAGCCGGCGTGTCCGGGCGTTCACATCCTGGTCGGTCCCCACGGTGCCAGCCTTTCCGCACCGATCGGTGAGCGGCTGGCTGCTCCTCGCCGCCACCCCCGCCCTCGCCTGTCCTGGTGCGTCAACTCGACGTCTCCGTAGTCGGCCCGCGTGTGGGCGCGCCGCCTCAGCTTCGCCGGGCAGAAGCGCTACGCGAGACGTTGGAGTCCGTTGTCGTCCGGCGGGAGTCCACGCTGGACGATTCCACCTTCGAGGCCTTCGTCCGGCGCATGCGAAACCACTTGGCTCGGGAGCGCGAGGGTGTCGGCAGATGGGCGGACATGGCGGACGCCGACTTCGAGTCGAACGACATCGTCAAACCGTTCACCAGCGAAGTCGGCGAGCCCGTGGTCCTCCGGCAGAAGCCCGGGGAGCCGTTTGCGGTGTTGCTGCATCACGACCTCGCCTGGGAGCCCGTGCGCATCCAGGAGCAGGTGCTTCGCCTCGATCTCATCCCGTCGATCGGGGACGTCATCCTTGACGGTGCCGAAGCACACTGGCTCATGGGCTGCTTCAAGTCCACCGAATGGTGGCGTCGACCGGTCGAGGGAGACGGGCCCTTCCAGATTCGGTGGTGGTGGATTCCGCGAGGCTCGGCACGCCCGGAAAGCCCGCTGACAGCCAGACGTCGACAGCGCGGCGACGCCCCGGTTCCTTACAGGGCCCCGAGATCGACCGTGATGGAGAAAGGTGCGGTGGCCTTCACCGTGCCGGTGAACACCTCGCCGTCCCGGTAGGCCCTGGTGGCGGGGTCCAGAACGTACGTGTAGGTGATCGGGAGCCCGGTGGCGGCCTGCTCGACCCGCCAGTAGAAGGGAATGCCCGCCTTGGCGTACTGGTCCACCTTCACGATCCGGTCCGTGGTCTCCGAACCGGGCGACACGACCTCGACGACCAGGAGTACGTGCTCGGGGCGGGTGGGCGTGAGGTCGATCGTCTCCGCCCGGTAGACGATGACGTCCGGACGGCGGTTGGTGAGCGGAACGTCCTGCAGGCGGACGTCGAAGTCCGTGTCCGCGTTCCAGTCCGGGCCCGCGGCGGCGTCCAGGGCCTTGGCCAGGATCCGCGCCAGCCGGTTGTGCCGCTTGGAGGCGCTCGGGCTGACGACGACCATCCCGTCCACGATCTCGATGCCGGCGCACTGCTCCTCGGACCAGGAGTCGTACTGCTCCGCGCTGATCTGCGAACGCATCCACGCGGGCGCCACCATCCCGGCGGTCATCGTGCACCTCCTTCGAGGAGCCTCGGCAGGTCCGGCTCTGCTGTGCCCAGCCTACTGTTCCGAGGTGCCGGGTCGCCCGACCCGGAGGGGGGCGGAGTCGCCCGCCAGGCGATGGCCCGCAAGCGCGATTCAGCCGAGCGAGGCGGGCTCGTGGAGGTTTCGCCGGTCGTGCCGGCCGCTGTGAGAGGCTGGGTCGTATGAACCGGTTGGCTGGTGCGACCTCGCCTTATCTGCTTCAGCACGCTGACAACCCGGTCGACTGGTGGCCGTGGGGACCCGAGGCGTTCGCGGAAGCGAAACGGCGTGATGTACCCGTCCTGCTGTCGGTCGGATACTCCGCGTGTCACTGGTGCCACGTCATGGCGCACGAGTCGTTCGAGGACGACGAGACCGCCGCGTACCTCAACGAGCACTTCGTCTCCGTCAAGGTGGACCGCGAGGAGCGGCCCGACGTGGACGCGGTGTACATGGAGGCGGTGCAGGCCGCCACCGGGCACGGCGGCTGGCCCATGTCCGTCTTCCTCACGCCCGACGGGGAGCCCTTCTACTTCGGCACCTACTTCCCGCCGGAGCCCCGCCACGGCTCGCCGTCCTTCCGCCAGGTGCTCCAGGGCGTCGCCGCCGCCTGGCGGGACCGGCGCGACGAGGTGGGCGAGGTCGCCGGGAACATCGTGCGGGAGCTGTCCGGCCGCTCCCTGGCGCTCGGCGGCGCGGCGCCGGGCGGCCCGGAGCTGGCGCAGGCGCTGCTCGGCCTGACCCGCGAGTACGACGAACGGCACGGCGGCTTCGGCGGAGCGCCGAAGTTCCCGCCGTCCATGGTGGTGGAGTTCCTGCTGCGGCACCACGCCCGCACCGGCTCCGAGGGCGCGCTGCAGATGGCCGCCGACACCTGCGAGGCCATGGCCCGCGGCGGCATCTACGACCAGCTCGCCGGAGGCTTCGCCCGCTACTCGGTGGACCGCGAGTGGATCGTGCCCCACTTCGAGAAGATGCTCTACGACAACGCGCTGCTGTGCCGCGTGTACACGCACCTGTGGCGGGCCACCGGCAGTGCCCTGGCCCGGCGGGTCGCGCTGGAGACCGCCGACTTCATGGTGCGCGAGCTGCGCACGCCCGAGGGCGGCTTCGCCTCCGCGCTGGACGCCGACTCCGACGACGGCACGGGGCGCCACGCCGAGGGCGCGTACTACGTGTGGACGCCGGCGCAGCTGCGCGAGGTCCTCGGCGAGGACGACGCCGCCCGCGCCGCGCGGTGCTACGGCGTCACCGAGGAGGGCACCTTCGAGGAGGGCGCGTCCGTGCTCCGGCTGCCGCGGGACCCGGACCCCGAGGACGCCGGGCGGCTCGACGGGATCCGGCGGCGGCTCCTCGCGGCGCGGGACGGGCGGGCCCGGCCGGGCCGCGACGACAAGGTCGTCGCCGCGTGGAACGGCCTCGCCGTCGCCGCGCTCGCCGAGGCCGGCGCCTGCTTCGACCGCCCCGACCTGGTCGAGCGCGCCGTGGAGGCGGCCGACCTGCTCGTCCGCGTCCACCTCGACGAGGGCGGACAGCTGACGCGGACCTCGAAGGACGGGCGGGCCGGGGCGAACGCCGGCGTGCTGGAGGACCACGGCGACGTCGCGGAGGGCTTCCTCGCGCTGGCCGCCGTCACCGGCGAGGGCGTCTGGCTGGAGTTCGCGGGGCTGCTGCTGGACGCCGTCCTCGACCGGTTCCGGGGCGGGGGCGGCGAGCTGTACGACACCGCGCACGACGCGGAGCGGCTGATCCGCCGTCCCCAGGACCCCACCGACAACGCGGCGCCGTCCGGCTGGACCGCGGCCGCCGGGGCGCTGCTGTCGTACGCGGCGCACACCGGCTCGGAGGCGCACCGCACCGCCGCGGAGCAGGCGCTCGGCGTGGTGGGGGCGCTCGGGCCGCGGGCCCCCCGGTTCGTCGGCTGGGGCCTGGCCGTGGCGGAGGCGCTGCTGGACGGGCCGCGCGAGGTGGCCGTGGTGGGCCCGGCGGACGACGCGGGCACCGGCGCCCTGCACCGGGCGGCGCTGCTGGGTGCGGCCCCCGGGGCCGTGGTCGCCGTGGGCGAGCCCGGCAGCGGCGAGTTCCCGCTGCTGGGGGACCGGCCGCTGGTCGACGGGCGCCCGGCGGCGTACGTCTGCCGCCACTTCACCTGCGACGCCCCGACGACCGATCCGGAGCGGCTCGCCCGGCAGCTGGGCGGGCGCTGACCGTGCGTACGGGCGCCCCGTGCGGGACGCGCGCGCGGGGCGCCCGGGTGCGCGGCGGGGCTTTCGGGCGCGAGGGTGCGCGGGCGCCCGGATGCGCGGGGGCGCGTACTCGCGGCGGTCTACGCGTGCTGGTACGCCACCAGCGAGATGCCCACGTAGTGGACGGTGAACGCGGCGAGCGTCAGCGAGTGGAACACCTCGTGGAAGCCGAACCAGCGCGGCGACGGGTTCGGCCGCTTCAGGCCGTACACCACGCCGCCCGCGCTGTAGAGCAGGCCGCCGACCACGACGAGGACCAGCACGGCGACGCCGCCCGTCCGCAGGAAGTCCGGCAGGAAGAACACGGCCGCCCAGCCCATGGCGATGTAGCACGGCGTGTACAGCCAGCGCGGCGCGCCGACCCAGAAGACGCGGAACACGATGCCCGCCGCCGCGGCGGCCCAGACGGCCCACAGCAGCGCCCGGGCGGTGGACGCGGGGAGGAGGAGCAGCGTCAGCGGGGTGTACGTACCGGCGATGATGAGGAAGATGTTGGCATGGTCCAGGCGTCGCAGCACGGCCGTGGCCCGCGGTCCCCACTCCCCCCGGTGGTACAGCGCGCTCACGCCGAACAGCAGGCAGGCGGTGAGCGCGTAGACGCCGCAGGCGAGGCGGCCGCGCGCCGAGTCCGCCAGGGCGGTCAGGACGATCCCGGCCACCAGGACGGCGGGGAACATCCCGGCGTGCAGCCAGCCGCGCAGGCGCGGTTTCACGGACGCGTGGGGCGGGCAGGCGTCGGTCCCGGTCTGCTCGGTCACGGCTGCGGCGGTCATGGCGGAATGCTACCCACGCCCTCGTCGGGCACCGGGACACGAGTGGCGATGCTCACGTGAGAGGCCCCCTGGACATATGCACATCCCCATCGGATGATCAAATGAGTGCCGTCGGCACCGGATGAGCGCGAATCACGCAGCGTCCGGGTCGCAGCCCCCACGGGGCATCAACCTAGGACCCTTCGACAAGGAGCAACCGTGGCGCGCGAGAACGCGGCTCCCAGCACCGCCCCCACCCAGCACCAGGCCCTCACCGCCTGGGTCGACGAGATCGCGTCGATCACGCAGCCGGACCAGGTGGTCTGGTGCGACGGCTCCGAGGCCGAGTACGAGCGCCTGTGCGAGGAGCTCGTGGCCAGGGGCACCTTCCGGAAGCTGGACCCGGTCAAGCGCCCCAACTCCTACTACGCCGCCTCCGACCCGACCGACGTCGCCCGCGTCGAGGACCGCACCTTCATCTGCTCCGAGAAGGAGGAGGACGCCGGCCCGACCAACCACTGGAAGGCCCCCGCCGAGATGCGGGAGGTCTTCACCGGTGAACGGGGCATCTTCCGGGGCTCGATGCGCGGCCGCACGATGTACGTCGTCCCGTTCTGCATGGGCCCGCTCGGCTCGCCGCTCTCCGCGATCGGCGTCGAGATCACCGACTCCGCGTACGTCGCGGTCTCCATGCGCACGATGACCCGCATGGGCCGGGCGGTCCTGGACGAACTCGGCGACGACGGCTTCTTCGTCAAGGCCGTCCACACCCTCGGCGCCCCGCTGGAGCCCGGCCAGGCCGACGTGCCCTGGCCGTGCAACTCCACCAAGTACATCTCGCACTTCCCCGAGTCCCGCGAGATCTGGTCCTACGGCTCCGGCTACGGGGGCAACGCCCTCCTCGGCAAGAAGTGCTACGCCCTGCGCATCGCGTCCGTCATGGCCCGCGACGAGGGCTGGCTCGCCGAGCACATGCTCATCCTCAAGCTGACCCCGCCGCGGGGCGAGGCCAGGTACGTCGCCGCCGCCTTCCCGTCCGCGTGCGGCAAGACGAACCTCGCGATGCTGGAGCCCACCGTCCCCGGCTGGACCGTCGAGACGATCGGCGACGACATCGCCTGGATGAGGTTCGGCGAGGACGGCCGCCTCTACGCGATCAACCCCGAGGCCGGCTTCTTCGGCGTCGCGCCCGGCACCGGCGAGCACACCAACGCCAACGCCATGAAGACCCTGTGGGGCAACGCCGTCTTCACCAACGTCGCGCTCACCGACGACGGCGACGTGTGGTGGGAGGGCATGACCGAGGAGACGCCCGCCCACCTGACCGACTGGAAGGGCAACGACTGGACCCCGGAGTCCGGCACCCCGGCCGCCCACCCCAACGCCCGGTTCACCGTGCCCGCCTCGCAGTGCCCGATCATCGCGCCCGAGTGGGAGGACCCCAAGGGCGTGCCGATCTCCGCGATCCTCTTCGGCGGCCGCCGCGCCTCGGCCGTACCGCTGGTCACGGAGTCCTTCGACTGGCAGCACGGCGTCTTCCTCGGCGCGAACGTCGCCTCCGAGAAGACCGCCGCCGCCGAGGGCAAGGTCGGCGAGCTGCGCCGCGACCCGTTCGCAATGCTGCCGTTCTGCGGCTACAACATGGGCGACTACATGGCCCACTGGATCAGGGTCGGCAAGAACGCCGACCAGTCCAAGCTGCCGAAGATCTACTACGTGAACTGGTTCCGCAAGAACGACGCGGGCAGGTTCGTCTGGCCCGGCTTCGGCGAGAACAGCCGCGTCCTGAAGTGGATCGTGGAGCGCCTGGAGGGCAGGGCCGAGGGCGTCGAGACCCCGATCGGCGTCCTGCCGACGCGCGACGCGCTGGACACCGAGGGCCTCGACCTGCCCGAGGAGGACCTCGACTTCCTGCTGGAGGTCGACGCGGACGTGTGGCGCGAGGAGGCGGCGCTGATCCCCGAGCACCTCGACACCTTCGGCGACCACACGCCGAAGGAGCTGTGGGACGAGTACCGCGCGCTCGTCTCCCGCCTGGGCTGACCCCGGCCCCGCAGACCCGCGGCCGGGCCGTACGACAACGCCCTGACCTGTGAAGTCATCTCGGCCGGCCGCGGCCGACGCCCCCCGGGACGACGACGTCGTCCCGGGGGACGCGCCTTTCCGCGGGCTCGCTCCGCCCCGGGCCGCCCTCTCCCGGCCCCGTCCGGCCCCGTCCCGGCCGCATCCGGTCCGGACGGCGGTCAGTGCTGGCCGTAGCCGTCCAGGAAGGTCCCGATCCGGGTGACCGCGTCGACCAGGTCCGTGGTGTTGGGCAGCGTGACGATGCGGAAGTGGTCCGGCTCGTGCCAGTTGAAGCCCGTCCCGTGCACCACCATGATCTTCTCGGCGCGCAGCAGGTCGAGGACCATCTGCCGGTCGTCCTTGATCTTGTAGACGGCCGGGTCGAGGCGCGGGAAGAGGTACAGCGCGCCCTTCGGCTTCACACAGCTGACGCCCGGGATGTCGATCAGCCGCTCGTACGCCGCGTCCCGCTGCTCCAGCAGCCGGCCGCCCGGCGCGACCAGCGCCTCGATCGACTGCAGGCCCTGCAGGGCGGCCGCGATGGCGTGCTGGGCGGGCATGTTCGCGCACAGGCGCATGTTGGCGAGGATCGTCAGGCCCTCGATGTACGAGGAGGCGTGCGCCTTCGGGCCGCAGACGGCCAGCCAGCCGCTGCGGTAGCCGGCCACGCGGTAGTTCTTGGACATGCCGTTGAACGTCAGGCACAGCAGGTCCGGGGCGATGGCGGCGGTCGGGGTGTGGGTGGCGCCGTCGTAGAGGATCTTGTCGTAGATCTCGTCCGAGCAGACCACGAGGTTGTGCCGGCGGGCGATCTCGGTGAGGCCGCGCAGCATCTCGTCGTCGTAGACGGCACCGGTCGGGTTGTTCGGGTTGATGACGACGAGCGCCTTGGTGCGGTCGGTGATCCTGCGCTCGACATCGGCCAGGTCGGGCATCCAGTCCGACTGCTCGTCGCACCGGTAGTGCACCGGCGTGCCGCCGGCCAGCGCCACCGACGCCGTCCACAGCGGGTAGTCCGGTGCCGGGACGAGGACCTCGTCGCCGTCGTCGAGCAGGGCCTGCATCGACATCTGGATGAGCTCGGAGACGCCGTTGCCGAGGTAGACGTCCTCCACGGAGAGCGGGACGCCCTGCGTCTCGTAGTGGCTCATCACCGCGCGCCGCGCCGCGAGCAGGCCCTTCGCGTCGCCGTACCCGTGCGAGGTGCCGAGGTTGCGGAGCACGTCCTCGAGGATCGCGGGCGGGCACTCGAAGCCGAACGCGGCCGGGTTGCCGGTGTTCAGCTTGAGGATGCGGTGACCCGCCGCCTCCAGCCGCATCGCCTCCTCGAGCACCGGGCCGCGGATTTCGTAACAGACGTTGGCGAGCTTCGCCGACTGGGTGACCTGCATGTCGCGAGCTTACGGCCGTGCGGTCCACCACGCCTCGTGTTTTGCGCCACGCCGGGGGCCGGCGGGGGCGGCCCGGCGGGTTCCGCGCAGGTCGGGGCCGCCGGGGGACCGCGACCGGTTTCCGCCGCGCCCCGGCGAGCCGGTGCCGGGCCGTCCCGGGTCGGCCCCGTACCGGTCCGCGGCCGCGAGGGCTCCCGTCCGGCGGCTCCCGCGGCCGGGCGGGAGCGGGAGGGGGTTCCGCCCGTCGAGGTGGGCCGGCGGGCACGGCCGGGTAGGTTGACTCCCCATGTGGTCCTTGAGGAGCGTCGCCGGATGCAGGCGCCTGGGCGCGGCCGGGTCCGCGGGGATCGCCCTGGGCGGCTGGGCCGCGGGCGCACTGCCGGCCGGGGACTCGTGGGGCCTGTGGTTCCCGCGCGCCCAGGACGCGGCGCGGCCCGGGACGCTCCTGGCCCTCGTCGGGCTCACCCTCCTGGTCGTCGCCTGGTGGCGGTACGGGCGGCTGGTCGCCGGCGGCGCCGCCGTGCGGGCCCGGGCGGCCGCCGCCACGCTCGCCTGGTGGGCCGCCCCGCTCCTCCTCGCCCCGCCGCTGTACAGCGCCGACGTCTACAGCTACGTCGCGCAGGGCGCCATGCTCGTCGAGGGCCACGACGTGTACCGCCACGGGCCGTCCGTCCTCGCGCCCGACGGGATCGGCGGGACGGCCGCCGCGAGCGTCGGCGGGCACTGGACGGACACCCCCGCCCCGTACGGCCCGGCCTTCCTGCTCCTCGCGAAGGCCGTCGCCGCCACGGCGGCCGGGCACATCGTGCCGGCCGTGCTCGGGATGCGGGTGGTCGCCGTCGCCGCGCTCGCCCTGGTCTTCTGGGCGCTGCTCCGGTTCGCCCCGCGCCGGGCCACCGCGGGCGCGCTCTGGCTCGGCGCGCTCAACCCGCTGCTCCTCGTCCACGTCGTCGGCGGGCTCCACAACGACGGGCTGACGGGCGGCCTGCTCCTGGCGGGCACCGCGCTCGCCGTGCGCCGCGGCCGCTGGGTCGCGGGCAGCGCCCTCGTCGCCCTCGCCGCGACGGTCAAGTCGCCGGCCGTGCTCGCGCTGCTGTTCATCGGGGTCGCCGTCGGCCGCGAGGCGTCCGGGCCGCTGCTGCGGCGGGTCGCGAAGGGCCTGCTCGGGCCCGGTGCCGTAGCCGCCGGCGTCGCGGTCGGCACGACGCTGTGCGCCGGCACCGGCTTCGGCTGGCTGCGCACCCAGGGCGTCGCCGGGACGATCCACACCGCGCTCTCCCTCAGCAGCGACCTCGGCGTCGTCCTGGGCGAGTGCATGTACCACCTGTCCGGCGCCGAGCCGGAGCCCGTCCAGCGGGCCGTCCAGGCCATGGGCCTGACCCTGGCCCTCGCCCTCGTCGCCTACCTCGCGTCGTGGGTGGCGCGCGGCCGGCTGGACCCGCTGCACGCCCTGGGCCTCGCCCTGCTCGCGCTGGTGGCGCTCTCCCCGGTGGTCCAGCCCTGGTACCTGCTGTGGGCCGTGCCGCCGCTCGCCGCGACCGCCTGGAACGGCCGCGCCGGCCGCGCCGTCGCCGTCCTGTCGGCGAGCCTCGTGTACGTGACCGCGGCCGACGGCCGCACCCCCGCGTACGGCTTCGCCCTGGCCGCCGTCGCGTGCGCGGTCGGCGCCCAGCTGCTGCTGCGCCGCTCCGACTTCACCGGCGGCGTGTGGCTGCCCGCGCCGCGCCGTGCCGAGGACCGCGAGCCCTCCCGCGCCTGACCCCTTGCGGAGGGCGGGGCCCACCGGGGGCCCCGCCCCGGAGGGCCGGGGCTCAGAAGAACGTGCGGACGTAGTCGACGGCCGTCCCGTCCGCCTCCACCAGCGGGATCAGCGGCCACTTCTCGAACACCGTGCACGGGTGCGCCAGCCCCAGCGCCACCCAGTCGCCGACCTCCAGCCCGGTGCCCCGCGGGTCCGTCCGCAGCCAGGCGTGCTGGTCCGACAGCGCCGTCACCGCCATCCCCTCCGCGGGGCGGACCGCGCCGTCCCGGCCGGACCGCACCAGGTGCGGCACGGGCAGCCCCAGGTCGTACGAGACGTCCCGCTTGCCCGCGTTGAGGAACGCCTCCTCCCGCGTGGGCCGGGAGACGACCTGTGCCCACAGCCGGAACGCCGGCTCCAGCGCGCCCTCCTCCGGGACGCGGTTGAACGGCGTCAGCCGCTCGTAGTGCCCGTGGTCGTGGGAGACGTACGCCCCCGACCGCAGGAGCTTCAGCACCGGCGCCGACAGCTCCGGCACCCGCGCGAACACGTCCGCGACCGCGTCGAACCACTCGCTGCCGCCCGCGCTGAGGACGATCTCGCCCGCGTCCGCGAACAGCCCCGCCGCGTCCAGCTCCGCCGTCAGCGCGACGAGCCGCCGCAGCCACGCCCGCACGGTCGACGGGGAGGCGTCCGGCACCTGCGCCTCGTACCCGGCGACGCCGACCAGCCGCAGCGATTTCGCCCGCGCCGCCGCGCCGGCGACCTCCAGGGCCGCCGCGTCCGTCCGCACCCCGGTCCGGGCGCCCTCGCCCGCCGCGAGTTCGACCACCACGTCCACCGGCCGCGCGGACCCGGCCAGAGCCTCCTCCATCAGCTCCACGCCGCGCGGCGAGTCGACGTAGCAGACGAAGCGGAAGCCGGGGTCGTCCGCGAGCTGCCCGGCGACCCAGCGCAGGGCGGCCGCGTCGACCAGCTCGTTCGCCAGGAAGACCCGCCGCACCCCGAAGGCCCGGCACACCCGGGCCTGGTGCGGGACCGCCACCGTGACGCCCCAGGCGCCGTGCGCCAGCTGCCGGGCGAACAGCCCCGGCGCCATCGTCGTCTTGCCGTGCGGGGCGAACGCCAGGCCGTGGCGTTCGGAGTACGCCCCCAGCAGCGCCAGGTTGTGCTCCAGGGCCTCGGCGGACAGCGTCAGGAGCGGCGTGGTGAAGCCGCCGGCGAAGACGGTGCGCCGCTGGGCGGCGAGTTCGCCGACGGTCAGGCCGTCCGCGTCCGGCGGCAGGCCCTTGAACCGGTGGTCGACCCGCTCGTCCGCGAGCCGAGCGGTGAGCGCGTCGGGTTCCCCCGGCTGTCCGGCGGCCATCGGGCCCCCCTCTCCTCGTAACCCGGTGGGCAGATCGTCGCGCACCCCGCCCGGCGGTGTCCAACACCGGGGCGGACACCGGACCGGCGGCCCGGCCGGGCCGGCCGGCCCCCTTCCGCCGCCCGGCACGCCTCCGCGGCGGCACGGGGGGCCGTGCCGCCGCGGAGGACGGGTGCGGTCGGGCGCCCCCGCGGGGAGGGCGGGCCCGGCGGCTCAGGTGGCCGGGCAGTACTGCTGCTGCTTGCCGATCGCCCGGTACATGCAGTCGGCGTTCTCCACCAGCTGGAGCACCGCGTCGCGGTTGCGCGCGGTCTCGCGCTCGATCACCTCGTCGGGCGGGTAGAAACCGCCACCGGAGGAGCTGCCCGGGTACATCTCGAAGGTGTAGCCGAAGATGCGCTGGTCACCCCAGAGCCAGTCGTCGATCGACCCGTCCGTGATGTACAGGTCGCTGGACTGCTCGGCGGCGTAGCCGTTGCTGGCGCCCATCTTGCGGCCGACGGCGGCGAAGGCGTCCCGGTCGTCCTGGGTCATGCCGGGCGCGGTGTCGGAGTACGTCCAGCCGAACGGCCACAGGACCAGCTCGCCGTAGGTGTGGAAGTCGATCGCCGCCCGGATCTGCTGCTTCCCGCCGACGACGCGGGAGCGGACGAAGTTGGCGACGACCTTCACCTCGGGCGTGGACTCGGGGGCCGAACCACGGTAGGTGTCGGAGCTCTTGGAGCCGGAGGAACCGTTGCAGCAGCCCCACTTGTAGGCCCAGTTGCGGTTCATGTCGGTGCCGACGTAGGAGGAGCCGGCGTTGGGCTGCCGGTTCTTGCGCCAGCTGCGGTAGGTGCCGCTGGCGATGTCGTACTCGCCGCCGTCCGGGTTGAGGTCGGGCAGGATCCAGATCTCGCGGCCGTTGACGGCGTTGGTGATCCGGGAGTCGGAACCGTACCCGGCGCCGAACTCGCGCAGCAGGTAGAGGGCCTGCTCGACCGTGAGGTGCTCGCGGGCGTGCTGGTGGTGGGTGAGCAGCACCTCGGGCTCGGCCTCGTCCGTCGCCACGTTGTCGCTGATCTTGATGGCGACGATGTCGCGGCCCTGGTACGACTTGCCGATCACCCGCTTGCTCATGATGTTCGGGTACTGCTGGAGCCGCTGGTTGATCTCGGCCGTCATCTCCGCGTAGTTGTGGTAGCGGGAGTCCGCGGACGGGAAGTCCATCGGCTTGACGGTGCCGCGGTCGATGCGGGCGCCGGGGTCGGGCAGCGCCTCCAGGCGGTGGCCGAGCGCGCGCAGGCGGCGGACCTGCGCGGAGTCGGCGCTGACGACGACCGCACGCTCGTCCACCTCGTCGACGGAGGCTCCGGTGGCGGCGACGGCCGTCCGCTCGGCGGGGGTGGAGGGGCCGTGGATCCGGTACTGGCGGACGACCTCGTCGGCGGCCGGGGCCGCGGAGGAGGCGGGAGCCGCGTCGGGGGTGTCCGCGGTGGCGGTGAGCGGCGCCACGACCGCGAGCGCGAGGACGGCCGCGAGGGTGACGGACCGTCCACCGGGTATGCGTAGTCGCATGCTGTCTCCTGAGTGGGGGGCGGGGTGGGTGACCCCGTGCGTCGCAGAATGGTGCGGTGTCATGCATGCGTCAAGGAGGAACTCCGGTCGTGGCCGGAAAGGGCCGCTCCGGCATGTGCCCTTGCGCGTCCGCACGGCGGACGCTTGGGTGACGTGCGCACCACTGGCGAGACGGAAGGGGCCGACGGCTCATGGCGGACACCGCGGACACCGCTCACGGCGCGGCGCGCGGCGGGGGCGGGGCGCCCTCGCCCGTACCGCGCCGACCGAGCTGGCGGCACGTCGGCCCCGGCATCGTGGTGGCCGCGACCGGCGTCGGCGCCGGTGACCTGGTCGCCACGCTCGTCGCCGGCGGCAAGTACGGCTACACCCTCCTGTGGGCGGCCGTCCTCGGCTGCCTGATCAAGATCTCCCTCGCCGAGGCCGCCGGCCGCTGGCACCTGGCCACCGGCCGCACCCTCCTCGACGGCTGGCGCTCCCTGGGCCCGTGGACGACCGTCTACTTCACCGGCTACGTCGCCGTGTGGGGCTTCGTCTACGGCGCCGCCGCCATGTCCTCCACGGCCCTGCCGCTGGCCGCGCTGTTCCCCGGCGTCATGGGCCTGAAGTGGTGGGCGGTCCTGTGCGGGGTGGGCGGGCTGCTGTTCGTCTGGTTCAACCGGTACGCCGTCTTCGAGAAGGTCATGACGGCCCTCGTCGGCGTGATGTTCCTGGTCACCGTCTACCTGGCGGTACGGGTCGCCCCGAACCTCGGAGACCTCCCCGCCGGCCTGGTCCCGGCCCTCCCGGACGGCTCGCTCCTCTACACCCTGGGCCTGGTCGGCGGGGTCGGCGGCACGATCACCCTCGCCGCGTACGGCTACTGGGTCAACGCCAAGGGGTGGCGGGACACCGGCTGGATGCGGGTGATGCGGCTGGACAACCGGGTCGCGTACGCGACGACCGGGATCTTCGTCGTGGCCATGCTGATCGTGGGCGCCGAGCTGCTGCACACCTCGGGCATCGTCCTCGCCCAGGGCGACAGGGGCCTGGTCGACCTCGGCGGGCTGCTGGAGGAGCGGTACGGGACGGCCACGGCGAAGCTGTTCCTCGTCGGGTTCTTCGCCACCTCCGTCACCTCGCTGATCGGCGTGTGGCACGGCGTGAGCCTGTTGTTCGCGGACTTCGTCACCCGCCTCCGGGGCCGCGGCGGCGCCCCCGCGGCGCCGGGGGAGGCGGCGGTGCCGGCGGAGCGGTCGGCGCCGTTCCGCGCGTACCTGCTGTGGCTGACCTTCCCGCCGATGGCGCTGCTCTTCCTGGACCAGCCGTTCTTCCTGGTCGTCGTCTACGGCGTGGTCGGCGCCTTCTTCATGCCGTTCCTCGCCCTGACCCTGCTGTGGCTGCTCAACTCCTCCCGCACCCCCCGCGGCTGGCGCAACGGGTGGCTCGCCAACGCGATGCTGGGCGCGGCCGGGGTGCTGTTCCTGGTGCTCTGCGTCCAGCAGGTGCGCGACCTGCCGTGGTGAGGGCGCCGCAGCCGCCGCGGGGCGGCGCGCTGCCCAATTCGTAGGCGATTGGGCGGATTTGGCGGCTTATGGGGATCGTGTGATCTGTCATGAGGAGTCCCAAAGCGGTTCTCCGCTCCCGTTCCCGCCGATAAAGTGCGGGTCAGGAGCACACACGGAGCGAAAGGTGTCGCGGGCCCCGCGACACGCCGGGAACACCGGTGACCGGAACCGAACGGGGAACCAGCGTGCCGACCGCGATTGCCGTCACCAGCGCCGACCTGGTGCTACCACCGTCCGACCCCCACACCCCCGGCGCCGTCGTGCTCCCCCCGCCCGACGCCCAGTCCCTGGCCGCCGCCCTCGCCGACACCCAGGCCCTCGTGGAGCGGTACGGGCACCTCGTCGCCCTCTACCCGTCCTCCACTCCCACCGCCCACGTGCACCGCCTGCACACCGTGCGCGCCCTGCTGGAGAGCGACCGCATCGCCCTGCTGCCGCTGGACCTGCCGCCGCTCGGCGTCGCCGTCCTCGCCCGCCAGCTCCGCCAGCTGTCCGCCTGCGACTTCGGCCCCGGCGTCCTCGCCACCGCCGCCCGGCTCCTCGCCCACTACGTCCACGCCGGCGCCGTGCTCAACTCCGTCGCCCGCCTCGACCGCGTCCCCGTCACCCTCAAGGCGCACGCCAAGTCCTGGGTGCCCGGCACCCAGTTCGCCGTCCTCGCCGGCCCGGAGCCCCGCCTCGTCCGCCTCGGCTCCCAGGGCGGCGACCCGTTCCCCGGGCCCGGGTTCGCCACCCGCATGGCCGTCGCCCGCGGCCAGCTCGCCGCCGACTGGGTCACCGGCACCCTCGCCCCCGCCTGGCGCGTCCAGGGCGTCGACGAGGTCCCGCGGCCCGCCGCCTCCGCTGCCTGGTGGGGCACGGCCAAGCTCGTGGAGTTCGCCGCGTACCTGCCCGACCTGCCCGTACTGCACCAGCTCGTGTCCTCCGTGCGCCGCGAGACCTGCGCCTGGTGCGGCGTCGAACTCCTCGGCGACCGGTGCGGCTTCTGCGCCGCCCCGCTCGCCCCGCCCCCGGCGCCCGGGCCCGGCGGCGACCTCGCCGCCCCGCACCCGGGCACGCCGATGCGGCACGCGTCGTGACCCGTCCCGGCGCCCCGCCCCGGCGTCCCCGTCCCCTCCCCGCCCGCCACCCCACGAGGTCCTCCCGCCCATGAACGCACGTCAGCGCCGCGGCGTCATCCTGCTCGCCCTGTCCGTCCTGTGCGCCCTCGGCGCGTTCGCCGGCGTCGTCGCCATCGTCGGCGACGTCCAGGCGAAGGTCGGACCGGAGGTCGCGGCGTACCGCGTCAAGGCGGACGTACCGGCCTACGCGCCCCTGGGGCCCGGCCAGTTCGAGAAGATCACCATGCCCGAGCGGTGGCTGTCCGCCAACGCCGTCAGGGACCTCTCCGCCGTCCGGGGCAAGATCGCCGTCTCGGACCTCAGGAAGGGCTCCCTGCTCCAGCGCGACATGGTCGCCGACCGGCCCGCCCTCGCGAGCGGGGAGCAGGAGATCGCCATCATGATCGACGCCTCCACCGGCGTCGCCGGCAAGATCACCGCCGGGGCGCGGGTGAACATCTTCGCCACCTTCGACGACGAGGGCCGCGGCAGGAACGCCGTCGCCGAGTCCCGGCTCATCGTCGCCGGCGCCCGCGTCCTCGACGTCGGCAAGCTCACCCCCCTCGACCAGCGCGGGAGCGACCGCGGCACGGCCGGCGGCGCCCGCGAGGCCGTACCGATCACCTTCGCCCTCACCACCGCCGACGCCCAGCGCGTCGCCTACGCCGAGTCGTTCGCCGAGCACGTGCGCCTCGCCCTGCTGCCGAAGGACGGCCCCGCCGCCCTGAAGCCCGGCGACTCGACGTACACGCTCGACGAAGACAAGAACAAGTGAGGGGGCGGACCGCACGATGACCGTTCGCGTCCTCGCGGCCGCCGGCGACCCCGACGCCGCCCGCGCCCTCACCACCCTGCTCGGCCAGCTCCCCGACGTCGAGCAGGCCGCCCCCGCACCGGCCGGCGACTCCACCACCCTCGTCGACGCCCTCGCCCGGGCGGCCGCCGAGTCCGTCGACGGCCTCCCCGAGGTCGTCCTCGTCCACGAGCGGATCGGCCCCGTCCCCGCCCTCGACCTGATCCGCGAGGTCGCCCTCCGCTTCCCCGCCGTCGGCGTCGTCCTCGTCACCGCCGACACCAGCCCCGGCCTGTACTCGGCCGCCATGGACTCCGGCGCCCGCGGCCTGGTCGGCCTCCCCCTCGCGTACGAGGAGCTCGCCCAGCGCGTCCAGTCCGCCGCCGCCTGGGCCGCCGGCGTCCGCCGCCACCTCGGCCGGTCCGGCGACGCCCCCGACGGGCCGGGCGGCACCGTCGTCACCGTCAGCGGCGCCAAGGGCGGCGTCGGCACCACCGTCACCGCCGTCCAACTCGCCCTCGCCGCCCGCGCCTCCGGCCGCAGCACCGCCCTGGCCGACTTCGACCTCCAGTCCGGCGACGTCGCCTCCTACCTGGACGTGCAGTTCCGCCGCTCCGCCGCCGACCTCGCCGCCATCGAGGACATCACCCCCCGCGTCCTGCAGGACGCCCTCTACACCCACCCGACCGGCCTCTCCCTGCTCCTCGCCCCCGCCGACGGCGAACGCGGCGAGGAGGTCACCGACCGGTCCGCCCGCCAGATCGTCAGCGCCCTGCGCCACCGCCACGAGGTCGTCGTCGTCGACTGCGGCACGAAGATGGACTCCGCGAACGCCGCCGCCGTCGAGATGGCCGACACGGCCCTCCTCGTCCTCACCCCCGACGTCGTCGCGGTCCGCGCCGCCAAGCGCACGGTCCGCCTCTGGGACCGGCTCCAGATCCGCAAGGCCGAGGACACCACGGCCGTCGTCAACCGCCACACCCGCCACACGGAGATCCAGCCCGCCCTCGTCGAGAGGATCACCGGCACCCGCGTCGCCCGCACCAGCGTCCCCGCCGCTTTCAAGGAGCTCCAGTCGGCCGTCGACGCGGGCCGCATGCACGAACTGGACCCCAGGTCGGCCGTCAAGCAGGCCCTGTGGGCGCTCGCCGGCGAACTCGGCCTCGTCAAGGCCCCGGAGTCGGCGGGCGACCGGCCGGGCAGGCTGCTCAGGACGCGCAGGAAATGACGGGGAGGGGAGGGCGGCCCGTGGGACGCGCACCGACCGCCGCGCCGCGCGGCGACCGGGGACAGGTGGCGGTGGAGTTCACCGGCCTGGTGCCGCTCGTGCTCGGCGTACTGCTCCTGCTCTGGCAGGCCGCGCTCATCGGCTACACGTACTCCCTGGCCGGCAACGCCGCCGACGAGGCGGCCCGCGCCGGCGCGGTCGGCGGCGACTGCGCCGGCGCGGCCGGGCGGACGCTGTCCGGAGCCTGGTCCGCGAGTACGTCCTGCGGCAGCGCGGGCGACCTGTTCACCGCCGACGTCAGCATCCGCGTCCCCGCCCTCTTCCCCGGCGCGAACCTCCCCTTCACCGTCGAGGCCCACGCGGCCGCGGCCGACGAGCGGGAGGGGTGAGACCCGTGACCGTGACCGGACACCGGCCCGGCGCCCCGCGGAACCGCGGGGAGCGCCCCGACCGGGGCCAGGCCGCCATCGAGTTCGCGGGCTGGATCGCCGTCCTCCTGACCGCCGCCCTCGCCGCCGTCCAGCTCGGCATCGTCGCCTACGCCGCCCAGCAGGCCGGCACCGCCGCCCGCGCCGCCGCCCGCGTCGCCTCCCAGGGCGGCGACGGCGAGGCGGCCGGCCGGGGCGCCATGAGCGGCTGGCTCGCCGGCGGCGCCGCGGTCAGCGCCCCCGCCGGTGCCGAGGACGTCACGGCGACCGTGACCGTCCGCGTCCCCACCGTCCTGCCCCTCCTCGGCTTCGACCCGGTCACCAGGACCGCCACCATGCCCGTCACGACCAGCGAAGGAGGGACCCCATGAGCCTGCGGGCACGCATCACCGGCTCCGAGCCGGCCGGCGGGAGGGACGGCGAGGAGGACCACCTCGTCGGCACCTACCGCGGCAAGCTCCTGGAGGAGATCGACCTCGCGGAGATGTCCGCCCTCCCGGCCGCCGACCGCCGCGTGCGCCTGGAACGGGTCCTCGGCCACATCATCAGCCGCGAGGGCCCCGTCCTGTCCTCCGCCGAACGGTCCCACCTCATCCGCCGCGTCGTCGACGAGGCGCTCGGCCTCGGCATCCTCGAACCGCTCCTGGAGGACCCCTCCGTCAGCGAGATCATGGTCAACGGCCCCGACCAGGTGTACGTGGAGCGGCACGGCCGCCTCGAGCGGCTGCCCATGCGCTTCTCCTCCGCCGAGCAGCTGATGCAGACCATCGAGCGCATCGTCTCCACCGTCAACCGCCGCGTCGACGAGTCCAACCCCATGGTCGACGCCCGCCTCCCCTCCGGCGAACGCGTCAACGTCGTCATCCCGCCGCTCTCCCTCAGCGGCCCCGTCCTCACCATCCGCCGCTTCCCCCGCGCCTTCACCCTCCACGAGATGGTCGCCCTCGGATCGCTGGACGAGCACATGGTGATGCTGCTCTCCGGGCTGGTGCGCGCCAAGTTCAACGTGATCGTCTCCGGCGCCACCGGCACCGGCAAGACCACCCTGCTCAACGCCCTGTCCGGCCTCGTCCCGGACGGCGAGCGCATCGTCACCATCGAGGACTCCGCCGAACTGCGGCTCCAGCAGTCCCACGTCATCACCCTGGAGTCCAGGCCCGCCAACGTCGAGGGCAAGGGCCGCATCACCATCCGCGACCTCGTCCGCAACTCCCTGCGCATGCGCCCCGACCGCATCATCGTCGGCGAGGTCCGCGGCGGCGAGACCCTCGACATGCTCCAAGCCATGTCCACCGGCCACGACGGCTCCCTCGCCACCGTCCACGCCAACAGCGCCGAGGACGCCCTGACACGCCTGCAGACCCTCGCCTCCATGTCGGAGGTGGAGGTGCCCTTCGCGGCCATCCGGGACCAGATCAACAGCGCCGTCGACGTGATCGTCCAGCTCACCCGGCACGCCGACGGCTCCCGCAGGATCACCGAGATCGCGGTCGTCGACTCGCACGGCCGGGAGGAGTACCGCATCGTGTCGGTCTGCCGCTTCGAGGCCCGGCCGATGACCCCGGACGGCCGCGTCCACGGCCACTTCACCCACCACCCGCTGCCCCGGCGGGTCGCCGAACGGCTGTACCTGCACAACGAACCGGCCCCCGCCGCGTTCGGCGTCGCCCACAGCGACGCCCAACTGGCCCTGCGCGGAACCGCCGCGTAGCCCGCCACCGCAGCCCCCTCCCGGAATCGACGGACAGACGACACGATGGACAACCTCCCGCTCCTGACGCTCGGCGCCACCCTCCTGGCCGGCCTCCTCGCCGTCCTGGGCGTGCACGCCCACGCCGCGGGCAGGGCGCAGCAGAAGGCGCTCGTGGCGCGGATGGCCCAGACGGGCCCCGCCCCCGCCGCGGCCCGCGGCCGCCGGTTCCCCGGCCTGGACCGCCGGCTGCGCCGCACGGGGCCGGGCCGCCGCCTGGAACGGAAGCTCGCCGTCACGGGCCTCGCCCTCACCCCCGCCGAGTACGCGGTCTACGCCCTGGCCGGCCTCCTCGCCCTGTACGCCGCGGTCGCCGCCCTGTTCGCCCCGTTCTTCGGCGTCCTCGCCGTCCTGGCCGGGCTGTGGGGCGCCGACGCGTTCCTCGACTGGCAGCGCAGGCGCCGCACCGAGGCGTTCATCAACCAGCTGCCCGAGCTGACGCGCGTCCTCGCCAACGCCACCCAGGCCGGCCTCGCCCTGCGCACCGCCATCTCCATGGCCGCCGACGAACTCGACGACCCGGCCGGCGAGGAACTCCGCAGGGTCGCCGACCAGCTCGCCGTCGGCCACAGCCTCGACGACGCCCTCGGCGCCCTCGCCGACCGGCTGCCCTCCCGCGAACTCGTCGTCCTGGTCACCACCCTGGTCCTCTCCAACCGGGCCGGCGGCCAGGTCGTCGGCTCGCTGCGCAACCTCACCGGCACGCTCGACGAGCGCAAGGAGACCCGCCGCGAGGTCGCCACCCTGCTCTCCCAGGTCAAGGTCACCGCCTTCGCCCTGCCCCTCCTCGGTCTCGGCTTCCTCCTCATGATCAACGGCATGAACCCGGGAGCCCTCGACGAGATGACCGGGTCGTTCGCCGGACAGGCCGGCTCGGTCATCGCGTTCGCGCTGTACACGGCGGGGTTCGTCCTGATCCGCCGACTGTCCCGGGTCCGCGTCTGATGCGCCGGGGAGAGGGAGAGGAGGGGAACGCGACATGGCGCTCCTGCTGGCCGCGCTGACGGCGCTCGCCGTGTACGGCGTCTTCCACGGCGTACGCCTGTACCGCGCCGAGGCCGAACTCCCCGGCGACCTGGCCGTCGCCCTGGAGGTCGGCGCCACCCGCACCTCCGCCGTCGGCTCCGGCGTCGACCGGCTCGGCATGCGCTGGGCCCCGTCCGTGCTGCGCCTCATGGGCCCCCGGCGCGTCACCGCCCTGCGCCGCCGCCTCGACATGGCGGGCAACCCCGGCGGCCTCACCGTCGACCGGTACGCCGCCCGGCGCGCCGTGTACGGCGCCCTCGGCGCGGCCGCCGCCCTGGCGATGCTGCTGCGCGGCCAGCCCGTCGTCGCGCTGATCGTCCTCGCCTACGGACTGACGTGGACGGACGTCCTGCTGCGCATCGCGATCCGGCGCCGCAGGGACGACATCGAGCGCACCCTGCCCGACTTCCTCGACGTCCTCGCCGTCGTCGTCTCCGCCGGCCTCGGCTTCCGCCAGGCGCTGGAACGGGTGGCGGAGAAGTACTCCGGCCCCTGGGCCGACGAACTGCGCATCACCCTGCGCCAGATGGACATGGGCGTCAGCCGCCGCGAGGCCTTCGACCAGCTCCGCAGGCGCAACGCCTCCGAGCAGGTGTCGATGTTCGTCACCGCCCTCCAGCAGGGCGAGGAACTGGGCGCGCCCATCGTCGACACCCTCATCCAGATCGCCAACGACATGCGCCGCACCGACGCCCAGAACGCCCGCCGCGCGGCGGCGAAGGCGGTCCCGAAGACCACGCTCGTGGTGACGCTGGTGATGCTGCCCGCCACGATGATCCTCATCACACTGAGCTTCTACTACGGTTCGGGTGCCGACCTGACGGACCTGCTGGGCGGCTGACGGTGACCCGGGCGACCCGTACACGGCGGCGGCCGTCCGCGACCGCACACACCCCGTTCCCGGACACGGCCCCCGGGCCGTCGGCGGCCCCGCCGCCCCCGGCGCGGGAACACGGCCGCCGCCCGGCCGAATGTGCGGAAGGAGCTTCGCTTCCGCAAGCGGATGTGGGACATTCTTTGACGAGCCGACGCGAGACGACGGGGGGCGCGACAGGCCGTGGCTGACCACCGTTCCCGGGCCCGATCGCCGATTCGGACCCATGAGCGGGCCCTGGGCCCCATCATGGAGGGGGCCCACCCCGCGTACGGGCACGCTTCCACCCGCGTGCCCGCCGGGGCCCGCCCCGCACCACGCGCACACGGCACCGAAGACCCGCACCATCCCGATCCCGGAGGGGACCGCCATGTCGAACATCGCACTGAAGGCCCTGACCCAGGCCAAGGTGTACGTGGGCACCTGGGCGCACACCACGACGACCGCCCTGAAGCACCGGGGGGACCGGGGCCAGGGGGCGGTGGAGTACGTGGGGATCATCATCCTGGTGGGGGTGATCATCGCGGCCCTGGTCGGCTCGGGGATCGGCAACACCATCGCGTCGGGGCTGCGTTCCCAGGTCAGCAAGATCATCGGGGGCTGAGAGGCGCTGTCCGCCACGGCCGGGAGTCCGGACAGGCCTCGCCGCTCTACGTGTTCATGGTGGTGAGTCTGCTCTTTCTCGCACTCGCGTTCCTTGCGGTGGGCCAGGCGGGAGCGACCCGGAACGGTGCGCAGTCGGCGGCGGACGCCGCCGCGCTGGCAGCGGCCAAGGAGTCGAGGGACCTCTTCCAGATGGGCGGTCTCGACGCCGGCGGACTGGCGGACCTCTTCGCCGGTGAACTGGTCGGCGAGGACGGTTGCGGAGCGAGTCACACCTACGCCGCCCGGAACGGCGCGACGGTACAGGGCTGCGACGCACTCACCGACGGTCGCTGGGGGTTCACGGTGACCGTGAAGTCCGGAAGGCCGGTGGGCGACACGATCCTGCCGGGTACGGAAGGGGACCACGCCGTGGCGACGGCCACGGCGGTCGTCGTTCCCCGTTGTGACTTCGAACCGGCCGAGGAAGCAGCCGAGGAACCGACTGAGGAACCAGTCGAGGAGCCGACCGGGGAACCGGCCGACGGTGAGAACCCGTCGTCACCGGGGTCGTTGAACTGCGAGGGCTCCGTCCTCGACTTGGACTCGAGGGATCTTCCGGATATGGCCGACCTTTTCGAGGTGCGGCTCGCCGAGGACTGACCACGAAGGAACGCAGAGGGAATGACATTCATGGGTATGAGAAGCGGAGCGACCGCGCGTAGCGCCGTGACGGGCATGACGGCGGCGACGCTGGCCTTCCTGCTTACTGCCTGCGGTGGTGACAGCGCAGGCAGCAGCGGCGGGCAGGGGACACCGGACAAAGCGGGAAGCGCATCGTCCGTCCCTGCCTCCCAGGCCCCTTCCAGCGGCGGGGGAAACGGGCCGGACACCGGCAAGACGCTCGCCACACTGAACGGAGCGGGCGGGCTGGAACTCGTCATCCACAGCGCCGCCAGAGACCGGGGCGGTTTCCTGACGGTGACGGGAACTCTGAAGAACCCCACCTCCGAGACGCTCGACGCCCCCCTCGAATGGAACGGCGAGGAACTTCAGGTCAAGAAGACCGGGCCGTCCTTCGCCGGTGCCACCCTCATCGACAAGACGGACAAGAAGCGTTACTACGTGCTGCGGGACACGGAGGGGTATCCGCTCACGACCACCGGGGTGACCACCGTGAAGGCGGGTGAGTCCATCGTGATCTTCATTCAGTTCCCCGCGCCTCCCGCCACGACCACGCAGGTGGAGTTCCAACTGCCGAAGATGTCCCCCGCGACCATCGAGATCTCGTGATGCGCGCTCCCAACCGCCGCCCCCTCACCAGCCTCCTCGGTACCCTCGCGCTCCTCGCCGGAGCCCACCTCGCCGTCCCTCCCGCCGCGCACGCCGACGAGACGCCGGGGGCCGTGCCGCCCGGAACCGAGGCCTCCGCGCCGGTGCCGGAGATCGACCCGGCCGCCCCCGGGCTGAAGATGCGCGAAGGGGCCACCCTGGCGGCCGCGAAGGTGCTGCCGATCGTGTCCATCGTGGAGTCCGAGGGCGGTGAGGAGCGCCGCGAGGAGACCAACACCAACCTGAAGTTCGCGCTCCAGGCGGAGGTCCTGTTCGGCAAGGACAGCGCCAAGCTGACGCCCGAGGCGAGCTCCCGCATCGCGGCGATCGCCGAGGAGATCAAGAAGCGGAACGCCACGAGGATCCGCGTCTTCGGCTTCACCGACGACCTCGGCTCCGAGGCCCACGGCGACCTCCTGTCCAAGCAGCGCGCCGACGCCGTCCACGGCGTGCTGTCGCCGCTGCTGGCGGCGCAGAACATCGCGTACGAGATCCGCGGGTACGGGGAGCAGTACCCGATCGCGGACAACAGCACGGAGGAGGGCCGCCGCAAGAACCGCCGCGTGGAGGTCTCCTTCCCGACCGGCGGTTAGACGGCGGCGGACGGCGGCGGACAGCGGCGACCGGCCGGCGTCCGTCGGACGCCGCGGCCGGACGGCCGGCGTCCGGCGGTGGACGGCCGGCGGGCCCGGGGCGCCCGTGTCCGCCGGCCGTCCACCGCCCCTCACCCCGCGACATCCGGCCGTTCACCGCCCCTTCCGGACTACTCCGCGGCGCCGTGGCCAGTCTGGCGCTCGCGGAGGA
>JAAXOU010000129.1 GCA_012396115.1 Streptomyces somaliensis DSM 40738 | reverse complement strand
GGGGCGGCGGGGACGGCTTCCGGCACGGAGGGCGTTCCCGGCGCGGGGGCGTCCGGCGGGGAGGCGTCCGGTGGGGCCCGCGGTGCGCGGGGCGGGGCGGTGCCGGACGACGCGGCCGCCGGGATCGTGGTCGCGCTGGCGTTCCCGGAGCGGGTGGCGCGGGCACGGGGCGGGGGTTCCTTCCTGACGGTGGCCGGGACCGGTGCGGAGGTGAGCCGCGGGTCGGGCCTGCGCTCGGCGGACTGGCTGGCGGTGGCCGTGGCCGACCGGCCCGCGCACTCGGCGTCGGCCCGGGTGCGGCTGGCCGCCGTGTGCGACGAGGACACCGCGCGGCTCGCGGCCGGGCACCTGCTGGTGGCGGGCGACGAGGTGCGGTGGCGGGACGGCGATGTCGTGGCGCGGTGGGCGGAGCGGCTGGGCGCGGTCGACCTGGTCGTGCGGCCGCTCGGGGACGCCGCGCCCGAACGCGTACGGGAGGCGCTGGTGGAGGGGCTCCGCCGGGAGGGGCCCGGGGTGCTGCGCTGGTCTCGGGAGGCGGTCCGGCTGCGGGAGCGCCTGGCGTTCCTGCACCGGGTGGTGGGGGCGCCGTGGCCGGACGTGTCGGACGGGGCGCTGGTGGAGCGGGCCGGCGAGTGGCTGGAGCCGGAGCTGTCGGCGGCGCGCCGGCGGGCGGACCTGGCGCGGATCGACGCCGGGGAGGCACTGCGGAGGCTGCTGCCGTGGGCGGGCGGTGAGGCGGCGCGGCTGGACGAGCTGGCGCCGGAGCGGATCGAGGTGCCGAGCGGTTCCCTGGTCCGGCTGGAGTACGGGGAGGAGCGGCCGGTCCTCGCGGTGAAGGTGCAGGAGGTGTTCGGGCTGGCCCGGACGCCCCTGGTGGCGGGGGTGCCGGTGCTGGTGCACCTGTTGTCGCCGGCGGGGCGGCCGGCGGCCGTCACGGCCGACCTGGAGTCGTTCTGGCGGGACGGGTACCGGGCGGTGCGGGCGGAGTTGCGCGGGCGCTACCCGAAGCACCCCTGGCCTGAGGACCCGTCGACGGCGACGCCGACGCGGCGTACGAACCCGCGGCGCCGCTGACGGCCCGTCAGCACCCGTACGCGCCGGTGGCACCGGCGGTCCGCCGCTCCCGTACGCGCCCGCGGCGCCGCCGGCCGGCCCTCCGTGCGGCTCCGGACGCGGGACGGCCCGCCGTCCTCGCGGGGCGAGGGGCGGGCCGCCGGGGCGCGGAGCGGGTCAGGCGGCGGTGACCTCCAGCTCCACCGTCAGCGTCGCGCCGCCCTGGGCGGTCAGGCGCAGCAGGAACGTGCCGGTCCGGCCGTCCGCGTGGATCGCCGGGAGCACAAGGAGGCCGTCCGCGTCGGTGGTGAGACCGGTGAGCGTGCGGACCGGGTCGCCCTTCGCGTCCTTGAAGTAGGGGCCCTCGCCGCTGGGCGCGTGGGTGCCGTCGGGGCCCGCCGTGACCATCTCGGCGGTCAGCGCGGCACCGGGGACGGGGGCTCCCCCGCGGGTGGCCCGCACGGTGAGCCGCTGGGCGAACTCGCTCCCGGGGGCGGCCGTGAGCGGGGCCCCGTCGGTCCGGGCGAGGGTGTCGGCCCGTCCCGCGGTGACGGTCGCCGCGAACGCGACGGGGCCGACGGCCGGGCGCTGCGGGACGGCGGCGCGGACGGTGAACTCCCCGGTCCGCTCGCCGGCCCGCAGCGCGGGCGCGGTCGCGGTGCCGTCGGCGCCGGTGGTGACGGTGACGGCGGCGGCGCCGTTCGCGAAGCGGGCGTCGGTGTCACCGGCGATCTCGAAGCGGACCGGTACGAGGGCGAGGGGCTCGCCGGAGGCGTCGCGGGCGACGACGGACGGGCGCTCGGTGAACTCGGTGCCGGCGGGGGCGGTGACGAGCACGTCGCAGGCGCGCCGCGCGGTCTGCCCGCCGGTCGGCGCCGCGAGGACGGTCAGCCGGATCTGCATCGCCGTCAGCGGTCCCTTCTGCGCGACGCGCCGGCGGCGGGGGCGGGCCGTCGACGCCCCCCGCCCGTGCGCGGACACGTCGTCCGGTACAGGTCGGCACGGCCCGCCCCGGGGGCTCCCGTCCCCGTGGCGCGCCGCGCAGGTGCATCCTCCCACCTGCCGCCGGTCCGGCGCCCCCGGTCCGGCGAAGGACGATCTTGGGATTCTCCTCCACCGGGGGGCGCGGGTCCGCGCCCGCGCCCCCGTCCGCGCCCGGGCAACCGGGCGCTCCGCCCGCGCGTCTTCCCTCCCGTCCCGTCCGGCGGCGAGATGTTCGAGCGAAATACGAAGAAATTCGAAAATTCGAAGGAAGCGGAACGGCACTACAGTGGGTCGGACGAAACACCAGTCTTGGACCACGATCGCGGGGAGCGCATGACCGTGCGGCCAGTCGGCAGCAAGTACCTGCTCGAGCAGCCGCTCGGACGCGGCGCCACGGGCACCGTCTGGCGTGCCCGCCAGAGGGAGACGGCGGGCGCCGAGGCGGCCGTCCCCGGCCAGCCCGGCGAGACCGTCGCGATCAAGGTCCTCAAGGAGGAGCTCGCGAACGACGCGGACGTCGTGATGCGCTTCCTCCGGGAGCGCTCCGTGCTCCTGCGCCTCACCCACCCCAACATCGTCCGCACCCGCGACCTGGTGGTCGAGGGCGACCTGCTCGCCCTCGTCATGGACCTGATCGACGGCCCCGACCTGCACCGCTACCTCCGCGAGAACGGCCCGCTGACCCCGGTCGCCGCGGCGCTCCTGACCGCCCAGATCGCGGACGCGCTGGCCGCCAGCCACGCCGACGGCATCGTGCACCGCGACCTCAAGCCGGCGAACGTCCTGCTCGCCGAGCGGGACGGGCGGATGCACCCGATGCTCACCGACTTCGGCATCGCCCGCCTCGCCGACTCCCCGGGCCTGACCCGCACCCACGAGTTCGTCGGCACCCCCGCGTACGTCGCGCCCGAGTCGGCCGAGGGCCGCCCGCAGACCTCCGCCGTGGACGTCTACGGCGCCGGGATCCTGCTGTACGAGCTGGTCACCGGCCGTCCCCCGTTCGCGGGCGGCACGGCGCTGGAGGTCCTGCACCGGCACCTCAGCGAGGAGCCCCGCCGCCCCTCGACCGTGCCGGCCCCGCTGTGGACGGTCATCGAGCGCTGCCTCAGCAAGGACCCCGACCGCCGCCCCGGCGCCGAGAACCTCGCCCGGGCGCTGCGCACCGTCGCCGCCGGCGTCGGCGTCCACGCGTCCCCCGCGCAGATCGAGGCCGCCGAGGGCGTCGACGCGCTGCTCGCCCCCGACCCGTCCCCCGCGCCCGTGCCGGACGTCCCCGGCGCCTCCGACGCCACCCAGGTCCTCCCGAACACCGGCCCGAACGCCCCGCAGTACGACCCGGCGGCCGCGACCAGCGTCCTCCCGCAGACCGGCCCCGGCCCCGGCGGACCGGGCGGCGCGGCCGACCCGACCGCGGTCCTGCCGCCCGTACCGGGACCGGAGGACCCGCACCCCTGGCAGACCCAGCTGCGCGCCGCCCGGGACCGCAACGAGCAGACCCAGGTCCAGTACCTCGACCCCGACGCGGACCCCCTGCGCCGCCGCCCCCAGCGGCGCCCCCAGCCGCCGCAGCCACAGCCGCCGCAGCACCGGCCCCCGTACCCGCCGCAGCACCGGCAGCAGTACGCCCCGCAGCCCCCGCCGCAGCAGTACGCCCCGCAGCCGCCCCAGCCCCAGCAGTACGCCCCGGCGCCCCGGCAGCAGTACGCCCCCCAGCCACAGGCGCCCCAGCAGCCCCAGCAGCCCCAGCCGCCGCAGCCCGCGCCCCGGGCCCCGCGGCAGCGCAGCGCCAACCCGATGCGCATCCCCGGCCTGGGCTGCCTGAAGGGCTGCCTGTTCACGGTCGTGCTCCTCGTCGCGGCCGGCTGGCTCGTCTGGGAGCTGACCCCGCTCCAGGACTGGATCGCCCAGGGCAAGAGCTACTGGCAGGCTGTCGGGGACGCGTTCTCCCAGGTCAGCGACTGGATCTCCGAGCTGACCAGCGCTACGGAGACCCCCGCCCCGCCGACGGGGCAGTGACCCCGGGGCCGGGGCGGCCCCGCGCCGCCCCGGCCCGGGCCGCACGGCCCCTCCGCCGTACCCGCCCCCCCGGGACGGCCCGCGCCCCGCCCGCCGCTCCTCCCCGGCCCCGCGCCGCCTCCGTCGCTTTGTCGACTTCCGGGGGTGATTTCGGCTCCCGTGCGACCACCGGCGCCCGCACCCGCGTAACTTGGTCGCGAACGCCAGCCGCTGAGGGAGCAGTCTTGGCACGGAAAATCGGCAGCAGGTACACGGCCCACCAGATCCTGGGGCGGGGCAGCGCCGGCACGGTGTGGCTCGGGGAGGGGCCCAAGGGCCCCGTCGCCATCAAGTTGCTGCGCGAGGACCTCGCCTCCGACCAGGAACTCGTCGGCCGCTTCGTCCAGGAGCGCACCGCTCTGCTCGGGCTGGAGCACCCGCACGTGGTGGCCGTGCGCGACCTGGTCGTCGACGGCAACGACCTGGCCCTGGTCATGGACCTCGTCCGCGGCACCGACCTGCGCAGCCGCCTCGACCGCGAGCGCCGCCTCGCGCCCGCCGCGGCCGTCGCCGTCGTCGCGGACGTCGCCGAGGGCCTCGCCGCCGCGCACGCCGCCGGGATCGTCCACCGGGACGTCAAGCCGGAGAACATCCTGCTCGACATGGAGGGCCCCCTCGGCCCGGGCGGCGCCCACCCCGCCCTCCTCACCGACTTCGGCGTCGCCAAGCTGATCGACACCCCGCGCCGCACCCGCACCAACCGCATCATCGGCACCCCCGACTACCTCGCCCCCGAAATCGTCGAGGGACTGCCGCCGCGCGCCGCCGTCGACGTCTACGCACTCGCCACCGTCCTGTACGAGCTGCTGGCGGGCTTCACCCCGTTCGGCGGCGGGCACCCGGGCGCCGTGCTGCGCCGCCACGTCACCGAGACGGTCGTCCCCCTGCCCGGCATCCCCGACGAGCTGTGGCAGCTGATCGTCCAGTGCCTGGCCAAGGCGCCCGCGTCCCGGCTGCGCGCCTCCGAGCTCGCCGCCCGCCTCCACGACCTGGCGCCGCTCGTCGCCCACATGCCACCCCTGGAGGTGGACGAGCCGGGCGCGGAGCCGTCCCCGGAGCCGTACGCGGACGACCCGTACCCGACGCTCCCCGGCGCCCCGCGCCGCGCCGCGGTCCCGCTGGTCCCCGGCTCCTCCGCCGACTCCAGCCGCGACACCCACACGTCGATGCGCGTGCCCGGCCCGGACGAGCTGTCCGGCGGCCCCCTCGGCACCGCCCGCGCCCCTCGCGCGCCCGGCCAGCGCCGCCTGCCGAAGGTCCCCTTCTGGGCCCAGATCGTCGCCGGCCTCGTCCTCGGCGTGGTCCTCGGCTGGATCGCCCGCAGCTACGACGTCCAGTGGCTCCACACCACCCTCGACAAGGTGGGCCACATCTTCGTCCAGCTGCTGAAGCTGGCCGTCGCCCCGCTGGTCTTCTTCGCGATCCTGGTGTCCGTCACCAACCTGCGGAAGGTCGACAACGCCGCCCGGCTGGCCTCCCGCACCCTCCTCTGGTTCATGATCACCTCGTTGATCGCGGTCGTCATCGGCCTCGTCCTCGGCCTGCTCACCGACCCCGGCGCGGGCACCGGCCTGACGCCGAAGGACGGCCGGAAGCCGGAGAACGCCGGCTCCTGGCTCGACTTCCTCACCGGCATCGTCCCGACGGACGTGATCACGCCGTTCACCGAGCTGAACGTCCTGCAGATCGTCTTCATGGCCGCCGTCGCCGGCATCGCCGCCCTCCGGCTGGGCGAGAAGGCCCAGCCGGTCCTCACCCTCGCCGAGGCCGTCCTGGAGCTGCTCCAGAAGGCCCTGTGGTGGGTCATCCGCCTCGCCCCGATCGGCACCGTCGGCCTCATCGGCTACGCGATCGCCGAGTACGGCTGGCACCTGATCGGCCAGTACGCCACCTTCACCGCCGACGTCTACATCGGCTGCGCGCTCGTGATGTTCGGCGTGTACCCGCTGCTGCTGGCGACGGTCGCCAGGGTCAACCCGCTGCAGTTCTTCAAGGGCGCCTGGCCCGCGATCCAGCTCGCCTTCGTCTCCCGCTCCTCCGTCGGCACCATGCCCGTCACGGTCAGGGTCACCGAGCGCCTCGGCGTGCCGAAGGAGTACACCTCCTTCGCCGTCCCGTTCGGCGCCACCACGAAGATGGACGGCTGCGCCGCGATCTACCCGGCCCTCGCCGCGATCTTCATCGCGCAGGTCTTCGACGTCCAGCTGGGCGTCAGGGAGTACCTGCTCATCGCGCTCGTCTCGGTGATCGGCTCGGCCGCCACCGCCGGCCTGACCGGCGCCACGGTCATGTTGACGCTGACCCTCTCCACCCTGGGCCTGCCCCTGGAGGGCGTCGGCCTGCTGATGGCCATCGACCCGGTCCTCGACATGATGCGCACCGCCACGAACGTCGCCGGGCAGGCGCTCGTCCCGGTGGTCGTCGCCGCGCGCGAGAAGATCCTCGACCTCGACGCGTACAACTCGGCCTCGGCCTCCCCGGTCGACGGGTACGAGACGCGCGAGGTGTCGCCGGTCGCGGCCTGACGCCCCCCGCACGCGGCCCCGGCCCCCCGCCGAACTCCGGCGGGGGGCCGGGGCGTTCGGGGGCGGGGGCACTGGCCCGTAGTCTTACGGGCTGCCGGGTACGAGGAGGGCGGGGCGCGCGTGAACGACACGGGTGACGGCACGGAGCCGCACGCGGCGCACGGGGACGCCGGGAGCGGCCGGGACACGGCCGACGGCCCCGCGGCGCGGGGGAGGCGGCTCCCGAGGGCGACGCGGGAGCGGCAGATGCTCGACGCCGCCGTACGGGTCTTCGGACGCCGGGGGTACCGGGAGGCGTCCATGGAGGAGATCGCCGGACTCGCGGGCGCGTCCAAGCCGCTGGTGTACCTCTACCTGAACTCCAAGAAGGACCTCTTCACCGCCTGCGTCCGCCGTGAGGCCGCAGCCCTGATGGCCGCCGTCCGGGCGGGGGCGGAGGAGCCGGGCCCGGACGCCTCCGCCGACCGCAGGCTGCGGTCGGGCCTCACCGCCTTCTTCACCCACACCGTCGGCAACCCGGACGGCTGGACGGTGCTGCACCGGCAGGCCCGTACCCACAGCGAGCCGTTCGCGGCGGAGGTGGTGGCGCTGCGGGAGGAGATCGCCGACTTCGTCGCCTCCCTGATCACCGCCGCGGTCCACGAGACCTGCCGGGGCCCGGCGCTCACGGACCGCGACGCGGCGGGCCTCGCCCGCGCCCTCGTCGGCGCCGCGGAGTCGCTCGCCGACTGGGCGAACACCGCGCCGGGCATGACCGCCCGCGAGGCGACGGAGACGCTGATGCGCTTCGCCTGGACGGGTCTGGGCGCCCTGGTGCGCGACGGGTGCCCGCAGGCGCCGGGACCGGCCGGCGCGGCGGGGGACGCCGGCGGGCCCGCACCGTCGGAAGCGAGCCGCTGAGACGCGCCCCGGGCGGTACGGTCCCGGCGCACGGGCGGGGCTCCGGAGCGAATTCCCGGGCACAAAGGCAGCCCGGGCACAAAGGCCCCCCGGGGGCGAAGGCACTCCGGGCACAAAGACAGCCCGGGGACGAAGGCGCCCGGGGGCAAAGGCAGGGGTCCGCCTTCCGCATCGAGATGCGGAAGACGGACCCCTTGGTACTGCTAAGTCGAGCGCGATCGCCGACCCTGCCCAATCAGGCCGGGGTGACGTTCTCCGCCTGCGGACCCTTCGGGCCCTGCGTGACGTCGAAGTTCACGACCTGGTTCTCCTCGAGGGAGCGGAAGCCAGACGCGTTGATCGCGGAGTAGTGGACGAAGACATCCGGGCCGCCGCCGTCCTGGGCGATGAAGCCAAAGCCCTTTTCAGCGTTGAACCACTTGACGGTTCCGGTAGCCATAAGCCCTCCTTGGGCCAAAGGGTTGCCCTGCTCCAGAACCTGCAAACAAGTCTGAAAACTACGAGAGCCTGCGGGTCACATGCTCCGCAGGCTCTGTACTGCAAGGGAAACCAAACTGCAACTTGCGTCGAGCGTAGCACGCTGTCTCCGCGTATGGGTAGAGGCGGAGATCACGCCGCCACAAGGGCGTCCGGACGTTTGGGCGCGGGGCCGATCGGAGCGGGGGCGGGTCCACCCGGTGGGAAGCCGTCGACGGGGCGGGGACTAGCCTCGCGATGTGGACAAATCTCGGCGGACCCGGCCGCGTGTCGGGCACATCCAGTTCCTGAACTGCCTGCCCCTGTACTGGGGGCTCGCCCGCACCGGCGCGCTGCTCGACCTGGAGCTGACCAAGGACACCCCCGAGCGGCTCAGCGAGCGGCTCGTCGAGGGCGCCCTCGACATCGGGCCGATCACCCTCGTGGAGTACCTGCGCCACACCGACCGTCTGGTCGCCTTCCCCGACCTGGCCGTCGGCTGCGACGGGCCCGTCATGTCCTGCGTGATCGTCTCCCAGCGGCCCCTGGAACGGCTCGACGGGGCGCGGGTCGCGCTGGGCTCCACCTCCCGCACCTCGGTGCGCCTCGCGCAGCTGCTGCTCGCCGAGCGGTACGGCGTCGCCCCCGACTACTACACCTGCCCGACCGACCTGGGCGTGATGATGCAGGAGGCGGAGGCGGCCGTCCTCATCGGCGACGCCGCGCTGCGGGCCTCCCTGCACGACGCACCGCGCCTCGGCCTCCAGGTCCACGACCTGGGGCTGATGTGGAAGGAGTGGACGGGCCTGCCGTTCGTGTTCGCGGTGTGGGCCGCGCGGCGCGACTACCTGGAGCGGGAGCCCGCCGTCGTACGGGGGGTGCACGAGGCGTTCCTCGCGTCGCGGGACCTGTCCCTGGAGGAGGTCGCCAAGGTCGCCGAGCAGGCCGCGCGCTGGGAGGCGTTCGACGCGGAGCTGCTGGAACGGTACTTCACCACGCTCGACTTCCGCTTCGGCGCCGAGCAGCTCGCCGGCGTCCGGGAGTTCGCCCGCCGGACCGGCCCGACGACCGGGTTCCCCGCCGACGTGCGGGTCGACCTGCTCGGCGGCGGGGAGGACCGGGTCACGGGGAGGGAACCGGGGCGAGCATGTGCTCGCTGATCCACCGGATCGAGCCGTCGCCCATGCCCCTCACGTACGTCCGCGCGTCGTGGCCGCCGCCCCGGACGACCTCCAGGCGGGTCCTCACCGGCCCCTTGCCGTAGTCGCGGATGAAGGAGCGGAGGTTGCCGAGGCCGGATTCCTCCGTGCCGATCTGGAACGCCAGATACACGTCACTCTCCGGCGAGGAGGGCCGGGCGGAGAGGGCCCGGGCGAGTTTCTCGGGGTCGTTGGCGGCCTTTTCCGCCTCGTGCCCCGCCCACAGCGGTGAATCCGGCACGGTGTCCGGGCCCGAGGCGATCACGGCCTTGAACTTGTCGGGGTGCTTCAGGACCGACTTCAGGCCGACGAACGCGCCCGACGACGACCCCATGAAGGCCCAGCCGTCCCGCGAGGTGAACGTACGGAAATTCGCCCTGACGAAATCGGGAACGTCCTCCGTCATCCAGGTGCCCATCTTCTCGTGGCCCGGGATGTCGCTGCCGTCGTGGTAGTGCTCGGCGTCCGGGTTGAGCACCGGCATCACGACGATGAAAGGCAGGCTCCTTCCTTCCTTCGACCACCTGCTGATGCTGCTCTGCAGCTTCAGGTCGGTGCCCATCCAGTAATTCTTCGGGTAGCCGTTGCCGCCGGGGAGGGCGATCAGCACCGGGAAGCCGCTCTTCGCGTACCGGGGCTCGAAATACTGCGGGGGCGCCCACACCCACACCCTGCCGGTGAAGCCCGACTTCCGGCCCGCCAGGGTGGTGACGCCGATCTTCGTCCCGTCGTCGACGGTGTTCTCGGTCGTGAACTCCGCCCTCGGGCCGGTCGGCATGAGCGTCCCCGCGACGGGGCCCGCGGCCGCGGACGGCCGGGCGGCCGGCCCCGGCAGGGCGTGGGCGCCCGCCCCGGCGGGCGCCGGCGGGGTGTCGAACGAGACCGGCTCGCCCGCGCAGCCCGAGAGGGGCGCGAGGCAGCCGAGGACGGCGAGGACGGCGACGGCCGCGGGGGACCTGGGCGGGCGTTCCACGGTGGGCACTCCGGTTCGGGAAAGGGGACGGTTCCTCCGCGGACCTCCGGCGGGGACGGGGCGGGCCGCGGTCCTCGGCCCGGTAGACGGCGGTACGGGCGGGGCGGTTGGCCCCGCGGTGGAGGCGGTCCCCGTGATCTCCGCCACCCGGGGCCCCTACGCTGTCGTCGGTACGACGTACGGGCACGGAGCGGGGGGAGCGGAGCGGATGCGACCGCTGGAGGCGGGCGAGCCGAGGACGATCGGACCGTACCGGCTGCTGGGCGGACTGGGTTCGGGCGGCATGGGCCGCGTCTACCTGGCACGCAGCGGGGGCGGCCGCACCGTGGCCGTGAAGGTGGTGCACGAGCACCTGGCGCTGGACGAGGAGTTCCGCGCCCGGTTCCGCCGGGAGGCCGAGTCCGCCCGGCGCGTCGGGGGCCGCTGGACGGTGCCCGTCCTGGACGCCGACCCGGAGGCGTCGCCGCCGTGGATCGCCACCGGGTACGTCGCCGGGCCGTCCCTCAGCCGGGCCGTCGCCGTCCACGGGCCGCTGCCCGAGCGGTCCGTGCGGGTGCTGGGCGCCGGGCTGGCCGAGGCCCTGGCCGCCATCCACGCGAGCGGCCTGGTCCACCGGGACGTCAAGCCGTCGAACGTGCTGCTCGCCCTCGACGGCCCCCGGCTGATCGACTTCGGCATCGCCCGCCCCGTGGACGCCACCACCTCGCTCACCTCCACCGGGGTGGCCGTCGGCTCGCCCGGCTTCATGTCCCCCGAGCAGGCCCTCGGCGGGGTGGGCGGGCCCGGGCCGACCGGGGCGTCGGACGTCTTCTCGCTGGGCGCGGTCCTCGCGTACGCGGCGACCGGCGCCGTGCCGTTCCCCGGCGACTCGGCGGCGGTGCTGCTGTACAAGGTCGTCCACGAGGAGCCGGAACTGGACCCCGCCCTGGCGGGACCGCTGCGGGACCTGGTCGCCGCGTGCCTCGCCAAGGACCCGGCCGCCCGTCCCGCCCCCGCGGACCTGGCCGCCGAGCTGTCCGCCGGGGCCGCGCCGGAGGACGGCGGGACCGCGGCGGGCGGGTGGCTCCCGGCAGCGGTGGTCGAGGAGATCAGCCGCGCGGTGGTGCGGCTGCTCGACCTGGAGCCGGAGCCGGGCGCGGCGGAGGGCGGACCGGCCGCCGCGG
>JAAXOU010000128.1 GCA_012396115.1 Streptomyces somaliensis DSM 40738 | reverse complement strand
CTTACGAGGTGCCTTGCTGATTGGGGCCGATGGAAGCCTGAAGAACTCCCATCATCCCAGGTCAGCGGGCACCTCTTCTATATCCGAGGCCACCCAAACCGATCACCACGCGGTGGATCCAGGCTGAGAATGTGGCGCGCCGCGCACGAACTTCGCATCGAAGTCACCGACGGATCGCCGACTCCCGCCCGTCCGCGTCGCGCGGGCGAGGCAGACGAGAGCGGCCGTGGGCTGTTACTCGTCGCTGCCATCGCGAAGGAGTGGGGCACTAGTGCTGTGACCGCATAGGTTCACCGGGTTGCTCGTTGTGCTGGTTGGAGGCGATGTCGCTTCCAACCAGCAGGGGAGGCGGGATGGCACCACTGGTCAGGGTCCGGAGGCTGACGGAGCAGGAGGGGCAGAAGCTCCAGCACATCGTTCGGCGGGGCAGTACGACGTCGGTGCGGTTCCGGCGGGCGATGATGCTGCTGGCCTCGGCCGGCGGCAGCACCGTTTCGGTGATCGCGCGTCTGGTCCAGGCCGACGAGGACACCGTCCGAGACGTGATCCACCGCTTCAATGAGATCGGGCTCGCATGCCTGAACCCTCAGTGGGCGGGAGGCCGTCCCCGCCTGCTGAGCAGTGATGACGAGGACTTCGTCATCCAGACGGCCACCACCCGACCCACCATGCTGGGCAAACCCTTCACTCGCTGGTCGATCCGCAAACTGGTCGATCACCTGCGCAAGAACATGGCTCGGCCCGTTCGGATCGGCCGGGAGGCCCTGCGGTGTTTGCTGGCCCGCCGTGGGGTCACCTTCCAGCGGACGAAGACCTGGAAGGAGTCCCCGGACCCGGCCTTCGACGCCAAGCTGGAGCGGATCGAGTACGCGATCAACGAGCGTCCTGACCGCACGTTCGCCTTCGACGAGTTCGGGCCATTGGGCATCCGCCCCACCGCCGGCTCCTGCTGGGCCGGACAGAACCGGCCCGACCGACTGCCGGCCACCTACCGCCGCACCCACGGCATCACCTACTTCCACGGCTGCTACTCCGTCGGCGACGACAAACTGTGGGGTGTCAACCGGCGCCGCAAGGGCATCGACCACACCTGGGCCGCCCTGCGAACGATTCGCGCCGCCCGCCCGGACGGCGCCCCGATCTACGTGATCCTGGACAACCTCTCCGCCCACCTGAACTGGAAGATCCGCAGGTGGGCGACCAGGAACAAGATCGAGCTGTGCTTCACACCCACCTACGCGTCCTGGGCCAACCCCATCGAGGCCCACTTCGGTCCGCTGCGGCAGTTCACCCTGGCCAACTCCCACCACCCAAACCACACGGTCCAGACCCGGGCCCTGCACGCCTACCTGCGCTGGCGCAACCAGAACGCCCGCCACCCCGACGTCCTGGCAGCCCAACGACGCGAACGCGCACGCATCCGCAGCGAACGAGGCATCCGCTGGGGCGGCAGACCACTACCGGCCGTAGCCTGACCACCCAACCCGGCGAACCTTCCCGGTCACAGCACTAGGCAAGGGGCACGGCACCTGGAACTTCTACTTCGAGCTCGAACCAGCCGAGGGCGGCACCCGCCAGCGGGTACGCCGCGGTGGCTTCGCCAAGTTGGAAGACGCCAAGAAGAAGGCCAGGGAGATCTACGACGCCGCCATGGCCGGCGGCGACGTGCTGTCCGATGAGAAGTGCGGCGACTTCTTCCTCCGGTGGATCAAGGCGAAGAAGTCCCTGGCCCGTACGACCCGCCACGGCTACGAGGAGCACATCAACAACTACCTCCTCCCGCACCTCGGGCACATCAAGTGCCGTGACCTCAAGGTTCGGCACCTCGACAAGATGTACGACGCGATCGAGAAAGAGAACGCCCAGAGGATCCTCCACCGGCTGCATGTCGACGAGCTCCAGAAGAAGCGCGACGCCGCGCACCGGGCCTGAGTCAAGACGGCGGGCTACGCCAAGAAGGAGGAGCGCCGCGCGCCGGGCCTTTCTCGACGCCAACGCAGAGCTGCGCGAGGGAAAGAAGGGGCTGCGGAAGGTCACCTCCGCAGCCACGATGCACCGCATCAACGACACTCTCAGCTCGGCACTGTCCTGGGGCATCAAGCGCGAACAGCTCTTTCAGAGGAACTGGGCCCAGCTGGTGGAGCTGCCGCCAGTCACTCGGCCCAAGCCGCTCGTCTGGACTCCAGAGCGCATCGAGCACTGGAAGCGCACCGGCGAGAAGCCCGGCCCCGTCATGGTCTGGACACCGGAGCTGACCGGCCAATTCCTCGACTTCGTCAAGGACGATTGGCTCTACGAGCTGTGGCACAGCTTCATCTTCCTCGGCCCCCGCCGCGGCGAGATGGCCGCCCTGCCCTGGACGGAGGTCAGCCTCGATACCCTGTGGCTACGGATCTCCCAGCAGATCGTCGAGGTGGCGTACGAGCTCTACGGAGAAGCGCCGAAGGCCGACAGCGTTCGCACCCTGTCCCTGAGCCTGGAGTCTGCGGACAACCTCGCCGCCTTTCGCGCGAAGCAGGAGAAGCAGCGCCAGGAGTGGGGAGAGGCCTACGTCGAGAGCGGCCGGGTGTGGACGCACGAGAGCGGCGAGGCGCTGCACCCCGACTGGATATCCCGACGCTTCGCCCGCCTGGTCGAGCTGTCTGGCCTGCCGCCGGTCCGCCTCTACGACCTGCGCCACCTTGCCGCCACCCTGTCCCTGCTCGCCGGGCACGACATCAAGGTCGTCCAGGAGAAGTTGGGGCACTCCTCGCGCCAGATCACCTCCGACACGTACACCAGCGTGCTGCCCGAGATGCTGCGGGCCGAGGCAGAGTCGGTCATGGCCGTGGTCCCCCGCGACGTCCCCTTCCAGGTGCGCACCCCGCTGACGATTCCCGAGGCAGCCTGGCAGAACGACATCGCCGTCTTCTTCGCGCACGGCGCCAGGCAGTCAGGTGACACCTGGGCCGTCGGAGCGCAGACCCAACCGGACTCCGGCCTCCTCGGGATGATCACCCTGACCGGCCGGGGCCAGGACGACGCCGCAAATGCAGCGGTGAAGTGGGTACGTGATCACTGCACCGCGAGCGACCTGGAGTTGGTGCGTGTCGAGAACTTCAACGACCGCTACCCCGAGGAGCAGCGAGCCGACTTCTCGCTCACGCGTTTCACGGTCGCCCGCTCCGAGTCCCCGGCCGTCGAGGCGTGGGCCCTACCGACCGGCCTACCGCCAGCGGCGGCGTCCCGCCCGGGGCGCCGGGCGCCGGAAGGCGGCGTGAGGGCGCTTCTGTCCACTGAATCGCCCCTGCGTCCACTGTGTGTCCACTGGATCTTGGTCTGAACGGATGAACGGGGGGCACCACCTTGGAGTGGTGCCCCCCGTTCTTACGTTTCCGCAGGTAGAAACGGTTCTCCCCGCGTAGTGAGTGGTGGGGCGGGTGGGACTCGAACCCACGGCCGACGGATTATGAGTCCGCTGCTCTAACCGGCTGAGCTACCGCCCCGTGCGGCGCGTCGCGCACATTTGTGCGCGCTGTCTGCCGCAGCATAGCCGCTCATACGATCTCTTGCTCCGGGTGGTCGGCAACGCGCTCCCGGAGGACGATCACGGGCTCCGGAACAGGCGGGAGCGGGCGGAGAACGCGAGAGAGGGCCCCTCCGGAGGGGCCCTCTCCCGTCACCGCTCCCCCGGCTGGACTCGAACCAGCAACCCTCCGGTTAACAGCCGAATGCTCTGCCAATTGAGCTACAGGGGATCGCGCTCCCCCGACTGGACTCGAACCAGTAACCTGCCGGTTAACAGCCGGCTGCTCTGCCAATTGAGCTACAGGGGATTGCCGCGTCGCATAGAACACACCCGCCTGGGGGCTCCCGGACGGCGCTCGTTCGCTGCGACACATACATTAGCGCAAGCTGGGGGGTGCTCCGCCAATCGGTATCACCCCGGACCCTGGTGTGACCTCCGCCCCCGCGGGCAGGCGGCCGGCACCGACGCCTACGGAGAAGGGTGACAGCCATGCGGTACAAGCTCACGTTCATCGTCGGAGCGGCCGTCGGGTACGTCCTGGGGACCCGGGCCGGACGCGAACGGTACGAGCAGCTGCGGAGCTCGGCGAGGCGGTTGACCGCCAACCCCGCCGTGCGCAACGCCGCGGAGTCGGCCGCGCAGACCGGCCGGCAGGTCGCCGGGCAGGCGTACCACGCGGTGAGCGGGAAGGTCGGGGACCGGATGCCGGAGTCGGTCGCCGAGCGGGTGCGCTCCCTGCGGGGGCGCGGCCGGTACGCCGAGGACGACTGGGGCACGACCAACACCTGACCCCGCCCTCTCCGGCCGGGCACCGGGCGGAGTGCGGCAGAATCTCCTTCATGGGGATAGTCGCCGGGTTGGACAGTTCGTCGGGTTTCACGCGCATCGTCGTCTGCGACGCGGACACGGGCGCCGTCCTGCGCCAGGGGTACGCCGCCCACCCCGTCGAGCCGAAGGCCGCGGAGGTCGATCCGCAGGCGTGGCTGCTCTCGCTCGGGGAGGCCGCTTCGGGCGGCCTCCTCGAGGGCGTGCAGGCCATCGGCGTGTGCGCGCAGGCGCACGGCCTGGTCCCGCTCGACCAGCAGGGCGGCACCGTGCGTCCCGCGCTGGTCGGCAACGACAAGCGGGCGCAGGTCGCGGCCGCCGACCTGGTCGACGCGCTGGGCGGCCGGCAGGCGTGGGCGGAGGCGGTGGGCTGCGTGCCGCAGTCGGCGCAGCCCGTCGCCAAGCTGCGCTGGCTGGCGCGGACCGAGCCGGAGGCGGCACGGCGGGTGGCCGCCGTGCTCCAGCCGCAGGACTGGCTGGTGTGGCAGCTGCTGGGCCGGCCCGCGCGGCGCACCACGGACCGCGGCGGCGCGTCCGGTACGGGCTACTGGTCGGCGGCCGCGGGCGCGTACCGGCCGGACCTCGTCGAGCTGGCGCTCGGCCACCGGGTGGCGCTGCCGGAGGTGCTGGGTCCGGCGGAGGCCGCCGGGGTGACGCCGGAGGGCCTGCTGATCTCGGCGGGCACCGGGGAGACGATGGCCGCCGCGCTGGGGCTCGGCCTCGGCGTCGGCGACGCCGTCGTGTCGCTCGGCGCCTCCGGGTCCGTGATGGCGGTGCACCCCGAGGCGCTGGCCGACCCGCAGGGCACGGTCACGGCGTTCGCCGACGCGGCGGGGACGCACCTGCCGGTGGTGCACACGACGAACGCGGTGCGGGCGCTGCGCGGTGCGGCGGAGATGCTGGGGGCGGAGAGTCTGGAGGAGCTGTCGGCGCTGGCGCTGAAGTCGACGCCCGGCGCGTCCGGGCTGGTGCTGCTCCCCTACCTGGAGGGCGAGCGGACGCCGCCGCTGCCGCACACGGCGGGCACGCTGAGCGGGCTGCGGCGCGAGTCGATGAAGCCGGAGCACCTGGCGCGGGCGGCGTTCGAGGGCATGCTGTGCGCGCTGGCCGACGCGATGGACGTGCTGCGGCGGCGGGGCGTGGCGGTGCGCCGGGTGTTCCTGCTGGGCGCGGCGGCGGAGCTGCCCGCGGTGCAGGCGGTGGCGCCCGCGGTCTTCGGCGCGCAGGTCGTCGTGCCCGAGCCGGCGGACTACACGGCGCTGGGTGCCGCGCGGCAGGCGGCGTGGGCGCTGGGCGTGGCGCACGGCACGCTGAACCCGCAGGCGCCGCCGGTGTGGGGGGACGCGGCGGCGCAGGTGTTCGAGCCGGGCGAGGACCTCGCGGTGGGCCAGGCGGTGCGCCAGCAGTACGGGGCGACGCGGGACCAGCTCCATCCGGGGGCGTTCGGCGGTTAGCGGACGCGCGGGGAAAACCCGTCGTAACGTCCGGGGCCCGGCAGCGATAGTTGCATCCGTGCTTCGACGACTACTCCGTATCCATCTGGCGCCGTACAAACGCGCCATGGCCTTCCTGGTGGCGCTCCAGCTCGTGCAGACGGGCGCCACCCTCTACCTGCCGACGCTCAACGCCGACATCATCGACAAGGGCGTCGTGACCGGTGACACCGGCTACATCCTGCGGTACGGCGGTGTGATGATCGCCGTGTCCGTGCTGCAGGTCGTGGGGAACATCGGCGCGGTCCACTACGGGGCGCGGACGGCCGCGGCGCTGGGCCGGGACGTGCGGGCGGCGGTCTTCGACCGGGTCCAGTCGTTCTCCGCGCGGGAACTGGGGCACTTCGGGGCCTCGTCGCTGCTCACCCGCACCACCAACGACGTCCAGCAGGTGCAGATGCTGGTGCTGATGGGCTTCACCCTGATGGTGTCGGCGCCGATCATGTGCGTGGGCGGGGTGGTGCTGGCACTGGGTCAGGACGTGCCGCTGTCGGCGGTGCTGCTGACCGTGGTGCCGGTGCTGGGCGTCGCCGTGTCGCTGATCGTGGCCCGGATGCGGCCGCTGTTCCGCACGATGCAGGAACGGCTCGACACGGTGAACCGGGTGCTGCGCGAGCAGATCACCGGCAACCGCGTCATCCGGGCGTTCGTGCGGGACGCGTACGAGCGGGAGCGCTTCAGGGGCGCGAACACGGAGCTGACCGACGTGTCGACGGCGGCGGGGCGGCTGATGGCGCTGATGTTCCCGACCGTGATGACGGTGGTGAACTTCTCCAGCGTCGCCGTGGTCTGGTTCGGCGCGCACCGGATCGACGACGGCGCGATGCGGATCGGCGCGCTCACGGCGTTCCTGGCGTACCTGATGCAGATCGTGATGGCCGTGATGATGGCCACCTTCATGTTCATGATGGTGCCGCGGGCCGAGGTGTGCGCCGAGCGCATCGAGGAGGTGCTGCGCACGGAGACCAGCGTGCGGCCGCCCGCGTCGCCGGTGCGGGAGCTGCCGCGCGGCGGACGGCTGGAGATCCGCGGCGCCGACTTCCGCTACCCGGGCGCCGAGGAACCGGTGCTGCGCGGTGTCGACCTGGTGGCCGGGCCGGGCGAGGTGACGGCGGTCATCGGGTCGACGGGCAGCGGCAAGTCCACGCTGCTGGGGCTGGTGCCGCGGCTGTTCGACGTGACGGGCGGCCGGGTGCTGGTGAACGGCGCCGACGTGCGCGACCTGGATCCGGCGCTGATCGCCCGGACGGTCGGGTTCGTGCCGCAGCGGCCGTACCTCTTCTCGGGGACGGTGGCGACGAACCTGCGGTACGGGCGGCCGGACGCGACCGACGAGGAGCTGTGGCGGGCCTTGGAGACGGCCCAGGCGGCCGACTTCGTACGGGGGCTGGAGGGCGGGCTGGACGCCCCGGTCGCGCAGGGCGGCACCAACGTGTCCGGCGGCCAGCGGCAGCGGCTGGCGATCGCCCGGACGCTGGTGCAGCGGCCGGAGATCTACCTCTTCGACGACTCGTTCTCGGCGCTGGACTACAGCACCGACGCGCGGTTGCGGGCGGCGCTGGCGCGGGAGACCGCCGACGCGACCGTGGTGATCGTGGCGCAGCGGGTCTCCACGATCCGGGACGCCGACCGGATCGTGGTCCTCGACGAGGGCCGGGTCGTGGGCGTCGGGCGGCACCGCGAACTGATGGCGGACAACGAGACGTACCGGGAGATCGTGTTCTCCCAGCTCACCGAGGCGGAGGCGGTCTGATGGCCGGTCCTGGCGGAATGATGCGGCCCGGCGGCGGCCCCGGCGACCGGTCGGCGGACTTCAAGGGCTCGTTCAGGCGGCTGCTGCGGCGGCTCGTGCGGGAGAGGGCCGCGCTGTGGGTGATGGTCGCGACGGGGGTGCTCAGCGTGGCGCTCTCGGTGGTCGGCCCGAAGATCCTCGGCCGGGCGACGGACCTGGTGTTCGCCGGGGTCGTCGGACGCGGCGTGGAGGGGGGACGCAGCAAGGAGGAGGTCGTCGCGGCGCTCCGGGCGAAGGGCGACGAGGGGCTCGCGGACATGCTCTCCGGCGTGGACTTCACGCCCGGCCGGGGCATCGACTTCGGCGCGGTCGGGGACGTGCTGCTGCTCGCCCTGGCCGTGTACGCGGCCGCCGGGCTGCTGATGCTCGCGTCGACCCGCATGTCGATCAGGGTGATCAACCGGACGGTGTACCGGCTGCGCGAGGACGTGCAGGCGAAGCTGGAGCGGCTGCCGCTGTCGTACTTCGACCGGGCGCAGCGCGGCGAGGTGCTGAGCCGGGCGACGAACGACGTCGACAACATCGGCCAGACCCTGCAGCAGTCCATGGGCCAGCTGATCAACTCGGTGCTGACGGTCGTGGGCGTCCTGGCGATGATGTTCTGGATCTCGCCGCTGCTGGCGCTGGTCGCGCTGGTGACCGTGCCCGTGGCGGTGGCCGTGGCGGCGCGGGTCGGCAAGCGGTCGCAGCCGCAGTTCGTCCGGCAGTGGAAGGCCACCGGCGGGTTGAACGCGCACGTCGAGGAGGCGTTCTCGGGCCACGCGCTGGTGAGGGTGTTCGGTCGGCAGGAGGAGGTCGCGCGGGAGTTCCGCGCGCGGAACGAGGAGCTGTGCGAGGCCGGGTTCCGGGCGCAGTTCACCAGCGGGGTCATACAGCCGCTGATGTTCTTCGTGTCGAACCTGAACTACGTCCTGGTGGCCGTCGTCGGCGGACTGCGGGTGGCGTCCGGGGCGCTGTCGATCGGCGACGTGCAGGCGTTCATCCAGTACTCGCGGCAGTTCTCGATGCCGCTGACGCAGATCGCGTCGATAGCGAACCTGATGCAGTCCGGCGTGGCGTCCGCCGAGCGGGTCTTCGAGCTGCTGGACGCCGAGGAGCAGCCGGAGTCGCCGGCGCTGGAACGGCCCGCCGAGGTCCGCGGGGCGGTGGCGCTGGAGGGGGTGTCCTTCCGCTACGAGCCCGACAGGCCGCTCATCGAGGACCTGTCGCTGGCGGTGGAGCCCGGCCAGACGGTCGCGATCGTCGGACCGACGGGGGCCGGCAAGACCACGCTGGTCAACCTGCTGATGCGGTTCTACGAGGTGACGGGCGGCCGGATCGTCCTGGACGGCGTGGACGTGGCCCGGATGTCGCGGGAGGAGCTGCGCTCGTCGATCGGCATGGTCCTGCAGGACACCTGGCTGTTCGGCGGGACGATCGCGGAGAACATCGCCTACGGCGCCGCCGCCGGCCGCGAGGTGACGCGCGGGGAGATCGAGGCGGCGGCGCGGGCCGCGCACGCCGACCGGTTCGTCCGCACCCTGCCGGACGGGTACGACACGGTCGTCGACGAGGAGGGCGGCGGGGTCAGCGCGGGCGAGAAGCAGTTGATCACGATAGCCCGCGCGTTCCTGTCGGACCCGGTGGTCCTGATCCTCGACGAGGCGACGAGCTCGGTCGACACCCGTACGGAGGTGCTGATCCAGAAGGCGATGGCGCGCCTCGCCCACGGGCGGACGACGTTCGTCATCGCCCACCGGCTGTCGACGATCCGCGACGCGGACGTGATCCTGGTGATGGAGGACGGCTCCATCGTCGAGCAGGGCACGCACGAGGAGCTGCTGGAGGCGCGGGGCGCCTACGCGCGCCTGTACGCGGCGCAGTTCGCCGAGGCGGTGGTCGAGGTCGACTGAGCACGCCGCCGGCGCCGGGCGGAACCGTGGAGCGGCGCGGCGGGCCGCCGGGGCGGGGAGGCCCCGGGGCCGCTCAGTCGAGGTAGCCGCGCAGCTGTCCGGCGAAGGCGTGCTCCCGCAGCCTGCCGAGGGCCTTGGACTCGATCTGGCGGATGCGCTCGCGCGTCACCCCGAAGAGGCGCCCGATCTCCTCCAGGGTGCGGGGCCGCCCGTCGGCCAGCCCGTAGCGGAGCTGGACGACCTCGCGTTCGCGCTCGCCGAGCGTGGACAACACCGCCTCCAGGTGCCGGCGCAGCAGCAGGAAGGCGGCGGTCTCCGCCGGGGAGGGGGCGTCGCCGTCCTCGATGAGGTCGCCCAGGAGCCCGTCTCCCTGCCCGCCCACCGGCGCGTGCAGGGAGACGGGCTCCTGGGCGAGCCGCAGCACCTCCCCGACCCGCTCGGGCGGCAGGCCGAGGTGGGCGGCGACCTCCCGGGCGGTGGGCTCCCGCCCGTGCTCCTGGAGGATCCGCCGCTGGGCCCGTACGACGCGGTTGATCAGCTCCACGACGTGCACGGGGACCCGGATGGTCCGGGCCTGGTCGGCGAGGGCCCGGGTCACCGCCTGGCGTATCCACCAGGTCGCGTACGTGGAGAACTTGTGGCCGCGCGTGTGGTCGAACTTCTCGACGGCGCGGATCAGGCCGAGGTTGCCCTCCTGGACGAGGTCCAGCAGGGTCAGGCCGCGGCCGGTGTACCGCTTGGCGACGGAGACGACGAGCCGCAGGTTCGCCTCGATGAGCCGGCGCTTGGCCGCCCGCCCCCGTACGACGAGGGTGTCGAGGTCGAGCGCGAGCCGGGAGTCCGGGTCGGGGGTGCGGGCGAGTCTCTCCTCCGCGAACAGGCCCGCCTCGACGGACCGGGCCAGCTCGACCTCCTCGGCGGCGCTGAGGAGCGGGATGCGGCCGATCTCCCCGAGGTACTGCCGCAGCAGGTCCGACGACGGCGCCGCGGTCCGGTCCGCGCCGGGTCGTGCGGGCGGCCCGGCGAGCGGCTCCCGCGGGCCGGGCGCGCCGCGGGCGGGAGGCGCCCCGGGGCGGTCCGGCGGGGGGCCCTGCACGGGGACGTCCCGCACCGGGACGTCCTGCACGGGGGCGACGCTCAGGGTCTGGGTCTGCACGGGGCGACCTCCAGGTGATCGCTGCCGGTTCGGTCCGTCACCGCCCCCAGTGTGGGGTACGCCACATCGCCTCCACGAGGGTCGTGCGTCCACTTTCTGCGACCGGCGCGTGACGGTGCGCCCACCCGCCGGTGCGGCGGGCGGGCGCGCACCGGGGCCGGGAGGGCTGCTCAGAGGGCGGCGGCGCCGTGGTCGCGGAGCGACTGGCCGTACTGCTGGAGGACCCACAGCTCGTTCTGGACGGCGGCGAGCCGCTCCGGGTCGCCGTGCGCGCCGAGGCGGGTGAGGGTGCCCTGGACCTCGCGGACGCGGCGGTCCACGGCGCGGAGGCGGACCTGGACCAGTTGCTCCCCCGCGTACAACTCGTCGACCGTGCGGGCGAGGACGGCCTCCACCGCCAGTTCGGTGACGAGCGCGCGGACCGTGTCGTCGGGGGCGGCCTCCCGGACCCGGGCCAGGTAGTCGGGTGCGTCGTGGACGCCCTGCGCGGCGCCGCCCGCCTCGGCGATGGTGCGGCGCACCGCGGCGTACGGCGGGGCGGTGAACTCGTCGGCGCCGTACGCGTCGAACGCCGGGGACACGAGCGCCGGGTACTGCAGGGCCAGCTTCAGCAGCTCCCGTTCCGTGCGGTGGGCGGGGCTGCGGAGGTTGAGCGCCGGACCGGTGAAGGCGGGCGGCTCCGGGCGCCGCGCGGCGGGCGGGCG
>JAAXOU010000127.1 GCA_012396115.1 Streptomyces somaliensis DSM 40738 | reverse complement strand
GGCGCGGCGCCCGGGCGCGGGCGGCCGGGGGCCGGCGGGTGGAGCGGGCGGGGCTCAGACCTCGCGGCGACAGGCCGCGGACGCGCAGAGGCACAGGTCGACGTGGAGGCGCGCCACGAGCGGGACGCTCATGGTCGTGTGGCGGGGGCGCACTGCGGTCTCCATACGAAGACGTTAACACCTGAACTTTGAGGAACCCAAAGCCATTCTTTTACAGGGAGGCCGGGGTCGGGGCCTGGGAATGACAACACCCCGGACAGGAGGGGTCATTCCGGTCCGGGGTGGGGGCGGGGGGCCGCCGCATGTGACGAACGTTATGCGTCGTCCTCCCGCGTGCGGTTGGCCTCCAGCCGCGCCTTGGCGCTGCCGACCTTCTCCGCGATCTGCGCGGACAACGCCTCGCGCTGCCGGCGCAGCAGGACGAAGCTGAGCGGCGCCGACACGACGACGGAGAGCAGCAGCACCCACGGCACGTTGGCCTTGCCCAGCCCGCGCGGGAGGAGCCCGAAGTGGACCAGCGCGTAGAGGACGACGAAACAGGCGGCGAAGACGCCGAAGCGCATGAGCGTGTACCTCAGGGCGGCGCTCGACCTGGTGGTGGCGGTCACGTGGGGCCTTCTTCCTTCTCCGTACTCCGTACCGCGGTTCCGTCCGACCAGTGAAACACGGGCGGAGCGGATCACTTCAGGGGGAGCAGCATCACGACGTCGTCCCGGTACTCGCCCTCGCCGACCCGGATGGCGTCCGGGACACGGCCGACCTCCTTGTAGCCGCACGACTCGTAGAACCGCTCCAGGCCCAGGCCGCCGCGGCAGGTGAGCCGCACCGCCTCGACGCCGTCCATGCCGCGCGCGGCGTCCTCGCAGGCGGCGAGGAGGGCGCGGCCGTACCCCCGGCCGTGGTGGCGGGGGTGGACCATGACGGTGTACAGCCACACCCAGTGGGACATGAGGGGGTGGTCGTTGAGGGCGATGAACGCGGTGGCGGCGACGGAGCCGTCCCCGTCGAACCCGGCGAGCAGCCGCATCCGGCCCTCGTCCATCGCGGCCAGGTGCCGGAGCCACTGCGGGCGGATGTCCCCAGGGGTCACCGGCGGTACGAAGCCGACGGCGCCGCCGGCGTTGGTGACGTCCGTCCACAGGGCGAGGACGCCGTCGTGGAGGTTCCGGTCGACGGGCGGGTCCGGTACGAAGTCGATCGCCATGCCCCGACGATAGGCGGCCCGGCCGCGGCCGCGGGCGGCGGGTCACAGGCGCATGGGCTGGGGGGATTCGCGGCGGGAGGCGTCCGGGCCGGGGTACTCGCGGATGATCTCGTAGCGCGTGTTGCGCTCCACCGGGCGGAAGCCGGCGTCGCGGATCAGCTCCAGCAGGTCGTCCCGCGTGAGCTTGTTCGGCGTGCCGTAGTTGTCCGCGTCGTGGGTGATCTTGTACTCGACGACCGAGCCGTCCATGTCGTCCGCGCCGTGCTGGAGGGCGAGCTGGGAGGTCTGGAGGCCGTGCATGACCCAGAAGACCTTCACGTGCGGCACGTTGTCGAACAGCAGCCGCGAGACCGCGAAGGTCTTCAGCGCCTCCGCCCCGGTGGCCATCGTCGTGCGGGCCTGGAGGCGGTTGCGGATCTTGCCGTCCTTCATGTCCACGAAGTCGTGCTGGTACCGCAGCGGGATGAAGACCTGGAAGCCGCCGGTCTCGTCCTGCAGCTCGCGCAGGCGCAGCACGTGGTCCACGCGGTGGCGCGGCTCCTCGACGTGCCCGTACAGCATGGTGCAGGGGGTCTTCAGGCCCTTGGAGTGCGCGAGGCGGTGGATGCGCGACCAGTCCTCCCAGTGGGTGTCGTGGTCGACGATGTGCTGCCGGACCTCCCAGTCGAAGATCTCCGCGCCGCCGCCGGTCAGCGACTCCAGCCCGGCGTCGATCAACTCGTCGAGGATCTCCGAGGCGGGCAGTCCGGAGATCTTCTCGAAGTGGTGGATCTCGGTCGCGGTGAACGCCTTGAGCGAGACGTTCGGCAGGGCCTTCTTCAGCTCGCTCAGCGACCGGGGGTAGTAGCGCCACGGCAGGTTGGGGTGGAGCCCGTTGACGATGTGGAGTTCGGTGAGGTTCTCCGACTCCATCGTCCTGGCGAGGCGGACGGCCTCCTCGATGCGCATGGTGTACGCGTCCTTCTCGCCGGGCTTGCGCTGGAACGAGCAGTACGCGCACGACGCCGTGCACACGTTGGTCATGTTGAGGTGCCGGTTGACGTTGAAGTGCACCACGTCGCCGTTCTTGCGGGTGCGCACCTCGTGGGCCAGACCGCCGAGCCAGGCGAGGTCGTCCGACTCGTACAGGGCGATGCCGTCCTCGCGGGTCAGCCGCTCCCCGGACCGGACCTTCCCCTCCAGTTCGCGCTTGAGCCCCGCGTCCATACGGCTCCGCCTCCCACTACGTCGACCCGATTGCCATCTGCGCCCCGACGGGCCCACCCACCGTACTCCCCCGCCCCGGAGGCGGCGCCACCCGCCGTCCCCGGCGGCTCACGCCTCCCCGGGCAGGTCCCCGACGCGGTTCTCCCACTTGGTGGAGAGCACGATCGTGGTGCGGGTGCGGGAGACGCCCTTGGTGCCGGACAGCCGGCGGATGATCTTCTCCAGGCCGTCCACGTCGCCGGCGCGGATCTTGAGCATGTACGAGTCGTCGCCGGCGATGAACCAGCAGTCCTCGATCTCCTGCAGGTCCCTCAGCCGCCGCGCCACGTCCTCGTGGTCGGCGGCGTCGGAGAGGGAGATGCCGATCAGCGCCGTCACGCCGAGGCCCAGGGAGGCGGAGTCGACGGTCGCGCGGTAGCCGGTGATGACCCCGGCCGCCTCCAGGCGGTTGATGCGGTCGGTGACGGAGGGCCCGGAGAGCCCCACCAGGCGGCCCAGCTCGGCGTACGAGGCCCTGCCGTTCTCCCGCAGAGCCTGGATGAGCTGCCTATCCACGGCGTCCATATACCTGAAGCCTTCCATTAATCAGCAATACAGCAAGTACGGGTGTAGAATCTAAGGCATGCAGGGGATGTTTCCCTGCGATTGAGTCAATCGATCAACGACGATCCTCAGGAGATGACACCCACCGTGTACACGATCGAGATGGCCTACGCCCAGATGCGCTACCTGCGGGAGCAGGCCCACGGCTCGCGTGTCCCCAGGGCCGTCGCCGTCGCCCGCCGCGAGGCCGCGAGCGAGCGGCGCGTCGCCGCGTTCCGCGCGAAGAAGCGCTGACCACCCCGGCGGCGCCGGGCCGTCAGTCCCCGACGGCGCCGGGCCGTCAGTCCCTCCGGGAGCCACCGAGCTCTCCCTTCCAGCGGCGGTACAGCCGGTGCGGCACCCCCGCCGCGTCCAGCACCCGCCCGGCGACGAAGTCCACCAGGTGCTGGATGTGCGTCGCCCCCGCGTAGAACGCCGGAGAGGCGGGCAGCACCACGGCTCCCGCCTCGTCCAGCGTCACCAGGTGCCTGAGCGTCTGCCCGTTCAGCGGGGCCTCCCGCACCGCTACGACCAGCGGGCGGCGCTCCTTCAGCACCACGCTCGCCGACCGCTGCAGCAGGTCCTTCGACAGCCCCAGCGCCACCCCGGCCACGCAGGCCGTGGAGGCGGGCACGATCAGCATCCCCTTCGCCGGGTACGACCCCGACGACGGCCCCGCGGCGAGGTCCCCCGCCGCCCAGTGGCGCACGTCCGCCCCCGCCACGTCCACGTCGAACGTCCGCGGCCCGCCGTCCGCGCCGCGCGACAGCCACTCCCCGAGGTCCTCGCGCCAGTGCGCGTCCCGGAAGGGGATCCCGGTCTCGTCCAGCAGCGTCAGCCGCGACGCGCGGGACACCACCAGGTCGACGCTCTCCCCCGCCGCGAGCAGGCCGCGCAGCACGGCCGCCGCGTAGGGCGTCCCCGACGCCCCGGACACTCCGACGACCCACGGACGCCGCCGCCGCTCCTCTGCCTGATCCACGCCGACGAGCCTATCCGCCCACCCCCGCCGGCGACCGCGCGCGGGTCCGTCCCCGCCGGGAACGGCCGCCGACGGCCCCCCGGAAGGGGGCGTGGGCGGGGCACTCCTCAGACGGTCAGGCCGCGCACCGCGAGGTCGGCCAGGGCGCACCCGAACAGGGCGATGCCGATGAAGCCGTTGACCGTGAAGAACGCCCTGTTCAGGCGGGACAGGTCGCCGGGCCGCACGATCGAGTGCTCGTAGAGGAAGGCGCCGCCGACGACCGCCAGCCCGGCCCAGAACCACGCCCCCGCGCCGGTCAGCAGCGCGTACCAGACCAGGAGCGCCATCGTCACCGCGTGGCAGCCCCGCGCCCCGTACAGCGCGGCCGGGACGCCGAAGCGGGCCGGTACCGACATCACGCCGTGCGCCCGGTCGGCGCTCACGTCCTGGCAGGCGAAGATCAGGTCGAAGCCGCCGATCCACACGCCGACGGCGAGGCCCAGCACCACGGCGTCCCACGACCACGCCCCGGTGACCGCGAGCCACGCGCCGACCGGGCCGATGGCCTGCGCCAGACCGAGTATCGCGTGCGGGAAGTCGGTGAACCGCTTGCCGTAGGGGTAGACGACCATCGGGACGACCGCGACCGGGGCGAGCGCCAGGCACAGCGGGTTCAGCAGCGCCGCGGCGCCCAGGAAGACGCCGAGGGCGACGAGCGCGCCGGTCCACGCGGACCGCACCGACATCGCGCCGGTGACCAGCTCCCGGCCGGCCGTGCGCGGGTTGCGGGCGTCGATCTCCCGGTCGATGATCCGGTTGCACGCCATGGCGAAGGTGCGGAGCCCGACCATGGCCAGGGTGACCAGGAGCAGCGTCCCCCACTCGACGCTCCCGCCGTGCAGGGACATCGCCGTGAGGGAGGCGATGTAGGCGAAGGGCAGCGCGAAGACCGAGTGCTCGATCATCACCAGGCGCAGGAAGGCCCGCACCGCGCCGACGGGCCCCCGGGCGGGGGCCGGTCCCGCGACGCCGTCGGTGGTCGTCATGAGTCGAGGCTCCCGAGGAACGCGTCGAGGTCGGCCAGCAGCCCGGCGGTGGGCACCGGCCCCGTCTCCACCGTGCGCGGGGCGGAGACGCCGTCGTCGGGCGGGGTCACCCGGGCGGTGAAGGCGTACGCGGCGTCGCCGGCCGGGCGGGCCTCCAGCCGCAGCACGGCCCCGCCGTCGACCGTGAACGGCCCGGGCGCGCCGCCGGGCGCCGACGCGGCGGCGAGCCCGGCGCGCAACCGCTCGGCGAACCCGGCCGGTTCGGCGTCCCGCACGCCGGGCAGCTCGAACCCGTCGCCCTCGCCGCCGTCCTCGACCAGGACCGCCCACACGTCGCCGGTGCCCGCGAACTCCCCGGGGTCCGCGCCCGCCCGCTCGGCGGCCAGCCGCACGTCCGGGTCGTCCGGGTCGAGCTCCGGGCGCACCAGCGCCACGTAGGCGGTGCCGGTCCCGATGAAGAGGGCCGGGCCGCCCGCGGGTACGGGACTCACAGGCCGTACTCCTTCCAGCGCCGCGTCACCCTCGCGGCGACCGCCGGATCGGACCGGATCATCTCGGGCCAGCCGCCGTCCCGGACGTAGCCCTCCTCGGGCCACTTGCGGGTGGCGTCGATGCCCGCCTTGCCGCCCCAGAACTTCTGGTACGAGGAGTGGTCGAGGTGGTCGACGGGGCCCTCGACGACGGTGAGGTCGCGGGAGTAGTCGACGTTGCCCAGCGCGCGCCAGGAGACCTCGTGCAGGTCGTGCACGTCGCAGTCGGCGTCGACGACCACGATGAGCTTGGTCAGCGACATCATGTGCGCGCCCCAGACGGCGTGCATGACCTTCTGGGCGTGCTTCGGGTACTTCTTGTCGATCGAGACGATCGCGCAGTTGTGGAAGCCGCCCGACTCCGGCAGGTGGTAGTCGACGATGTCCGGGACGATGATCTTGAGGAGGGGCAGGAAGAAACGCTCCGTCGCCCGGCCCAGCGGGCCGTCCTCGGTCGGCGGGCGGCCGACGACGATCGACTGGAGCACGGGGCGGCGGCGCATCGTGACGCAGTCGATCGTCAGCGCCGGGAACTCCTCCCGCGGCGTGTAGAAGCCCGTGTGGTCGCCGAACGGGCCCTCCGGCAGCGTCCTGCCCGGCTCCAGCCAGCCCTCCAGGACCACCTCGGCGTTGGCGGGGACCTGGAGCGGGACCGTCCTGCAGTCGACCATCTCCACGCGCTTGCCCTGGAGGAAGCCGGCGAACAGGTACTCGTCGATGTCCTCGGGCAGCGGCGCGGTCGACGCGTACGTCACGGCGGGCGAGGTCCCGAAGGCGACGGCGACGGGCAGGCGCTCGCCGCGGCGGGCGGCGACCTGGTAGTGGTTGCGGCTGTCCTTGTGGATCTGCCAGTGCATCCCGATGGTGCGGCGGTCGTGGCGCTGGAGGCGGTACAGGCCGAGGTTGCGCACGCCGGTCTCGGGGTGCTTGGTGTGGGTCAGGCCCAGGTTGAAGAACGAGCCGCCGTCCCCGGGCCAGGTGAACAGCGCGGGCAGCGCGTCGAGGTCCACCTCGTCGCCGCGCAGGACGACCTCCTGCACGGGGGCGTCCTTGACCCTGCGCGGCGGCACGTGGGTCATCGCGCCGAGCTTGCCGAACGCCTCCCGCACGCCGACGAACCCGCTCGGCAGCTCGGGCTTGAGCAGGCCGCCGATCCGGTCGCCGATCTCCTGGTACGAGGAGAGGCCGAGGGCCTTGAGGAGGCGGCGGTCGGTGCCGTAGACGTTCATCGCCAGGGGCATCGAGGAGCCCTTGACGTTCTCGAACAGCAACGCCGGCCCGCCGGCCTTCTGGACCCGGTCGACGATCTCCCCGACCTCCAGGTGCGGGTCGACTTCGGCCCTGATGCGCTTGAGGTCGCCTTCTCGCTCCAGTGCCCGCAGCAGGGAGCGGAGATCGTCGTAAGCCATGGTGCCCAGTATCCCGGAGCCCCCGCACCGCCCCGCGCCCGGCCCGCGCGTTCGCCCCGCGCCCGGCCCGCACCCGGTCCGCGCCCGGCCCGGACGGGCCCGGAGGACCGGGGCCGGCGCACGGTGCCCGGGAACCGCGCGCGGGGGGCGGTCCGGGGCGACCCGATACCCTGGATCCGTCACCGGGGCCCGCCGCGCGCGGCCCACCAGCGGAATCAGGGGGCTGTGCCACATGCTCAGGGCGCTGATGTACATCCTGCCGATCGCACTGACGATCTACGCGTTCATCGACTGCCTGAACACCCCCGAGGACGAGGTCAGGCACCTGCCGAAGGTGGCGTGGGTCTTCATCATCCTGCTGTTCTGGGTCGTCGGCCCCGTCGTCTGGCTCGCCGCGGGCCGGACGCGGCGCGCCCCGGCCGCCGGCCGCCCGCCCGGCGGGCGGCGCCCCGGACGGCGCGAGTGGGTGGCGCCCGACGACAACCCCGAGTTCCTGAAGTCCCTCCACGAGGGGAAGGCCGAGGACGAGTCCCTCCTGAAGGACTGGGAGGCCGACCTCCGCCGCCGCGAGGAGGAGTTGAGGCGCCGCGAGCAGAGCGACGGCGGCAAGGGCGGGGGCGAGGGGGACCCCGGACGGCCCTGACGTCACCGGCGCGAACCGGCGGGGCGTCGGTTCGGAAACTCCCGGCGACATCCCGGACACCGATGGCTATCCTGCACGTGAAGCCGCCGCAGGACGCGTTCTGCGGCGCTGACGCTGCGGGGGGTGGCGGGTGGACAGGGAGCTGCACGGCCGTGAGGCGGTCCTGGCCCCGTCCGGCCTCGTCGCGCGCCTGACCGGCCTCACCCCGTACGACTTCGCCGGCGTCCGCCCCGAGCACGGCGACGACCCGCCCGTCACCGTCCTCACCGGCGGCCGCGGCATGGGGAAGACCGCGCTGCTCAAGCAGATCCGCAACGCCTACCGCCGCGGCACCCCCCTCGCCCTCCTCGACTGCGCGCGCGTGGAGGAGCCCGCCGAGCACGGCCCCGGCTGGACGCCGGTCACCGGCGCCCTCGCCGAGCTGGCCGTGCAGCTGTCGCCGCGGGTGCTGTCGGCCAGGCCCGTGCGGTTCCCGCGCCTCGCCCTGGGCCTCGCCGCCGCCGCCAGCATCAGCTGGTCGCAGGAGGACGACGAGCGCGTCCGCCGCGACCTCCAGCGCCTCGGCCCGGTCCTGTCGACGGTCGACGAGTCGCGCGGCACGGCCGCCGCCTGGGTCGGCAAGGTCCTCGCCAAGCTCGCCGCGACGGTCGCGGACGGCGCCGCGCCGCTGGCCGGGATCCTCGCGGAGGCGACGGTGGAGAGCCTCCTGGAGGACGTGTTCGGCCGCTACCAGCGCCGCTCGGAGAGCTGGTACGGCGCCTACCGCGGCGCGGGCGGGAACGGCAGGCTCGGCCTGCGCCGGCTCGCCGTGGACTTCTCGCAGGGCGGCACCCGCCGCACCGACGCGGAGGGCTTCCTCGTCGGCACCCTCGTCGAGGACCTGCGCCGGGCGTACGTCGGCCCGATCCGGCGCGGCACGCGGCGCGGCCGTCCGGTGGTCCTGCTGGACAACGCCCACCTGCCGCTGGGCCGCCACCTCCTCGAACCGGTCCTCCGGGACCGCGCGGACGGCCGCCGCGACCAGGTCGTCTTCGTCGCGGCCTCCCGCGACCGGGACCACGAGGGGCTGCGCCGCGCGACGCGGCTGAGGCTGCCGGAGGTCGCGCACCGGGCGCCCTGCCCGCGCGGCACGGACATCACCTCGGGCGTCCTCGCCGTGGAGCTGACGCCGCTGAGCGCCGCGCAGACCCGGAGCCTGTTCGACCGGTACGACCCGGACGGCCGCACTCCCCCCGAACTGCCCGGCGCGGTGCACCGGCTGACCGGCGGGCGGCCGGCGGGCGTGGCGCTGCTGGGGCGGGCCGCGGGCCAGGCGCCCGCGGGGGTGCGGGGCGCCCTCACGCCGGGCGCCCTGCTGGACCTGGCGGTCGAGGTGCGGGAGGACTCCCCGGCCGTACCGGTCGCCGCGACGCTGCTGGACGAGCTGCTGCCGGGGCTGCGCCCCGAGGAGGCGGCCGCGCTGACCGTGCTGGCCGCGGCGCACGACGAGGAGTCGGCGCGGGTGCTGGCCCGCACCCGGCTGCGGGCCGCGTCCGCCGACGGGGACGTGGTGCTGCGGCTGCGGGACGCGCTGCGGGCGGACGGCTGGCCCGCGGGGACGGCGCGCCCCGGCGGACCCCGGGGGACGGGCGCCGCGCCCTCCCACTTCGTCGCCGACCCGCTGCTGCGCGCCCTCCTGCTGCACCGGCTCCGCTTCCACGACGGCGACGCCCCCGCGTACGCGGCGTGGCGGGCCGTCCACGAGACGCTGCTCGCCCACTGCGGCCCGCGCCCCACCCCGTACCGGCTGCGCCAGGAGCTGGCGCTGGGGCGCGCGGACGGCGCGGTGACCGCGCTGCGGGAGTGGTTCGGGGACCCGGACGCGGGCGGCTGGCTGGACCGGCTGCTGCTCGTCGCGTCCGCGCCGTACCCGCGCGTCCCGCACCGCGCCGCCCCCGACCCGCGCCGCGCGGTGGCGCTCGGGCAGGACCCGGGCCCGGTCGGGGAACTGGCCGGGCTCGACGGGGCCACGACGGCCCTGCACCAGTCGGTGCGGCGGCTGCTGCACGCGGTGTGGCTGCTCACCGACCCGCTGGCGCTGCCCGACGAGGACGTGGTCGAACGCATGGCGCACGAGCTGCGCCAGCTGTCCGGCCGCCACCTGACCGGCAGCCTCCCGCTCTGGGACGCGGCCACCCACTGGCCGAGGGACATCCGCGCCCGGCGCGCGCCGACGTCGCCGCCGGGCAACGAGGACGGAGCCTGACGAGCATGGAGAACCCCTTCCGGTACCGCGTCTTCTACACCGTCCGCCAGAAACTGCTCACCGGTGCGGTGGTCCTCGCCCTGCTCGCCTGGGGCACCATCGCCGTGGTGCAGCGCCTCACCACACCCGAGGACCGGTCGTGCGCACCGGGCGTGGCCCGGCCGGCGGGCAGCGACGAGTGCGTCGGCGTCGCCGTCGCCGGGGACGGCTACGACTTCGGCCAGTCCCAGCTCACGCAGGTCGCGGCCGCCATCGGCCGGGAGAACGCCGCGCTGCGGGAGGGCCGGTACGCCACGGTCGCCCTGCTGCTGCCGCTGACGTCGACGAGCCCGGGGCTCCGCGAGAAGGTGCTCAACGAACTGCAGGGCGCGTTCGCGCAGCAGTACCGGGCCAACCGGCAGAACAACGAGACCCCGAAGGTACGGCTCGTCCTCGCCAACACCGGCAAGGACAACCTCCACTGGAGGCCCGCCGTCGACCGGCTCAAGGCCATGACGGGCGCCCCGCACCGGTTGCGGGCCGTCTCCGGCATCGCGACCAGCAGCAGCGCCGTGCAGGACGCGGTGGCGGAGCTGACCCGCGCGGGCATCGCCGTCGTGGGCACCACGATCACCGCGGACGACATCGCCAACGGGCCCGGCGGCCACCGTTTCCCCGGCCTCGCCCGGGTCTCCCCCACCAACGGCGACGAGGCGCGCGCCCTCGCCCACTTCGGCCGGGTGGACGCGGCGAAGGCGCTGATCGTCCACGACACGCGGACCGGCGACCACTACACGGAGACGCTGAGGAGCGCGTTCTCCGACCTCCTGGCCCGCTCCCCGTACGAGCCGCAGCTGTTCACCTCCCCGGAGGACCCGAACGACGAGGGGACGACCGCCAACACGTTCCGGCAGATCACGCACCTGGTGTGCCACGCGCGCGCGGAGACGGTGTTCTTCGCCGGACGGCACGTACAGCTGCGGCAGTTCGTCAACGCGCTGGGGGCGCGCGGCTGTAGGGAGCGCCGGCTCACGGTGCTGACCGGCGACGAGGGCTCGTACCTGGGCGCGGACCCCCAGCTGAACCGGGCGGCGCTGGGCACGGGGCTGACGGTCCGCTACGCGGCGCTGGCCCACCCGGACGCCTGGCGGGCGCGGCCCGGCTACCGGCCGCCGCGGACGGGCGGCTCGGCGGCGGCGTACGGGGAGTTCGTGCGGACGCTCGGCGAGGTGGCGAAGGCACCGGCGGGGCCGATCGGGCGGACCACGCTCGTGGACGGGCAGACGATCATCGCCTACGACGCGATGGCGACGGCCGTGCGGGCCGTCCGGGAGGCGACGCCCGCGGGCGCCGACGTTCCGCCGGTCGAGGACGTGGGGCGGCAGTGGCCGCAGGTGAAGGGCTCGCTGAAGGTGGAGGGCGCGAGCGGCTGGATCTGCCTGGACAACCACGGCAACCCGTACGACAAGGCGGTCCCGGTGGTGGAGCTGACGCGGGAGGCACCGCGGTTCGTGGCCATGGCGTGGCCGGAGGGCGAGCCGCCCGCCGCGGACTAGGACCGCCCCCGCCCCCCGCGGCGCCCTTCGCGTCGTCGACGACCAGCTTGATCCCGGGGCCGGTCACCTCGGTGGCGCCCGACAGCAGCGACACGAGGCCG
>JAAXOU010000126.1 GCA_012396115.1 Streptomyces somaliensis DSM 40738 | reverse complement strand
TCTGGAACGCCAGATACACGTCACTCTCCGGCGGGGAGGGCCGGGCGGGCGCGCGCGACGGCGCCGGCGGCCGCTTCACCGTGCGGCTGGCCAACTTCGAGGGCCCCTTCGACCTGTTGCTCCAGCTCATCGCCCGGCACCGGCTGGACGTCACCGAGGTGGCGCTCTCACGGGTCACCGACGAGTTCATGGCGCACCTGCGGGCCCTGGGGCCCGAGGGGGACCTCGACCAGACGACCGAGTTCCTCGTCGTCGCCGCCACGCTGCTCGACCTGAAGGCCGCCAGGCTGCTGCCCGCCGCCGAGGTGGAGGACGAGGCCGACCTCGCGCTGCTGGAGGCCCGCGACCTGCTGTTCGCCCGGCTGCTCCAGTACCGCGCGTACAAGGGGGTCGCCGGGATCCTCGGCGCCCGCCTCGACGACGAGAGCCGCCGGCACCCGCGTACCGTCGGCCTGGAGCCGCACCACGCCGCGCTGCTGCCCGAGGTGGTGCTGGGCATCGGGCCCGAGGGGCTCGCCGCGCTGGCCGCGAGGGCGATGCTGCCCAAGCCCCGGCCACAGGTGTACGTGGACCACGTCCACGCCCCGCTGGTCAGCGTCCGCGAGCAGGCGGCGGTCGTCGTGGCGCGGCTGCGGGAGCGCGGCGAGGCCCGGTTCGGGGAACTCGCCGGGGACGCCCCCGACACCCTCACCGTCGTCGCCCGCTTCCTCGCCCTGCTGGAGCTGTACCGGGACCGGGCCGTCGCCCTCCACCAGGACGACCCGCTGGGCGAGCTCACCGTCCGCTGGACCGGCGGCGACGCCGACGCGGCGGTCACCGACGAGTTCGACCGGGCCGCCGGGCCCGGACGGGAGGAGGAGGCGTGACGGACGCCCCGGAACTGAAGCCCGCCCTGGAGGCGGTCCTCATGGTCGTCGACGAACCGGCGACCGAGGAGCACCTGGCCAAGGTGCTCGGACGCACCCGCCACGAGGTCGCCGGCGCGCTGCGCGAGCTGGCCGACGAGTACGACGCCCAGGGCCGGGGGTTCGAGCTGCGCCCCGTCGCCGGCGGCTGGCGGTACTACACGCGGCCCGCCTACTCCTCCGCCGTGGAGGCCTTCGTCCTCGACGGCCGGCAGGCCCGTCTGACCCAGGCCGCGCTGGAGACCCTGGCGGTCGTCGCGTACCGGCAGCCGGTCAGCCGTTCCCGCGTCTCCGCGGTGCGCGGCGTGAACTGCGACGGGGTGATGCGCACCCTCCTGCAGCGCGGCCTGGTGGAGGAGGTGGGCGCGGAACCCGGAACAGGTGCGATCCTGTACGGGACGACGAACCACTTCCTGGAGCGGATGGGTCTGCGGGGCCTGGACGAGCTCCCCGAGCTCGCGCCCTTCCTCCCCGAGGCGGACGCGGTCGAGGCCGAGTCGCGGGAAGCGGTCCCGTCGTTCGATCCGGACGCACCGGATCGCGATGACGCAGACGACAAGACGGAACTTTGATGCGAAGCAGCAGCGGCAGGAACAGCGGCGGAAACAACGGCGGGAGCCGTGGTGGCAACAGCGGCGGCCGCGGCAGCGGCGGTGGCCGCGGCGATCACCGGGGCACCGGTGGCGGCCGTGACGACCGGCGGCGGGGCGGGGCCGACCCGCGCCGCCCTCGCCCTGAGGAGCGCGGCTACGACGTGGGCGGCGGCCCCTCCGAGGGCCCCCGGCGCGGACGCGGTGCGGCGGCCCGCGGGGGCGCCAAGGGCGGTCCCCGGCAGTCCCCCCGGCGCGACGGCGGCCGCACGGCCCCGGCGCGCCCGCGCGAGCTGGACGCCCGGATCGAGGAGCGCAACCGCGAGCGGCACGCGAACCGGCGGCAGGAGCCGGAGCAGGACGGCGAGCGCCTGCAGAAGGTCCTCGCCCGCGCCGGGTACGGCTCGCGCCGCGCCTGCGAGGAGCTGATCGAGCAGGCCCGGGTCGAGGTCAACGGCTCGATCGTCGTCGAGCAGGGCCTGCGCGTCGACCCGGAGAAGGACGAGATCAGGGTCGACGGGCTGACCGTCGCCACGCAGTCGTACCAGTTCTTCGCGTTGAACAAGCCCGCCGGCGTCGTCTCCACCATGGAGGACCCCGACGGCCGCCAGTGCCTGGGCGACTACGTCACCAACCGGGAGACCCGGCTCTTCCACGTGGGACGGCTCGACACGGAGACCGAGGGCCTCATCCTGCTCACCAACCACGGCGAGCTGGCCCACCGCCTCACGCACCCGAAGTACGGCGTGAAGAAGACCTATCTGGCGGCCGTCACGGGACCGCTGCCGCGCGAGGTGGGCAGGCGGCTCAAGGAGGGCATCCAGCTGGAGGACGGCTACGCCCGCGCCGACCACTTCCGGGTGGTGGAGCAGACGGGCAAGAACTACCTGGTGGAGGTCCAGCTCCACGAGGGCCGCAAGCACATCGTGCGGCGCATGCTCGCCGAGGCGGGCTTCCCCGTCGACAAGCTGGTGCGGACCGCCTTCGGCCCGATCCAGCTGGGCGACCAGAAGTCGGGCTGGCTGCGCCGTCTGACCAACACCGAGGTCGGCAGGCTGATGGGGGAGGTCGGTCTCTGACCGCTCCCGCCCGTCGGCGCGAAGGAGCCCGCGGCCCCACGGCCGCGGGCTCCTTCGCGCTTGTGGAGCGGCCCTCCCGCATTTATAGTCATGGTGACTCTTAAGAATCGTCCTCCGGAGCGGCCATGCCCGCCAGGGTGCCCAGCGGCTACGACCCGCGCGCCTTCGAACCGTTCGCCGTCACCGTCGACCTCGCCGTCTTCACCCTCCGCGCGAACCGGCTGCACGTGCTGCTCGTCCGGCGCGGCCAGGAGCCCCACCGGGGCCGCTGGGCCCTCCCCGGCGGCTTCCTCCTGCCGCGCGAGTCGGCCGACACCGCCGCCCGCCGCGAACTCGCCGAGGAGACCGGTCTGTCGGAGACCACCGCCGCCGGCCTCCACCTGGAGCAGGTGCGCACCTACAGCGAGCCCGACCGCGACCCGCGCATGCGCGTCGTCTCCGTCGCGTACACCGCGCTCGGCCCCGGCCTGCCCGAGCCGCGCGGCGGCGGCGACGCCTCCGAGGCCCGCTGGGTCCCCCACGGCACGCAGGGCCCGCTCGCCTTCGACCACGACGCGATCCTCGCCGACGCCCACGACCGCGTCGGCGCCAGGCTGGAGCACACCTGCCTCGCCACCGCCTTCTGCCCGCCGGAGTTCACCCTCGGCGAGCTGCGGCAGGTGTACGAGGCCGTGTGGGGCGTCCCGCTCGACCGCCCCAACTTCCGGCGCAAGGTCCTCGCCACGCCCGGCTTCGTCCGGCCCGTGGAAGGACCGCCGCGCCTCACCGGCGGACGGGGCAAGCCGGCCGCCCTCTACCGGGCGGGCGGCGCGACCGCCCTCCGCCCGCCCCTGCCGAGACCGGAACGACGGGAGACCACCGCATGACCACCACCGGGACCACCACCGGGCGGGCCGCCACCGGAGCGCTCCTCGGGCTCGCGCTCGGCGACGCGATGGGCCTGCCCACCGAGTTCATCGGCGTGGCGGAGATCACCGGCCGCCACGGGCCCTGGCGGGAGCTGCCGCTCCCCGACCCCGCCCGCGTCACCGACGACACCCAGATGACCCTCGCCGTCGGCCGGGCGCTGCGGACCGCGACGGCCGGCGGCCCCCTCGCGCCGGAGCGGTTCGCCCACGCGCTGCGCGAGGAGTTCACCGCCTGGGCCCGCTCGCCCGAGAACGACCGCGCGCCCGGCCTCACCTGCCTGGCCGCCTGCGAAGTGCTCGCCGCCGGCCGGCCCTGGCAGGAGGCCGGCCGGACCGGTTCCAAGGGATGCGGCGCCAACATGCGGGTCGCGCCGGTCGGGCTCGTACCCGGCCTCGACGGGGAACGCCGGGCCGCGGCCGCCCAGTTGCAGGCCGCGCTGACGCACGGCCACCCCACCGCGCTCGCCGCCTCCGACCTGACCGCCCACGCGGTGCACCTGCTGGCGCACGGGGCCGAACCGCCCGAACTGGTCGGGCTGCTGCGCTCGTACGCGTACGACAACCGCTCCCGCTACCACGAGGCGTGGCTCGGCGACCTGTGGACCCGCTCCCAGGACCCCTCGCCGGAGCACTTCGCCGAACGCGGCTGGGACGAGTGCCTCGCCGTCCTGGAACGCGTCGACGACGCCCTGCGCACCGCCGACCCCGAGACCGACCCGTGCCTCCTCACCGGGGAGGGCTGGATCGCCGAGGAGGCGCTCAGCACCGCGCTGCTGTGCTTCCTCATGTTCCCCGGCGAGCCGCTCACCGCCCTGCGCAGGGCCGCCTGCACCAGCGGCGACTCCGACTCGATCGCCTGCCTCGCGGGCGCCTTCGCCGGTGCCCACCTAGGCGCGTCCGCCTGGCCGCGGGAGTGGGCGGAGCGCGTCGAGTACCGCGACGGCCTCCTCGCGCTGGGCGCGCTCTGGGATGCTTGACCGGTGACCGAACACCTGGACCTCTCCGCCGTCGTCGCCGAACAGCCCGACCCCCTGCCGTTCGCCACCGTCTCCGGCGCGCACCTGTACGGCTTCCCGTCCCGCGACTCGGACGTGGACCTGCGCGGGGCGCACCTGCTGCCGCTCGACGCGCTGATCGGGCTGCGCGAGGCGGAGGAGACCCGCAGCCGCACCTGGCTGCGGGACGGCGTGGAGATGGACCTGGTCACGCACGACCTGCGGAAGTTCGTCCGGCTGATGCTGCGGCGCAACGGCTACGTCCTGGAGCAGCTGCTGTCCCCGCTCGTCGTCCGCACGAGCGACCTGCACGCCGAGCTGACCGCCCTCGCGCCCGGCGTGCTCACCACCCACCACGCCCACCACTACCGGGGCTTCGCCTGCACCCAGTGGCGGCTGTTCGAGAGGAACGGCGAGCTGAAGCCGCTGCTCTACACCTTCCGCGCACTGCTGACCGGCATCCACCTGATGCGCTCCGGCGAGGTCGTGGCGCACCTGCCCACCCTGTGCGGCACGGTGGGGGAGGCCCCCGCCTACCTCGGCGAGCTGATCGCCGCCAAGGCGGAGGCCGAGCACGGCCCGGCGGCCGGCACCGACCCGGAGCGGCTGCGCGCCGACGTGGAGGCGCTGCACCGGGCGCTCGACGACGCCCGCGCCGCCTCCCCGCTACCCGACGCCGCGACCGGGGCCCGCGACGCGCTGCACGACCTCCTCGTACGCGCCCGGACGGGGCAGGGCGTCCAGGGCTGAGCGCAGCCGGGTCCGGAACAGGAAGTCCTCCACCCGGTCCCGGTCCGGCTCCGCGGGCAGCGGGGAGGACGGGAGCGCCGCGTCGGCCTCGTCCGCCAGGCGGACCATCCACGCCTCGGCCTCGCCCCAGGCGACCTCGCCGCGCTTCACCGCGAGCAGCCGCTCCCGCAGGCCCCCTACGTCCACCACGAGCTCGCCGGTGCGCAGCAGGTCGCGGCAGGACGCGAGCAGCCGCAGCAGGTGCATGACGTGCTTCCAGCGGGGCGCCCCGTGCCGCCGCAGGTCCGCCTCCAGCCTGCGGCGCTGCGACAGGGCGTACCGGGTGAACGTCCCGTGCGCCTGCCGGGACAGGAACGCGCCGCGCAGCGCCAGCAGTTCGCGGCCCGTGTCGTCGGCGTGCTCGACGAGCGGCGAGTGCAGGCACTCCAGGATGTTCGGGTTGCCGCGCAGGGCCAGCTCGCAGAAGCGCTCCAGCTCCCAGCTGAACTGCTCGGGGGCCGGCCCCTCCACGTGCGCGGGCGGTTTGGCGAACCGCCACTGCGACGGCGTCGGGGCGAGGAACACCCCGCGGCGGTCGGTGTCGCTGCCCTCCACGGCCAGCCCGAACGCCCGGGACCCCATGACGCAGGAGTAGACGGTGTGGTCGCGTACGAGGGCTTCCGGCGTGAGGGCGTTCCCGAGCATGGGCCCGACCCTAGCGGGCCGCCCCGGCGCCCACCCGGGGTTGACTAGGCTGGGACGCACAGCAGGTCCCACCGCCGCCCGCCGCAAGGACACCGCCCAGTGAGAACCGCCGTCGTCATCGGAACCGGGCTGATCGGCACGTCCGTCGCCCTCGCCCTCACCGACCGGGGCGTCATCGTCCACCTCGCCGACCACGACCCCGCCGCCGCCCGCACCGCCGCCGCCCGCGGCGCCGGCACCGACGCCCCGCCGAAGGGCCCCGTCGACCTGTGCGTGGCCGCCGTGCCCCCCGCCCGCACCGCCGCGGTCCTCGCCGACGCCATGCGCGCCGGCACCGCGCGCGGCTACCTGGACGTGGCGAGCGTCAAGGGCGGCCCCCACCGGGAGCTGGAGGACCTCGGTGCCGACCTGTCCGCGTACATCGGCACGCACCCCATGGCCGGCGGGGAGCGCTCCGGACCGCTCGCCGGCAGCGGGGACCTCTTCGAGGGCCGCCCCTGGGTCCTCACGCCCACCCGCGAGACCCACACCGAGGTGCTGAACCTCGCCCTGGAGCTGGTCGCCCTGTGCCGGGCCGTCCCGGTCGTCATGGACGCCGACGCCCACGACCGGGCCGTCGCCCTCGTGTCGCACACCCCGCAGCTGGTGTCGTCGATGGTCGCCGCGCGGCTGGAGGAGGCCGAGGAGACCGCCGTGCGCCTCTGCGGGCAGGGCATCCGCGACGTCACCCGCATCGCGGCGTCCGACCCCCGCATGTGGGTCGACGTCCTCTCCGCCAACCCGGGACCCGTCGCCGACGTCCTCGCCGCGCTCGCCGCCGACCTCGACGGGACGGTCCGCGCGCTGCGCGCCCTGCAGTCGGCCGACGACGGCGAGCGCCGCACGGGCGCGGCCGGCGTCGAGGACGTCCTGCGTCGCGGCAACACCGGCCGCGCCCGCGTCCCCGGCAAGCACGGCACGGCCCCGGCCGCGTACGAGACGGTCGCCGTCCTCATCAGCGACCAGCCGGGCGAGCTGGCGCGGATCTTCGCGGACGCCGGCCGGGCCGGCGTCAACGTCGAGGACGTCCGCATCGAGCACGCGACGGGCCAGCAGGCGGGCGTGGTGCAGCTGATGGTCGCCCCGTCCGCCGCACCGCCCCTCGCGGCCTCCCTGCGGGAGCGCGGCTGGGCCCTGCGCCGGTAGCGCCGGGCCCGCGGCCGGGGGCGGACCGAACGGGTGCGAGGGGAGGCGGGGACAGTCGGTAACCTTGTGGCGGGCCCTCGGCAGCCGGCCGGCCCCTCTCCCACGCAGGCAGGAAGGTGTCCCACACCGTGGATCCCGTGATCGTCGCCGTCGACGGCCCCTCCGGTACGGGCAAGTCGAGCACCTCCAGGGCCGTAGCTGCCCGGCTCGGTCTCGGCTACCTGGACACCGGCGCCCAGTACCGGGCGATCACCTGGTGGATGATCACCAACGGGGTCGACGTGGCCGACGCCGCCGCCGTGGCCGACGCCGCCGACAAGCCCCTGATCGTCTCCGGCACCGACCCGTCCCAGCCGACGATCACCGTCGACGGCGTGGACGTCTCCGGCCCGATCCGCACGCAGGAGGTCACCTCCAAGGTCAGCGCCGTCAGCGCCGTCCCCGAGGTGCGCACCCGGATCACCGGGCTCCAGCGCTCCATCGCGGCCTCCGCCCCGCTCGGCATCGTCGTCGAGGGCCGCGACATCGGCACCACGGTCCTGCCCGACGCCGACCTCAAGGTCTTCCTCACCGCCTCCCCGGAGGCCCGCGCCGCCCGCCGCGCCGCCGAGCTGGAGGGCGCCGACGTCTCCGCCACCAGGGAGGCCCTCGTCCGGCGGGACGCCGCCGACTCCACCCGGAAGACCTCTCCCCTCGCCAAGGCCGGCGACGCCGTCGAGGTGGACACCACGGAGCTGACGCTCCAGCAGGTCGTCGAGCACGTGGTGGCCCTCGTGGAGGAGCGGAGGGAAGCGGCCAGGTGACCCCCTCGGCGAAGGGCGCCGCCGTCGGGCGGGGCATCGGCATCGGCCTGATGCACGGGCTGTGGAGGCCGCGCGTGCTGGGCGCCTGGCGCGTCCCCGCCTCCGGTCCCGTCATCCTCGCCGCCAACCACGCCCACAACCTCGACGGCCCCATGATCATCGGCACGTCCCCCCGGCCGGTGCACTTCCTGGTCAAGAAGGAGGCGTTCGTCGGGCCGCTCGGGCGCTTCATGACGGCGACCGGGCAGCTCGGGGTCGACCGCGCCGCCGCCGACCGCACCGCCGTCGCCGGGGCCCTGGAGGTCCTCGCCGCCGGGGGCGTCCTCGGGATCTTCCCCGAGGGCACCCGCGGCGCCGGCGACTTCGCGTCGCTGCGCGCCGGCCTCGCCTACTTCGCCGTACGGTCGGGGGCGCCGATCGTCCCGGTCGCCGTCCTGGGCAGCGGCGACCGGCGCGGGCGGCTGATACCGGCCCTGCCCCCGCTGCGCAGCCGTGTCGACGTCGTCTTCGGCGACGCCTTCGAAGCGGGCGACGGCAGTGGACGCCGTACGCGCACGGCCATGGACGAGGCCACCGTACGCATCCGGGAACGGCTGACCGCCCACCTGGAGAACGCCAGGCGCCTCACCGGGCGCCGGGCGACACTCGAGTAGTGGGCCCGGCCCCGGCCGGACGCCCACCGACCACCACGAACGCACGAGGAACGGACTTCATGAACGACCAGCACGACCACGGGGCACTTGGCGACGCCGAGTACGCGGAGTTCATGGAGCTCGCCGCCGGAGAGGGCTTCGACGCCGACGAGGTCGAGGGCGCGATCGAGGAGGCCGGGCACGGCCCGCTGCCCGTCCTCGCCGTCGTCGGCCGCCCGAACGTCGGCAAGTCGACCCTGGTGAACCGGATCATCGGCCGCCGCGAGGCCGTCGTCGAGGACCGCCCCGGCGTCACCCGCGACCGCGTCACCTACGAGGCGGAATGGGCCGGCCGCCGCTTCAAGGTCGTCGACACCGGCGGCTGGGAGCAGGACGTGTTCGGCATCGACGCGTCCGTCGCCGCGCAGGCCGAGTTCGCGATCGACGCGGCCGACGCGGTCGTCTTCGTGGTCGACGCGACCGTGGGCGCCACCGACACCGACGAGGCCGTCGTCAAGCTGCTGCGCCGCGCCGGCAAGCCCGTCGTCCTCGCCGCGAACAAGGTCGACGGCCCGTCCGGCGAGGCCGACGCCGCGGCGCTGTGGTCCCTGGGCCTCGGTGAGCCCTTCCCGGTCTCCGCGCTGCACGGCCGCGGCACCGGCGACCTCCTCGACGAGGTGCTCAAGGCCCTCCCCGAAGCGCCCGAGCAGACCTTCGGCGCCGCCGTCGGCGGCCCCCGCCGCATCGCCCTCATCGGCCGCCCGAACGTCGGGAAGTCGTCCCTCCTGAACAAGGTCGCGGGCGAGGAGCGGGTCGTCGTCAACGAGCTCGCCGGCACCACCCGCGACCCGGTCGACGAACTCGTCGAACTGGGCGGCAGGACCTGGAAGTTCGTCGACACCGCCGGCATCCGCAAGAAGGTCCACCTCCAGGAGGGCGCGGACTACTACGCCTCCCTGCGCACCGCCGCCGCCGTCGAGAAGGCCGAGGTGGCCGTCGTCCTGATCGACGCGACCGACTCCATCTCCGTCCAGGACCAGCGGATCATCACGATGGCCGTCGAGGCGGGCCGTGCGCTCGTCATCGCCTACAACAAGTGGGACGAACTCGACGAGGAGCGCCGCTACTACCTGGAGCGCGAGATCGAGACCGAGATGCAGCAGGTCTCGTGGGCGCCCCGGGTGAACGTCTCCGCCCGCACCGGCCGCCACATGGACAAGCTCGTACCGGCGATCGAGACGGCGCTCGCCGGCTGGGAGACCCGCGTCCCGACCGGTCGTCTCAACGCCTTCCTCGGCGAACTCGTCGCCGCCCACCCGCACCCGATCCGCGGCGGCAAGCAGCCCCGCATCCTGTTCGGCACGCAGGCCGGCACCAGGCCGCCCCGGTTCGTGCTGTTCGCGTCCGGCTTCCTGGAGCACGGCTACCGCCGGTTCGTGGAGCGGCGCCTGCGCGAGGAGTTCGGCTTCGACGGCACTCCGGTCCACATCTCCGTGCGGGTCCGCGAGAAGCGCGGCCGCAGGAAGTAGCCGCACGCGCGACGGCGGCGGGGCCGGGAGGAGACGCGGTCGTCCTCCCGGCCCCGCCGCTCACACGCCGCGGCGGGGTGCCGGCGGCAGCGCCGCCTGCACCGGCCCGCCGTGCGGCCGGGCCGCCGCGTAACCGCCGTAGTACTGCGCCCGCCACCCCTGCCCGTACCCGTGCGCGCCGCTGGTGTGGCCCGCGGGATCCTGCCCGCCGTCGGCGCGGCGGGCGGGCGGCAGCGCCCCGAAGGCCCGGAACCCGAGGTCCTCCTCGCCGCTGCGGTCGCCGGGCAGCGCCCGGAACGACCGGCGGTACTCGGAGTACAGCGCGTCGTAGATCGGCGTGGCCGAGTAGGACGGTCCGTCCTCCGCCGGGCGCGTGACGGGGGCGTACCGGTACGACTGGCGGGACGGCTCGTATGAGTGCTGCACGTAGGGGCCAACGACCCGGCCGCCCGCGGGATGCGGCCCGCCCCGGGAAAACGCTCCCAACGGGCGGGCCGGGAGGGCCGTCAGGACGTGCCGGCCAGCGGCATGGCGGCGGCGACCAGGCGGCCGTCGGCGGCGGCCTTCTCCAGCGCGTCGCGCAGCAGGTCCTCGCGCGGCTGCTGGCCGATGGAGCCGACGGGCGCGGCGAAGACCAGCACCGTGTGCGACCTGTTCGCCGCCGTCCGCCAGCCCTCAGTGACCTGGAGCGGTTGGTGCGCCTGCCACCAGGCGGCCTGCCGGCCGTCGCCCGCGCCCGGCTGGAGGATCGCGTGGAGCTGCCCCGCGGCGAGCAGCACGGACCATCCGGTGAGCACCGGCGGCTTCGGACCCAGAGCGGACACGGGGAGGAAGCCCTGCTCGACGAGAAGCGGCAGGAACTCGTCCCCGGTGCCGTACGAGCCGGGCCGGGTGATCGGCGCGGTCGGTTCGACGACGAGCGCCGGGTGCAGCCCCCCGTCGATCACGACCAGGCCGCTCGTCACGCCCAGGACGGCCTGCTGGGCCTCCGGCGGCACCTGCGCCCGCGGAGGCGCGGGCGGCTGCGGCTCCTGGCCGGTGATGGACCGGACGGCCCCCTGCAGATGCTCCTCCGGGACCCTGACGACCTGGGAGGGGAGGCAGGTGGCGTGGGCGAAGGCGAGGACGGCGGTCTCGTCGCCGACGAACAGCACCGTGCTGGTGTGCTCCTGCTCGGGGTCGCCCGGGGTGCGGCAGGAGGTGCAGTCGTAGCTCCCCGGGGCGTTCTCGCCGGCGAGCAGCCGGTCGGCTTCGTCGTCACCGATCTCGGCGCGTACGTCCTCGCTGACGTCGAGCATGCGCGGCACGGAGGGCTCCTCGGCCATCGCGTCGCGCATGGCCCGCTGGAGGGCCTGCGCCATGGTGGCGGGCTTGGCCGCCCGCTTGGCCACGGTGGTCATCGGTGGTCACCTTCCGCTTCGGCGTCCAGCTCGGCCCTCAG
>JAAXOU010000125.1 GCA_012396115.1 Streptomyces somaliensis DSM 40738 | reverse complement strand
CGCACTGGCCGCGGCGGCGCACGGGCTGGGGCTGCGCTCGGCCGTGGCGGTGCACGGCGAGAACGCCCGCCGCCGGCTCGGCCCCGAGGCCGGGGCCGTCACGGTGGCGGCGCTGCTGTCGGGAGCGGCCGGCCCGGGGCGGGACGGGGACGGGGCGTTCGCCCTCGACCTGCTGGTGGTGCTGGACGCCCCGCAGCTGGACGTGGAGACGGCGGCGGCGCTCGTGGAGTCCCTGCCGGACGGCTGCCGGCTGGTGCTGAGCGGCGATCCGCACGTACTGCCGTCGGCGGGCGCGGGACGGGTCTTCGGGGACCTGCTGGCGGCGCGGGTGTGCCCGCAGGTCGCGTCCCGCACGCCGGACCCGGGGCCGATCGGGGAGCTGGTGTCCGGGATCGCCGCGGGCGAGCTGGTCGAGGTGGACGCGCCGGACCGGGAGGTCGTGATCGTCCCGGTGCGGGACGCGGGCGAGGCCGTGCACCGGACGGTGCAGCTGGTCGCCGACTCCGTGCCGAGGGTGCTGGGCCTGCCGGTGGAGCAGACGCAGGTGATCACGGTCGGCCACGGCGGCTCGGCGGGGACGCGGGCGTTGAACGCGGCGCTGAAGCAGCGGCTGAACCCGGGCCCCGGCCGTTTCGGCGGCTTCGACCCGGGCGACCGGGTGGCGTACGCGGAGGCGCCGGGCCGCACGCTGCAGGGCCGGGTCGTGTCGGCCGACGCGGAGGGGTTGCACCTCGGCTGCGAGGGGCGGCCGGAGCCGGTCGTCGTGCCCGGGGACCGCGTGGAGTCGGCGGTGCGGCACGGCTGGGCGCTGACCGCGCACCAGGCGGCCGGGATGCGCTGGCCCGCGGCGGTCGTGGTGCTGCCGGGCGACGCGGTGGGCGGCCTGAGCCGGGCGTGGGTGTACACGGCGTTCGGCCGGGGCGAGCGGCACCTCTCGGTCGTCCACGGCGTGGACCGGGCGCTGGCGCGGGCCGTCGCCGAGCCGCCTGCCTGTGAGCGGGCGACGCGGCTGCGGCACCTGCTGGAGGCCGTCGCGGAGCCGGCCGGGGAGTAGGGCCCGGGACCGGGTCCTGGATCCGGGCCCGGGCCGCGTCCGCCGTGCCCACCCCGCCGGGCGGGGCGGGCACGGCGGGTCGGGTCAGGGCAGTTCGCGGGTCCTGCCGCCCGGTTCCTCCTCGTAGAGCTCGTCCTCGTCGAAGACGGCGCTCACGTCGAAGCGGCAGATGACGCGGCTCGGGTCGGCCTGGTCGAAGGGCGTGCTGAGCCACTCCCCCGGTTCGGGCAGCCCGTCGGCCGCCGCCACCCACAGGGTGGAGTCGCCCTCGTCGAGGCCGAACTCCTTGTGGCGGGAGGCGATCTCGTCCGGTTCGTACTCGCCGAACAGCACGCCGACCGCCGCGTTGACGCTGGAGCCGACCGCGGCGGCCACCCCCGGTGTCTCGTCGTCACGTTCGGCGTCGGCGATGCGCTGGGCCCGGGCGAGCAGCCGCTGGAGGTCCACCACGGCGTAGTCGCGGCGGATCAGCACGCTCAGCGCGGTGGGCTGGGCCGGACCCGCGTACGGCGGCAGGGAGTCCTCGGCTCCGGGGATCTCGAAGGGCGTGACCTCGTCATAGCGGTCGTAGAGCCGCTCGTCGTACGCCTCGGCCGCGGTGGCCAGGTCGTTGAACGCGGCGTAGACCGCCGGGTCGTCGTCGCCGGTGCGGTTCTCGACCGCCGCCAGGTGACGGTCGAGCGCGGCTTTGACCGCCTCGGCGGCGGCGCGTACCTCGGCAGCGGTGGGCTGCGCAGCATCAGACATACCGCAGACGCTATCCGTACCAGGGCCGTGCCCGCACAATGGATGCGATGCCTGAATATGAATTCGTCGATGTGTATGTGCCGCGGGGGGTTTCCCGGAAGGAGGCGACGCGGCTGCTGACCGACCACGCCGAGTACGGGCACTGGGAACTCGACCGGCTCAGTCTGCACCGGGACGGGAGCCGCCGGGTGCGGCTGCGCAGGCGCATCATCCGCCAGGTGCGCGCCACCTGGTGAGGGACGGGGAGTGACGGAACGCGACGGAGCGGACCCCGCGGGGTGCGGGGCCCGCTCCGTCGCGTGCACGGCCGGGTGCGTCGCGCTTACGCGGCTCGGCGGGCGCGGCGGTAGAGGATCGTGCCGCCGAGGAGCGCGGCGGCGCCGGCCGGGGCCAGCAGACCGAGCGCGGAGGCACCGGTCTCGGCGAGCTGGGCACCTTCCTGCGTCGCGGTGCCGCCCTGCGGTGTGACACCGCTCTCCGGCACGTTGCCGCCCTGCGGCGCGGTGCCGTCCTCCGGCGCGGTGCCGCCCTGCGGCGCGGTGCCGCCCTGCGGCGCGGTGCCGCCCTGCGGCGCGGTGCCGCCCTGCGGGGAGGGGCTCGGCTTGCCCGGGGTGCCGGGCTCGGGGTGCTCGCCCGGGGGCACCGGCTTGTCCGGGGTGCCGGCCCCCTCCGGTTCCGCGTCGATGGTGCAGGCGTTCCCGAAGGACGGGTTCAGGGCGCCGCCCGCGTTGACGCTGTTGCCGCAGACGTTCACCGGGGCGTTGACCGGCGCCTGCACACTGTTGCCCGAGGCGATGCCCGGGGAGTCGGCGGCCGGGCCGTTGGCCTGGGCGCCGCCGGACTCGTTGACGCACTTGTTGCCGAACGCCGGGTTGAGCGCGCCGACGGCGTCGACGGTGTTGCCGCAGACGTTCACCGGGGCGTTGACCGGCGCCTGCACACTGTTGCCCGAGGCGATGCCCGGGGAGTTGATCGCGGCGCCGTCCGCCCCGGCCCCCGTGGCCGCGTGGGCGTAGCCGCCGAGGGCGAGCACGCCGCCCGCCGCCGCCACAATGGTCAGGCCCTTGCGCGTGACCTGTCGCATAGCTTGTTCCTGCCTTCTTGGCTTCCGGTCGCCCCCGCGCACCTCGCGCGGGAGCCGAATGCCCACCGGCCCCGGAGCGCGTGGGGTGTGCTCCGAGGCCGGCCGGGCTCCGACCCCCGAGGGGTCGGGACTCAGCGTCGGGGACGGCTCAGTCGTTGACGCAGGTGTTGCCGAAGGTGGGGTTCAGCAGCCCGACGACGTTGATCGTGTTGCCGCAGGCGTTGACCGGCACGTGGGCCGGAGCCTGGACCACGTTGCCGGAGACGGCGCCCGGGGAGCCGACGGCCCCCCCGTGGGCCCCCGCCTCGGCGACGGCCACACCCGCGCCGGCCAGCACCAAGCCACCGGTGGCGGCCGCGGTCGCGACAATCTTCTTGATCATTGTTCCTCCTAGTCGGCAGTGCGGTCCCAGCCGCGGACCGCATCACCTGTAACGAGAGGAGGGGGCACGGGCTACGAGGCGACGGTTCCGTTCACCCTTTCCAGTCGGATGTGCACACATAGGCGATTATTAGAGGGTCGTTTCAGCTGACTTTCAGCTCGCGTCGATGAAGCGGTCCAGCACCCGCACGCCGAACTTCAGGCCGTCCACCGGCACCCGCTCGTCCACGCCGTGGAACATCCCCGCGAAGTCCAGCTCCGGGGGGAGCCGGAGCGGGGCGAAGCCGAAGCAGCGGATGCCGAGGTCGTCGAAGGACTTCGCGTCGGTGCCGCCGGAGAGCATGTACGGCACGGCGCGGGCGATCGGGTCCTCGGCCCGCAGCGCCGTCTGCATGGCGTCGACGAGGGCGCCGTCGAAGTCCGTCTCCAGCGCCTTGTCGGCGTGGACGTCCTCGCGCCGCACGCGCGGCCCGAGGAGCCGGTCGAGGTCGGCCAGGAACTCCTGCTCGTACCCCGGCAGGAACCTTCCGTCGATGTGGGCCGTGGCCTGGCCGGGGATGACGTTCACCTTGTACCCGGCGCCGAGCATGGTGGGGGCCGCGGAGTTGCGGAGCGTGGCGCCGATCATCCTGGCGATGCCGCCCAGCTTCTCCAGGGTGCCCTCCATGTCGTCCGGGTCCAGCGGGGTGCCGAGCGCGTCGGACAGCTCGTCGAGGAAGGAGCGCACGGTCTTGGTGACCCTGATCGGCCACCGGTGGCGGCCGACGCGGGCCACGGCCTCGCACAGCTCCGTGACGGCGTTGTCGCCGTTGGTCATCGAGCCGTGCCCGGCGGTGCCCTCGACGGTGAGGCGCATCCAGTGCATGCCCTTCTCCGCCGTCTCCACGAGGTACAGGCGCAGGTCCTCGTTGACGGTGAAGGAGAAGCCGCCGACCTCGCCGATCGCCTCCGTCACGCCCTCGAACAGCTCCGGGTGCCGGTCGACGAGGAAACGGGCGCCGTAGGTGCCGCCCGCCTCCTCGTCGGCGAGGAACGCCAGGACGACGTCGCGGGGCGGCTTGCGGCCGGTGCGCATCCGCTCGCGGACGACCGCGAGGGTCATCGCGTCCATGTCCTTCATGTCCACCGCGCCGCGTCCCCAGACGCAGCCGTCGGCGACCTCCCCGGAGAACGGGTCGTACGTCCAGTCGGCGGCGTTCGCCGGGACGACGTCGGTGTGGCCGTGGATGAGCAGGGCCGGGCGCGAGGGGTCCTCGCCCTCGATCCTGACGACCGTGGAGGCACGGCCCTTGTGGGACTCGAGGATCCGGGGCTCCAGGCCCACCTCCGCGAGCTTCTCGGCGACGTACTCGGCGGCGGCCCGCTCGCCGGGGCCGGAGTGGTCGCCGTAGTTGCTGGTGTCGATGCGGATGAGTTCGCTGCAGAGGTCGACGACCTCGCTCTCGGCACCGGATCCGGTCCCGGTCGGCTTCGACTCGCTCACGTTGGTTCCTCCCGCGTCGTGCTGCCGTGTGGCTGGTCTGGCGCCATCCTGCTACCGGCGGGGCGCCGGACCAAGGGCGGCGCCGGGACGGGGGCGTGATCGGGCCCTCCGAATGTTTGCTATGGTTTTCCACGTCGGAGCGGCCCCGGGCCGCGAGACGGACACCTTGTCCGGGTGGCGGAATGGCAGACGCGCTAGCTTGAGGTGCTAGTGCCCTTTATCGGGCGTGGGGGTTCAAGTCCCCCCTCGGACACCAGCGGAGACCCCAGTGAACCTGGGGTCTTTCTGCTGTCGGGGGCCGGTGCGGGAGACCGCGCGGAGCACGCCGGGGCCGCGGACCGCCGGGCCGGCCGCGCGGCGGGCCCGGCCCCGTCGGTTAGCGTGGGGGCGTGGGACGTCGGAGGGCGCGCGGGGTCGTCGGGCCGCTGGAGCAGCGGGACGGGGTCGACGCGGTGCGGGTGCGGTTGCCCGCCGGGGAGTGGGCGAGCCTGCGGGACCACCTCGTCGAGCGGTACGGGCGGGCCGTCGGGGCCGCCCGGGTGGACGCCATGCTCACCGAGGGGGCGTTCGTCGGAGCCGACGGGCGGCCCGCGGCGGGTGACGAGCCGTACACCCCGGGGCGGGTCCTGTGGTTCCACCGGGAGCTTCCGCCCGAGGAGCCGGTGCCGTTCGAGGTGGGCGTCGTCCACCGCGACGAGCGGATCGTCGTCGCGGACAAGCCGCACTTCCTGGCCACCACCCCGCGCGGCCGCCACGTCGCCGAGACGGCGCTCGCCCGGCTGCGGCGGGACCTGGGCCTGCCGCACCTGCAGCCCGCGCACCGGCTGGACCGGCTGACCGCGGGGCTGGTGCTGTTCGTCGTGCGGCCGGAGGACCGGGGCGCGTACCAGACGCTGTTCCGGGACCGGCGGGTGCGCAAGGAGTACGAGGCGCTGGCGCCGTACGACCCGGGGGTGGCGCTGCCGGCGACCGTGCGCAGCCACATCGTCAAGGAGCGCGGGGTCGTCGCCGCGTACGAGGTGCCGGGCGCCGTGCCGAACAGCGAGAGCCGGATCGGGCTGGTGGAGCGGCGGGGCGGCCTCGCCCGGTACCGGCTGGTCCCGCGGACCGGCCGCACCCACCAGCTGCGGGTCCACATGAGCGCGCTCGGGGTGCCGATCCTCGACGACCCGCTCTACCCGGTGGTCCGGGAGGACGGGCCCGAGGACCACGGGCGCCCGCTGCGGCTGCTGGCGCGGGCCCTGGAGTTCACCGACCCGTTCGGCGGCTCACCCGTGCGGTTCGAGAGCCGGCTGCGGCTCGCGTGGCCCGGGTGAGCCGCCCGGGGCTCAGCCCCGCCGCTCGGCGGCGAGCGCCAGCACCCGCCTGCGGACGAGGAACCAGCCGCCGACCAGGAGCGCCGCGATCAGCGGGAGGCAGTTCACGGTGGTCCGGCCGACGCCGCCGCCCCACCACATCAGGAACAGCACCGAGGCGAGGAACAGCAGGGTGACGACCTGCGTGTACGGGGCCCACGGCAGGCGGTAGGCCGGGCGGACGACCCCGCCCTGCTCGGCGCGCCGCCAGAACACCAGCGAGCAGAGCATGATCATGCCCCAGGTGCCGAGGATGCCGATCGACGCGAAGTTGAGGACCAGCTCGAACGCCTCGCCCGGCATGAGGTAGTTGAGGCCGACGCCCAGGACGCCGAAGGCGGCGGTGAGGAGGATGCCGCCGTAGGGCACCTGGCCCCGGTTCATCAGGGCGGTGAACTTCGGCGCCGAGCCGGCCATCGCCATCGAGCGGAGGATGCGGCCGGTGGAGTAGAGACCGGAGTTGAGGCTGGAGAGCGCGGCGGTGAGGACGACGAAGTTCATCACCCCGGCCGTGCCGGGCACGCCGAGCTCGTCGAAGACGGTGACGAAGGGGCTCTCGTCGGCCGAGTACGCCGTGTACGGCAGGAGCAGGGCGAGGAGGACGACCGAGCCGACGTAGAAGAGGCCCACGCGCCACATGATCGAGTTGATCGCCTTCGGCATGATCTTCTCGGGGTTCTCGGTCTCGCCGGCGGCGACGCCGCACAGCTCGACGGAGGCGTACGCGAAGACCACGCCCTGGACGACCAGCAGCAGCGGGAGCATGCCGAGCGGGAAGATCCCGCCGTTGCCGGTGACCGTGTGCAGGCCGGGGGTGTGGCCGCCGACGTCCTGGGAGGTGACCACGAGGAAGATGCCCACGCCCATGAAGACCACCAGGGCGGCGACCTTGACGATGGCGAACCAGAACTCCATCTCGCCGAAGTACTTCACCGAGATGAGGTTCGCGGCGAGGACGACGGCGAGGGCGATCAGCGCCAGGATCCACTGGTCGATGTCGCTGAACATCGCCCAGAAGTGGGCGTACGTGGCGGCCGCGGTGATGTCCGCGACGGCGGTGGTGGACCAGTTGAGGAAGTACAGCCAGCCGGCCGTGTAGGCGCCCTTCTCGCCCATGAACTCGCGTGCGTAGCTGACGAAGGCGCCCGAGGAGGGGCGGTAGAGGACGAGTTCGCCGAGGGCGCGGACGACGAAGAAGGCGAAGACGCCGCAGACCGCGTAGGCGATGGCGAGGGACGGGCCCGCGCCCGCGAGCCGGCCGCCCGCGCCGAGGAAGAGGCCGGTGCCGATCGCCCCGCCGATGGCGATCATGTTGACGTGGCGGGACTTGAGGGCCTTGTTGTATCCGACGTCGCCGGCGTCGACGTGACGGGTGCCCGGGCGTTCCGGGGAGCCGGGGCTAGGGGTGGTGCCCGCGGACAGCGTTCGGTCGCTCATGGAGAGTGGTTCGCCTTTGTGAGGGGATCGTGCGGTGCACCGCCAGGGGCCGGATGGAGGGGGTGGTTCACCGCGGCGGCGGGCATGGGGCACATCGTCACAGCAGCGCGGGGCGTTGGCTGTGGCCGACGTCACATCGAGGGAACGCAAAGTGGGATCTGAGGTGTGTTTGAGGTTACGTACCGGTATGGGAGAGGGGAACGGCGGGTTTCCCCTTCGCGTCGAAACCGGTACGGGGAGTGAAGAACCCCTGGTCGCCCGGGTGTCGGGAGGGCTTCGCCGGGCCGGTCTCCTCGCGCGGACCGCGTCCTGTTCCCGTACCGCCCGCAGAGGCCCGGGCGCGGGGGCGGGGGCGGCACCGGGCCGGTGGTGCGCGGACCCGGCGGCCCCGGAACCGGGAGGCGGCCGGTCCCGTCCCCGTGCGAGGCTGCGGCGCATGAGCGGCCATAGGCACCCCGCCCCGTACGAACCGGCCCTTCCCGGCCCGCTGCGCGACCGGCTGGTCGCCGCCGTCCTGACCGGGACGAGGACGGCGGCGACCGGACTGCTCGCGGAGCACGCGGCGGGGGGCGGGCCGCTGCCCGCGCCCGGCGACCGGACGGTGCTGACCGACTCGGCGGGCCGGGCCGTCGCGGTGGTGGAGGTGACGGGCGTGAGGGTGCTGCCGCTCGGCGCGGTGGACCTCGCGCACGTCCTCGACGAGGGCGCGGGCCACCGCTCGGTGGCCGGGTGGCGGGCCGCGAAGGAGGCGCTCTGGCACGGGGAGGCGGTGCGGGCGGTGCTCGGCGACCCGCGCTTCACGGTGGACGACACGACCCCGGTGGTGGCGCAGCGGTTCCGCGTCGTGGACTTCCCCGACCCGGTCGCCGCGGCCGTCGCGGGCGAGCTGCGGCTGCTGGAACCGGCCGTGCGGACCTCCCGCGAGGAGGCGGCCCGGCTGCTCGACCCGGAGTTCACCGAGGTCGGCGCCTCCGGGCGGCGCTGGACGCGGGAGGAGATGCTCGCCGAGCTGCCCGCGATGGAGGGCGGGGCTGCGGACGGCCCCCGTCACGAGGTGTCCGGCATGGCCGGGGTGCCGCTGGCGCCGGGCGTGGTGCACCTGACGTACGAGACGATCCTGGGCGGCCGGCGGGTGCGCCGCTCCTCGCTGTGGCGGCGGGCGGCGGACGGCACGGGGGCGCCCTGGCGGATGTACCACCACCAGGGGACGCCGGTCCCGGACGGGGCCTGAGCCCGCCCCCGCCCGCGCCGCCGGGGCGGGGCGGGGGCGGACCGGCGGGTCAGGCCACGGCCCGCGCCGCGGCCCGGCCCGCCGCGCGGCCGGAGAAGAGGCAGCCGCCGAGGAAGGTGCCCTCCAGGGAGCGGTAGCCGTGGACCCCGCCCCCGCCGAAGCCGGCCGCCTCGCCGGCCGCGTAGACGCCCGGCAGCGGCTCCCCCTCCGCGGTGAGGACCCGCGAGGACAGGTCGGTCTCCAGGCCGCCCAGTGACTTGCGGGTGAGGATGTTCAGCCGCACGGCGATGAGCGGGCCCGCCCCGGGGTCGAGGAGGCGGTGCGGGGCGGCGGTGCGGATCAGCCGGTCGCCGAGGTACCTGCGGGCGCCGCGGATGGCGGTGACCTGGAGGTCCTTGGTGAAGGGGTTGGCGATCTCCCGGTCGCGGGCGACGATCTCGCGGCGCAGCGCCGCCTCGTCGATCAGCGGCTCCCCGGTGAGCGCGTTCATGCCGCGCACCAGGGCGGACAGGTCGCGCTCCACGACGAAGTCGGCGCCCCTGTCCATGAAGGCCCGCACCGGCGCCGGCACGCCGGCGCGGGCGCGGCCGATGACGTCGCGGACGGACCTGCCGGTGAGGTCGGGGTTCTGCTCGCTGCCGGAGAGCGCGAACTCCTTGCCGATGATCTTCCGGTCGAGGACGAACCACGTGTGCTCGTGGCCGGTCCCCATGATGTGCTCCAGCGTGCCGAGCGTGTCGAAGCCGGGGAAGAGGGGCACCGGCAGGCGGCGGCCCAGGGCGTCCAGCCAGAGGGAGGAGGGCCCGGGGAGGATGCGGATGCCGTGGCGGGCCCAGATCGGGTCCCAGTTCTCGATGCCCTCGGTGTAGTGCCACATCCGGTCGCGGTTGACGTGGTGGGCGCCGGCCGCCTCGGCGACGCCCAGCATCAGCCCGTCGACGTGCGCGGGCACGCCGGAGAGCATGCGCTTCGGCGGGGTGCCGAGCCGCTCGGGCCACTGGGCGCGGACCAGGTCGTGGTTGCCGCCGATGCCGCCGGAGGCGATGACGACCGCCTGGGCGCGGTACTCGAAGGAGCCGGTCACCGCGCGGCTGCTGGCCGTGCCGCGCGGTGCGTCGGACGGTTCCAGGATCTCGCCGCTGACGGTGTCGACGGCGCCGCCGGTGCGGCCGAGGCCGGTGACGCGGTGGCGGAACCGCATCCGGACCAGGCCCCGGGCGACGCCCTCGCGGACGCGGCGCTCGAAGGGGGCGACCAGGCCGGGCCCGGTGCCCCAGGTGACGTGGAAGCGCGGGACTGAGTTGCCGTGCCCGACGGCACCGTAGCCACCGCGCTCCGCCCAGCCCACGACGGGGAAGAAGCGGACGCCCTGCCGGTGCAGCCAGGCCCGCTTCTCCCCGGCCGCGAAGTCCACGTACGCCTCGGCCCAGCGGCGCGGCCAGTGGTCCTCGGGCCGGTCGAAGCCGGCCGTGCCGAGCCAGTCCTGGAGGGCCAGGTCGCGGCTGTCGCGGACGCGCAGGCGGCGCTGCTCGGGCGAGTCGACGAGGAACAGCCCGCCGAAGGACCAGTGGGCCTGCCCGCCGACGGACCGCTCGGGCTCCTGGTCGAGCAGGAGGACGCTGCGTCCGGCGTCGACGAGTTCGGCGGTGGCGACGAGACCGGCCAGGCCCGCGCCGATCACGATCACGTCAGCGTCGTAGACCATGGGTTCTCGTCCTTCCGGGATGATGCGGATGACCGATCTTCCTTACTCGACGGTAACTACGTCAACCCTCCGGGCCCCGACGCGCCCGGACGGCCGGAGAGGACGCACCGTGCACGCATCGCCCGCCGAGGAGCTCCTGGACGTCGTCGACGAGCGGGACGAGGTGGTCGGACGGCTCCCGCGCGGTGAGGTGTACGCCCGCCGGCTGCGCCACCGCTGCGTCCTCGTCCTCGTCCGGGACGCCGCCGACCGGATCTTCGTGCACCGGCGCACCGCGTCGAAGCTCCTCTTCCCGTCGCTGTACGACATGTTCGTCGGCGGGGTCGTCGGCGCGGGGGAGCCGTACGACGCGGCGGCGCTCCGGGAGGCCGAGGAGGAACTGGGCGTGCGCGGCCTGCCCCGGCCGGTGCCGGTGCTGTCGTTCCTGTACGACGACGGGCCGGGCGGGCGCGGCTCGTGGTGGTCGCGGGTGTACGAGGCGCGGTGCGTCCCGCCGGTGTCGCCGCGGGCGGAGGAGGTCGCCTGGCACGCGTTCTGGACGGAGGCGGAGCTGGAGCGGCGGCTGGAGGGGCGGGCGTGGGTGCCGGACGGGCTCGCGGCGTGGCGGCGGCTGCGCGCGGCGCGCGGTTAGGGTGCGGCCGTGGACGACTTCGGGCGGAGCGTACGGCTGTGGTTCTCGCCGCAGCGGGTGCGGGAGGAGGGCCGGACGCCGGACTACCGGTTCTCGCTCGCCAACGAGCGGACCTTCCTGGCATGGCTGCGGACCGGGCTCGCCCTGGTGGGCGGCGGGTTCGCCGTGGACCAGTTCCTGCCGGACCTGCGGTGGGGGGTGCGGGTCGGGATGGCGCTGGTGCTGCTGGGCGCCGGGGCGCTGTGCGCGCTGCGGGCGGTCCACCACTGGGTGCGGTGCGAGCGGGCGATGCGGCGCGGGGAGGACCTGCCGGTGAGCCGGTTCCCGGCGCTGCTGGGCCTGGCGGTGGGGCTGGTGGCGTTCGCGATGGTGCTGGCGGTGCTGGCGGGGTGGACGGGGTGACCGGCGGACGGGACGACCGGGGGGGCGGGGTGGCGGGGGGCCCGCGCGATCCCGGTCTGCAACCGGAGCGGACGCGGCTGGCGTGGCGGCGCACGACACTGTCGTGCACGGTCGCCGCCGTGCTGGCCGCGCGGCAGACCGTGCACGGCGG
>JAAXOU010000124.1 GCA_012396115.1 Streptomyces somaliensis DSM 40738 | reverse complement strand
CGCGGCGGGCGGGGGCCGCGCCGCGCCCTCGCAGCGGTCAGCCGACCGCCGTCGGCTCGGTGGTGTCCCTCGCCGCCGCGGCGGCCCTCGGGTCGTCGTCCCCGACACCGGGCGGAACCTCGTCGTCCTCGCGGTCCACCTCGCCGATCCGCTGCCCGGCGAGGCGCTGGGCGACGGCCGCGTTGCGCGCCTCCGCCTTGGCGGTCAGCGCGCGCACCGCGGCGTCGAACCGCTCCATGGAGGTGGGCTCGTCGGGTCCGAGCAGGTACTGCTTCAGGGCGCGCCGCTCCCCGGCCGTCCGGTCGGCGGCCGGGTCGGTGACGGCGGCGAGCAGTTCGCCGAGCCCGGCGGCGTCGTTGGACAGGACGATCGCGGCCCGTACGGCGGTGTTCTGCCGCCGGAACTCCTCCTCGCCGAGCCCGGCGGAGTCCGCCACCGCGTAGGGCTTGCCGCTGGCGATGAAGTCGGAGACGACGCTGGAGATGTCGGAGACCATCCCGTCCGCCTCGTTGAAGCAGTCGTACAGGTGGGGCCGGGTGCCGGTGACGACACGGTGCTCCCACCAGCCGAACGAGCGCCAGTAGGCGTCGTTCCACTCGGCGCGCAGCCGCCCGAGTTCGGCGATGCGGTGCGGGTCGGCGAGTGAGACGCGGCACGTCTCGGCCTCGTCGGCGCCCTTCCGGCCGGGGTCGGAGAGCGCGGCGAGGCGGGCCTCGACGCGGGTCAGCTCGGCGCGGGCGGCGGCCTGCCCGGCCCGCGCCGCGTCGGCCTCGCGCGCCCAGCGCGGATCGGCCGCGCGCAGGGCCGCGGCCTCGGCGACCATCGCGCGGATCCGTTCGTCGACGGCCTTGGCCCTCCTGTCGACGAGGCCGGTGAAGGGGTGCGGCTTGTAGACGACGCGGACCGGGTCCGGGGCGTCCAGCAGCCGCCTGACGATGTTCTCGCCGGCGAGGAGCAGCGAGGTGTTGCCCGGGTCGCCGTCCCAGCCCTCCCAGGTGGGGGCGTACAGGATGGTGGGGACGGGGTTCTTCGGCGTGCCCGTCCAGCGCCGGATGGAGGCGAGCTGGGGGCGGCCGACCTCGACGATGTCCTCGTCGCGCACGCCGACGTCGGCGAGGGCGTACCGGTCGCGGCCGGCCCGGCCGGCGGTCCACACCTCGTCGTACGCCTTGGAGAACGGGTTGACGCTGGCCAGCTTGTCGCTGTCACCGTGGCCGACGAAGGCGTGCTTCGCGGTCGGTACGCGCAGCATGTGGATGTTCTTGCCGACATTGGCCGGGTACAGCACGACGCGGAGCGTCGACCAGTCGCGGGCCATCGTGTGCTGGCCGCCCGGGATGCACAGGACGGGCACGGCCGTGTCGTCCAGTTTCGGGACGAGGTTCGGCTCGCGCATGACGACGATCGGCCGCCCGTCGACCCGCCCCATCGTGTCCAGCCACATGTTGACCTGGTAGGCCGCCTCGTCGGAGCCGGAGAAGTACAGCGCGACGGTCGGCTGGTACTCGCGCAGCCAGGTGTCGACGGCCTTGAGGACGGTGCCGGCGACCGGGACGCGGTGCTTGCGGCGCACGTAGGGGGCGAGCAGCAGGACGTAGAGGACGCCGAGGGCCAGGGTGGCGGCGGTGCCCGCGTAGGCGAGGACGGGCCGGCCGGCGGCGACGGCGGCGAGGGTGCCTGCGACGGCGGGCAGGTCGAGGTGGAGCATCTTCTCGCCGGCCCGGTGCAGCAGGGCGTGCGGCGGGGCGTCGGGGATGCGCACGCCGTGCAGGTCGACGTTGCGGGTGACGACCGGCAGGGTGCGGCGCAGCCGGATGAGGGTGGTGAGCGCGCCGTGCGGGGCCTGGAGGCCGTAGGAGAGGAGGAAGCAGGCGACCGCGGCGTAGAACAGCGGCTGCTCCGCGAGGCTCTCTCGGGCGAGGAGCAGGATCAGCAGCAGCTGGCGCAGCAGGAAGCGGATCGGCAGCCCGGCGCGGACGCTGTTGAGCCGGTTCACCAGGTAGCTCTTCTTCTGGTGCAGGTACCAGTCGGCGGCGTAGGTGACGGCGGCGGCTCCCGCGAACAACCGGACGTCCGGGACCAGCGCGGCGAGCACGAGGCAGGGGAATCCGAGTCCCAGGAGGACTGCCGCGGCCAGCTCCGACCCGCTGCCCACTCGGGCCATTCGAATGACGGTCGAAATCACGTAAAACCTGCTCCAGACGGGGATGCCGGTCGTTCTGCGGGGTGTTTGCCTCCGTGCGGGCGGGGCTCCACGGAGCGGGCCCCCGCATTTGCGATCTCTCGCCGATGCGGGGGCCCGAGAATTCACATTCCGCGAGTATTACACATCTTCCTGGCGGTCCAGGACGGCCGCCAGGGCCTGTTCGAAGCCGGACGCCTCGCCCGCCGCGCGGGTCGGGTCCTGCTGCCGCACGTCGACGACGTGGCCGGTCAGGTCGGAGAGGAGGACGTCCAGGGAGGTGCGGGCGACGGCCTCGGAGGAGAGCAGCGTCCCGTCGGGCTCCCGGCCGAACGCCCGGGTGCGCATGGGGGTCGCGGTGCGCTCGGGGTTCACGCAATTCACCCGGATTCCGTCGGCCGCCCATTCGTCGGCCAAGGCCTGGGTGAGATTCACGATCGCCGCCTTGGTCGACGAATAGAGGCTGTACTCGGCGCGCCCCCGGGTGTAGCTGGAGGAGGTGTAGAGGAGGAGCTGCCCCTTCGTCTCCACCAGGTACTTGTAGGATGCACGGGCGATCTGCACCGGCGCCAGGTAATTGACGTCCAGCGCTTCCTGAATGATGGCGTTGTCGGTTTCCGCGAGCTTTCCGATGCGCAGGACGCCGGCCGTGTTGATGACGTGGTCGACGCGGCCCGTCTCGGCGTACGCCCTGGCCAGCGCCTCCTCGACGTGCTGCGGGTTCTCGACGTGGGTGCCGGTGGTGGAGCGGCCGAGCGCGTAGACGCGGGCGCCGTACCGCTTCGCGAGGGCGGCGATGTCGGCGCCGATGCCGTACGAGCCGCCGAAGACGACGAGCGTCCGGCCGGAGAGGCCCTCGCGGTACGCGTCCTCGCCGGCTTGGGCGGGGGCGGCGGTGGAGGCGAGCTGGAACAGCTTGTCGGCGATGAAGACGTCGACGGGCTGCGTCACCTTCATGTTGTACTCGTCGCCGGGCACGACGTGGATCGGCACGTCCGGCAGGTACCTGAGCACGACCGAGCAGTCGTCGGTGGCCTGGAAGTTCGGGTCGCCGGCGGCGATCTCGTACGCCCTGCGGATCGTGGACAGCCGGAACGCCTGCGGGGTCTGGCCGCGGCGCAGCCGGGAGCGGTCCGGCACGTCCGTGATGAACTCGCCGTCCTCGCCGTGGGTGCGCGTCACGATGATCGTGTCGGCGGAGGGGATGGCGACGTCCACGGCCTGGTAGCGGTCGAGGGCGGCCACGCAGTCCTCGATCACGCGCTGTGACAGCAGGGGGCGTACGGCGTCGTGGAAGAGGACGTTGGGGTCCTCCCCCTCCGCGAGCCCCTCGCCGAGGGCTCGGATGGCGCGTTCGGTGGTCTCGTTGCGGGTGGCGCCGCCCTCGATGATCCGGGTGACCTTGGTCAGCCCCGCCCTGGCGACGATCCTCTCGACGTCGGCCACGAACCCCGGGGCCATCAGCACGATCACGTCGTCGACGCAGTCGGCCTGCTCGAAGATGGTGAGCGTGTGCTCGATGACCGCCTTGCCCGCGATCTTCAGCAGCTGCTTCGGGATCGCAAGCCCCACCCGCTGGCCGGTGCCCCCCGCCAGGACGACGGCGGTGGTGCGGGGCTTGGCTTCACGAGGCGCGGACGAAGGCGCAGACACAGGGACGACCTACCTTGTTTGCTCGGGGAACGGGCTGATGGTCGCACCCTCCGTGACCGTCCCGCAAGGCGGGGTGAACGGGACGGAACCCTTCCGGAAACCGGTGGTTCACCGTCCGGCCGCTCTCGTCGGCGGGGCCGGGCGGCCACCGCCGTGACCGACCGCGCGCGGTCCGGCGGGTCGGCGGGTCCTGCGGGGCGGGTCGGCCGGTGGACCCTGTGGGTCCGGAGCGCGTACGCCTCCGCCCGCTCCCAACCGACGGGGCGTACGGGAACGGCGAGGCGTGCGTGACCCGGGGGCCCTGCGCGGCCGACGGGTCCTGCGTGACCCGGGGGCCCTGCCCGGCCGGCGGGTCCTGCCCGGCCGACGGGCTCTGCGCGGCCGGATCCCGCGCCCGGTGGCCGCCCGGGCACCCCGGCGGTCAGAACGGGTCGAACTCGTCGTACGCGCGCTCCGCCTCGTCCCGCTCGGCCTGGCGGTCCTTGCGGCGCTGCGCGGCCGGGCGCGGGGCCTCCATGCGGTGGTCCTCGCCGCGGCGGCCGAGCATCTCGGCGCCCGCCATCATGGTGGGCTCCCAGTCGAAGACGACCGCGTCGTCCTCGGAACCGATGGCGACGCCGTCGCCCGCGCGGGCCCCGGCCTTCATCAGCTCGTCCTCGACGCCGAGGCGGTTGAGGCGGTCGGCGAGGTAGCCGACGGCCTCGTCGTTGTTGAAGTCGGTCTGGCGCACCCAGCGCTCCGGCTTCTCGCCGCGCACCCGGTACAGGCCGTCCTCCTCCCTGGTGACGGTGAAGCCGGTGTCGTCGACGGCCTTCGGGCGGATGACGATCCGGGTCGCCTCCTCCTTCGGCTTCGCGGCCCGCGCCCCGGCGACGATCTCCGCGAGCGCGTACGACAGCTCCTTCAGGCCCTGGTGGGCGACGGCCGACACCTCGAAGACGCGGTAGCCGCGCGCCTCCAGCTCGGGGCGGACCATCTCGGCGAGGTCCTTGCCGTCCGGGATGTCGACCTTGTTGAGGACGACGACGCGGGGCCGGTCGTCGAGCCCGCCGTACTGGCGCAGCTCCTCCTCGATGACGTCCAAGTCGGACAGCGGGTCGCGCTCGGACTCCAGGGTCGCCGTGTCGAGGACGTGGACCAGGACGCTGCACCGCTCGACGTGGCGCAGGAACTCCAGGCCCAGGCCCCTGCCCCGGCTGGCGCCGGGGATGAGGCCGGGCACGTCGGCGATCGTGTAGACGGTGGAGCCGGCGGTGACGACGCCGAGGTTCGGCACGAGGGTGGTGAACGGGTAGTCCGCGATCTTCGGCTTCGCGGCGGACAGCACGGAGATCAGCGAGGACTTGCCCGCGCTCGGGTAGCCGACCAGCGCCACGTCGGCGACGGTCTTCAGCTCCAGGACGATGTCCTGCACGTCCCCGGGCTCGCCGAGCAGCGCGAAGCCGGGCGCCTTGCGGCGGGCCGAGGCCAACGCGGCGTTGCCGAGGCCGCCGCGGCCGCCCTGCGCCGCCACGTACCGGGTGCCGTGGCCCACCAGGTCGGCGAGGACCTCGCCCTTCCGGTCGAGGACGACCGTGCCGTCCGGCACCGGCAGGACCAGGTCCTGGCCGTCCTTGCCGGAGCGGTGGCCGCCCTCGCCGGGCTTGCCGTTGGTGGCCTTGCGGTGCGGGGAGTGGTGGTAGTCGAGCAGCGTGGTCACGGACTGATCGACGACGAGGATCACATCGCCGCCGCGGCCGCCGTTGCCGCCGTCGGGGCCGCCGAGCGGCTTGAACTTCTCCCGGTGTACGGAGGCACAGCCGTGGCCTCCGTTACCCGCGGCGACGTGCAGCTCGACGCGGTCCACGAAGGTGGTCATGGTGGGGTGCCTCCAGCGGTGCGGAAAGGGAAGGGACGTACGGGGTGTCTCAGCTACAACAAGCGAAAGGCGGACCCCCTTCCCGCACGGCGTGCGCCGTGCGGGAGGAGAGGCCCGCCCTCGCGAAGCGTCCGACCAGGTCAGGCGACCGGGACGATGTTCACGACCTTGCGGCCGCGGAAGGTGCCGAACTGCACCGAACCGGCCTGCAGCGCGAACAGCGTGTCGTCGCCGCCGCGGCCGACGCCCGTGCCCGGGTGGAAGTGGGTGCCGCGCTGGCGGACCAGGATCTCACCGGCGTTGACGACCTGACCGCCGAAGCGCTTCACGCCGAGCCGCTGAGCGTTGGAGTCGCGACCGTTCCGGGTGGACGATGCGCCCTTCTTGTGTGCCATGTCTCCTCAGTCCCTTACTTCGCGGCCGTCGGGATCGTCGTGACCTTGATCGCCGTGTACTGCTGGCGGTGGCCCTGACGACGGCGGTAGCCGGTCTTGTTCTTGTAGCGCAGGATGTCGATCTTGGCGCCCTTGTGGTGGTCCACGACCTCGGCCTGGACCTTGATGCCGGCCAGGACCCACGGGTCGCTGGTCACGGAGTCGCCGTCGACAACGAGCAGGGTCGAGAGCTCGACCGTGTCGCCAACCTTGGCAGTGGAAATCTTGTCAACCTCAACGATGTCGCCGACAGCAACCTTGTGCTGGCGACCACCGCTGCGCACGATGGCGTACACGCGGATCTCTCCTCGCTCGAAACGGAAACCCCTGACGCCAGCCGCCCGCACGGGCGTGGCCCGCGACTGGACCGGATGGTCGGAACGGCCTCCCCCGGCCCCGGCCGGGAGGGAAGGTGCTCAGGAGCTGGCGCGCATGGAAACACGCCGACGGTCAAGACTAGGTCCCCCCACCTGACCGGTCAAACCGAGCGGGGACGCACCGCGGGCGAGGCGAGGTACCCGTGGGGGTGGGTCGCGCAAGGAGGGCGAAGGGGGACTCATCGGGGCGGGCCGCCCGGGAGGGCTGCCGGTCCGCTCCCTGGCGCCGCGCGCCCGCCGCCCGTGCCCGTACGGGCCCCGGGGCCGCGCCCCCACCGTCCGGCGTCATCCCGCGCACCCGCCCACGCCGTTGGGGTCAGCCATCGGCCTGCGCCGACATCCAACTCCGCCCCCTGCGCCAAGCCATCGACACCCTGGATGACGTCCTCGACTCGACCGATGACGCCCCCGAGGCCCCACTTACAGAAGCTGTCGTCCGCTGGCGTTTCCATTAACACGCAAAGGTCTCACCGGAATGGCCTTCCGGCGAGACCTCTGCTCATTGGTTCAGAAATACCTCGACAGCCCGAGCTACGGATGCCGGGGTCGATTCGTCGCGCGGATCATCCATTCCGAGCATCGTTAGATCCAATATCACGCTTACCGAGTCTCCAAATTCATTTCTAACTGCCCTAAGAGACTGGAGTACAGCATAGTAGGCAGGACTGACTTGCCTGAAATCCTCCCTGACAGAGAACCCCCCATCTTGTTCAACAATCGGCCGAAACGGAGGGACGGCAATCCAATCCGGCAAGCCGTCGCCGTTCGAATTAGACAAAATCTGCGCCGTCTCCCTGTTCGGCCTACCGCCATAGCGGTCAAACGCCCAAACTCCAGACATCACAAGCACATCGGCCCGGACCGAGCGACTATTTTGGTTGACGAGCTCAATCGCAGTCGATTCAGGCAGGAGCCTCGACCAGAGGTCTAGAGTCGACTGCTGGAGGGACGTCACGTAGATCTTCATCGACTCCCCTATGGGACCGGCATGAAAGGAAGAATCCGAACTCGGCCGATTGCGCTCATAGAATCTTCCCAGAGCGCGAAAGCGTCGATTCCTCCGCCTCCGTCCGCTAGATGCTCAATCCTACTCTCCACAGGGATATGATCGGCTCTGATCACGCCACGCACCAACGTGTAAGCGCCTTCGTCAGGGAACGTCGCATGAGCGGATCTAGCGTAGAGAGCTGCACCCTTTGCGGTCGAAGAAAAATATTTCGACTCGATTCCGCGCGGATTCTGGAAGCGACGGGTGCCCATGAGTTGCTTTAACTCGTCATCCTTCACGGCGCGATAGACATATTGCTCACCGTCTTTGAGTTTACTTCCGCCACAGTTGTGAACCAGGACCGGCGTCTTCCCCGCCAGCACATAGTACGTGTGGATTTCGGTGAGGGTCAGGTCGTGGGTGCGCTGGCGCTCGTCGAAGCGGTGGACGGCCCTTACCGGGACCAGGTCGCCGTCGGCCGTGCGCAGTTCCATGCCGGGCTTGAGGTCGCCGGCCTCGATCCACCGGTTCTCGGACTCCACCCAGAAGGGGTGCGTCGTGGTGGAGACGAGCGCCTCCGGCTCGCCGGATTCGCCCTCGACCGTCAGGTCGACGAAGTGCTTGTCGTCCTCGGTGACGATGGTTCCCGCGACCTCGCGGACCGTGGTCTCGCCCGTCTCCGGGTCCGTCACGACGAGCTTGTCGCCGAGTTCCACCTCCTCGATCGGCTTGCTGGTGCCGTCGTCGAGGAGAACCGGGGTGCCCGGTAGGAAACTGTGGTTGACCTCGCAGGTCTCTCCGCCCCTCTGGCGGGTCGCGGTGGCCTTCTTCCTGGCCGCCGCCAGTTTGTCCTGCGCTTTGGAGAGGGCTCCCTGGGCCGCTTCCAGGGTCTTACCGGCCTTGAAGTAGCCCGCGACACCGTCGATGAGGTCGTCGACCAGACCGACGACCTTCTTGCCGAGTTCGTAGCCCTTCTTCAGGTTCCAGGGCATCCCGTACTTCGCCAGGAGTTTCCCGGCCATACCACCGGCGAAGCTGCCGGCGATGTTGAGGAGCGTTTCCCCGCATGCGGCCATGTCGCCGCTGGAGACGCAGTCGAACGCGGCGTTGATGCCGAGCTCGTCCTTGACGATCTTGACGAGCGCCTTGACGGTCTTCTTGATCTGCCGCTTGGTGTTGCTCTGGTGCGTCTCCGCGGCCTGTACCGCACCGCCCGCCTCCTGGACCTCCTGCTCGGCCTGCGCCACGGGAGCATCCCTGTCGATGATCGGGCGTCCGCCGCTGCACTGGATCTGGTTGAGCCAGCACTCGGGCAGGATCAGGCCACTCGGGTCGGAGTGGGTGACCGGGCTGTTGTTCGCGTAGGCGTACCCGTTCATCTGCTGCGGCTGCAGGTAGTCGATGAGCGGGTCGACCGAGATGAACTTGCCGATGACGGGGTCGTACTCGCGGGCACCGAGGTGCGTCAGTCCTGTGGACCTGTCGAGTGTGCCGCCGACGTAGCCCCTCTCCCCCGGCCACGCACCGGTGGCCTGCCCGCGTTCGACCCCGTACGGGTCGAAGCGGCGCTGGGAGACCGCTCCGGTCGTGGAGTCGACCGCGACCTCGCCGGTGCCGTGGTGGTCGGAGGCGATGAAGGAGACCTTGTTGTCGTCGGTGCGGACCGCGACCGTCTGACCGGCGAAGGCGTAGTACCGGGTCGCCTCGGTCCTCGTGCCGTCCGCGGAGAGCTTCAGCTCCATGCCGGGCAGGTAGACGGTGGTGCCGGTCGGGTCCTTGCGCGGGGGCCGTCCGCGTATGCTCTGGCGTCGAGTACTTCCGCCGTCCCCCGAAAGAGACAGCAGAGTGAACTACAGGGTCCAGCCCACCGCCCAGGTCGACGAGACCGCCGAGATCGGGGCCGGGAGCAGCGTCTGGGAGCTCGCGCAGATCCGTGAGAACGCCCGGCTCGGGGAAGGCTGCGTGGTCGGGCGCGGCGCGTACGTCGGCACCGGCGTCCGCATCGGCGACAACGTCAAGCTGCAGAACTACGCGCTCGTCTACGAGCCCGCCGAGCTGGGCGACGGCGTGTTCGTCGGCCCCGCCGTGGTGCTCACCAACGACCACAACCCCCGCTCCGTCGACCCCGAGGGCAAGCTGAAGCGCGGGGGCGACTGGGAGGCCGTCGGCGTCAAGGTCGGCGAGGGCGCCTCGCTGGGCGCCCGTTCCGTGTGCGTCGCGCCGGTGCGCGTCGGGCGCTGGGCGATGGTCGCCGCGGGCGCCGTCGTCACGCGGGACGTACCGGACTTCGCGCTCGTCGTGGGCGTCCCGGCGCGGCGGATCGGCTGGGTCGGCAGGGCCGGTGTCCGGCTGGTCGAGCGGGCCGGCGAGGAGGGCGTGTGGGAGTGCCCGCAGACCGGCGCCCTGTACCGGGAAGAGGACGGCGTCCTCGCCGAGCACGGGGGCTGACGGCGCCCCGGCCGCGTGCCGGGAGGGGGCACGGCCTTCGGTAGGGTGGTGGCGCCGCGCTGTTCCTCCGTACCGAACCCCGTGGGACGCTTCCGCCGCACGGGTGCGCGGCGTGCAGGTGAAAGGGCGAAGGGATCCAGATGAACAGCCACGTGCTCTATCTCGCGCTTGGCACATACCGAGTACGGGCGACGCGCGAGCAGGTGAAGGAGCTCGCCTCCTCGGGGTCCCGGGTCTCCCTGGTCGTGCTGGACGTCCCCGAGTGGCGCGAGGCGCTCGAGGAGCTGGGCCGGCTGGACGGCGTGGAGGTGGTCCGCGTCGCCCCGGACAGGAAGGGCACGGCCTGGGGTTCCGCCAAGAAGCTGGCCGCCGCCGGGTCGGGGCCGTTCGCCAAGGCCGACACCGTCGTCGCGGGTGACGCGCAGGCGCTGCCCGTCGCGTGGATCGCCAAGCGCCGCCGGCCGGGCATCGCGCTGGTGCTGGAGCCGCACGGCGCCGGCCGCGTCGTGGAGCCGTCCGACCTGGCCGTCCTCACCCCCTGGTACCCGTCGCCGAACAACCCGTACGCCGGATCGTTCGTGCAGGCCGCGACCGCGGCCGTCGCGGGGAACTACGACCGCGTCACCGTCTTCCACACCGAGGACTGGACCGGCCGCGCGCCCGCCCCGCTCGGTGACGCCATCCGCGTGACCGTCGACCGCCTGCGGGAGCGCGGCGCCCTGGGCCACGTCGTGGACGCCGACGAGGCGACCGTCGTGCGCGTCCCGGTGCCGATCATCGGCCGCAAGGACTACGCCCCGTGGGTCGAGGCGCAGGTGAAGGCGCTGCGCAGCGCCCTGCCCGGCGGGCGGATCGAGGCGCCGGTCGTCCACGCCCACACCGGCATCTACGGCGGTGTCCTGGCCGCCCGGCTGGCCCGCCCCGACGCCCGCGTCGTGGTGACCGAGCACTCCTCGTTCCTCGACAGGGTCTTCTCGCAGGCCCCGGCCGCCGAGCTGTACGAGCGGGTGCTGGAGCGCGCCGACGCGTTCGTCTGCGTCAGCTCCGTGCTGCGCGAACAGGTCGTGAAGCGCTTCCCGCGGTACGCGGACAAGGTGGGCGTCGTGCCCAACCCGGTCTGCCTCGACCGCTTCACGCCGGGCCCGCGGCGCTCCCCCGAGCTGCTGCGCTGGCTGTACCTGGGGCGGCTCGTCCAGCCGAAGGGCGTCAAGGAGCTGCTGGAGGCGTTCGCGCTGGTCGCCGCGGAGGAGCCGCGCGCCACCCTGACGATGGTCGGCCACGGCCCCGTCGAGGAGGAGCTGCGCGCCCGCGGCGCCGAGCTGGGCCTGGGGGAGCGCTTCCGCATACTGCCGCCGGTCGCCCCGGAGGCCGTCGGCGCGCTGATGCACGAGTACGACCTGCTGGTGCACGCCAGCAAGAGGGAGACGTTCGGGATGACGGTCGTCGAGGCGATCGCCTCCGGCCTCCCCGTGCTCGCGACCCGCAGCGGCGGCCCCCAGGAGACACTGGCCGGCATCGAGGCGCTGGCCGGAGGGCTCATGGACGTCAGCGACGACCCGCGGGTCATCGTCGACGCGTACCGGGAGCTGCGCGACCGCGCCGGCGGCCTGGACCTGCCGGCGGCCCTGCAGGTGCTGGAGGGCCGGGTCGGCCGCGAGGCGGTCGGCAAGCAGCTCGTCGAGGTGTACGGGGGCGCCCTGCCGCCCGTGCCGGACCCCGTGGAGCCGGTCGGCGGGACGGCCGGCGGCGGGGCGCGGGGGTCCGCCGGGGCGGCCGGGCCGGTC
>JAAXOU010000123.1 GCA_012396115.1 Streptomyces somaliensis DSM 40738 | reverse complement strand
GCTACGAGACGACCGTGCCCGTCACGATGGACGAGATGGCCCTCCTGTGCGCCGCCGTCGTCCGGGGCACCAGGCGCGCCCTCGTCGTCGGCGACCTGCCGTTCGGTTCGTACCAGGAGGGCCCCGTACGGCACCCTGCGCGGCGCCCCGGGCACGGCCGTGGCCGACGACGGCACGGTCCTGCACTACGAGACCGAGGACCCCGGCGGCGCGGACGCGTCCGGCGCCCCGCGCGCCACCGTCGTCTTCAGCCACGGCTACTGCCTCAACCAGGACTCCTGGCACTTCCAGCGCGCCGCCCTGCGGGGCGTGGCGCGCGCCGTGTACTGGGACCAGCGCAGCCACGGGCGGTCCGGGCGGGGCGCCGGGCCCGTCTCCATGGACCGCCTCGGGCGCGACCTGAAGGCCGTCGTCGACGCGGCCGCACCCGAGGGGCCCCTGGTGCTGGTGGGGCACTCCATGGGCGGGATGACCGTCATGGCGCTGCTGGACCGGTACCCGGAGCTCGTCCGGGACCGCGTCGCCGGCGTCGCGTTCGTCGGCACGTCCTCGGGGCGGCTGACGGAGCTCACCTACGGCCTGCCCGCGGCGCCCGCCCGGGCCGTGCGGCGCGTACTGCCCGGCGCCCTGCGGGCGCTGGGGGCGCGCGCGGAGCTGGTGGAGCGGGGGCGCCGGGCCACGGCCGACCTGTTCGCCGGGCTGGTCAGGCGGTACAGCTTCGGGGCGCGGGAGGTGGACCCGGTCCTCGCCCGGTTCGCGGAGCGGATGATCGAGGCGACGCCGATCGACGTGGTCGCGGAGTTCTACCCCGCCTTCGCCGAGCACGACAAGGCCGACGCGCTGACGGTCCTGGCCGACGCGGGCGTCCCGGTCCTGGCCCTGGCCGGCGAGGGGGACGTGGTCACGCCCCGGTCGCACACCGAGGCCATCGCCGCGCTCCTGCCGGGCGCGGAGCTCGTCCTCGTGCCGGACGCCGGGCACCTGGTGATGCTGGAGCACCCGCGGACGGTCACCGGGCGGCTCCTGGGCCTGCTGGTGCGGGCCGGTGCGCTCGCCCCGGACGCGGCGGGGGCCGCGGCCGGAACCGGTTAGGTTGGCCGGTATGGAAGCAGCGCACACCGACACGGCGGGGACCGCCGGGACCCCCGCCGCCACCGCCCGCCTCACCGTCCACTCGCCCGGGGAGATGCAGGAGCTCGGCCGCGCCCTCGCCCGGCTGCTGCGCCCCGGCGACCTCGTGATGCTCACCGGCGAGCTCGGAGCGGGCAAGACGACCCTGACGCGCGGCCTGGGCGAGGGCCTCGGGGTGCGCGGCGCGGTCACCTCCCCGACGTTCGTCATCGCCCGCGTCCACCCCTCCCTGACCGGCGGCCCCGCACTGGTGCACGTCGACGCGTACCGGCTGGGCGGCGGCCTCGACGAGATGGAGGACCTGGACCTGGACGTCTCGCTGCCCGACTCGGTGGTCGTGGTCGAGTGGGGCGAGGGCAAGGTCGAGGGCCTGACCGACGACCGGCTGCACGTGGTGATCGACCGGGCCGTCGGGTCCGCGGACGACGACCGGCGCGAGGTGGCGCTGACCGGCGTGGGAGCGCGCTGGGAGGGCGTGGAACTCGTTGCGCGCTGAGCGCGCCCGTTCCGGACGCCGGGGTTCCGGTGACTTTCCGACGAGGTGTCGGCATGTTGTTGCGCCGCACCTCCGGGACGTGGTCACATGGAGACCAGTCGCTGGTTAGGTCTACCTAACCACCCCGTTCCCGCCAGCGCAGCCAGGAGGCGACCGTGCCGCAGCAACCGGAACGGCGGCAGCCGTCGGAGGTGTCCATGGGCGACCTGCTGGCGTCCTGCGCGGCCGCGAACGCCGTCTCCACCCCGCCGGCCCCCGGCCCCGCCCCAGAACCGGCCCCGGCCGACGACGAGCCCGGGGACGGGCCCGGCGGCGCGGCGGCCGGCGCCGACCGGCCGGAGGGTGACGAGGCGCCCCGGGCCGCGTGACCGCGGCCCCGGCGGAGGGGGCCCCGCGCCCGTCAGGGGACGACGACGACCTTCACGTTGATCGTGGCGAACGTCCACAGCGCGTCGCCGTCCGCCCGCCCCATCCGCACCCCGCCCGTACGGCGGGTCGGGTCCGGGCTGGGCGCGGAGCCCTCGACGGCCGCGCTGAAGCCGACCGTGACCCCCTCCACCGTCGCGAAGCGCACCACGTGCTCGACCCGCACCCCGTCGGACCCGCGGGCCGTGCCCGACCGGGACGTCACGGCGTAGGTGCCGGGCGCCGGGCTGACCGCGCTCGGCGTCACCGGGAACGTGCGGACGACCCTGCCGCCCCCGTCCACCAGCCAGACCCGCCGGTCGGCCAGCGCGTACACGACCCGCTCGCCCGAACCGGACCGCGGCGGCAGTGCCAGGGGGTCCTTCGCGGGCTTCCCCGGCGCGCCCGGACCGGAGTGCCCGGCGGACGCGGAGGGCGACGCGGAGCCGGTCGCCTTCGCTCCGGACCGGAGGTCGGCGGGGGCGGTGGCCGACGCCTGGTAGGCGAGGAGGCCGACCGCCGCGAGCGCCGCCGCCGTGAGCCCGGCGACCCATCCCGAGCTGCTCCCTGCCACGCTGCTCCACCTCTCGTACGACCGTACCGGTGTGACCGTAGCACCAAGTGCCGGGCCGGTACGGGGGCGCCGTGCCCGCCCCACGGGCGCCGTAGGCTGTTCGCGTGCTGTTGCTCGCCATGGATACCGCCACCCCCGCCGTCACCGTCGCCCTCCACGACGGCCGCTCCGTCGTCGCCCGTTCGGACCGGGTCGACGCCAGGCGGCACGGGGAGCTGCTGCTGCCCGCCGTCCACCGCGTCCTGAGCGAGGCCGGGCTGGGCCCCGACGCCGTCACGGGCGTCGTCGTGGGCGTCGGCCCCGGCCCGTACACGGGGCTGCGGGTCGGCCTGGTCACGGCGGCCGCCTTCGCCTCCGCGCTCGGCGTCCCCACCCACGGGCTGTGCACCCTCGACGGGCTCGCGTACGCCTCCGGCATCGACGGGCCGTTCGTCGTGGCGACCGACGCGCGGCGCAAGGAGGTCTACTGGGCGCGGTACGACGACCACCGCACCCGGGCGACCGAGCCGTCCGTCGACCGGCCCGCCGACATCGCGGACCGGGTGGCCGGCCTCCCGGCGGTCGGCGCCGGGGCGCGGCTGTACGGCGAGGTCTTCCCGGACGCCCGCGACCCCGAGCACCAGTCGGCCGCCGCGCTCGCCGCGCTCGCCGCCGAACGGCTCGCGGCCGGCGAGGAGCTGCCGGATCCGCGGCCGATGTACCTGCGCCGCCCCGACGCCCGGGTGCCGGAGAACTACAAGGTGGTCACGCCGCGGTGACCGGACCGGTGCTGCGCGGGATGCGCTGGTGGGACATCGCGCCGGTGCTGGACCTGGAACGGGAGCTGTTCCCGGACGACGCCTGGTCGGAGGGGATGTTCTGGTCCGAGCTGGCCCACGCGCGCGGCCCGCGGTCGACCCGGCGGTACGTCGTCGCGGAGGAGCCCGCCGAGGGCGGGGGCGGCGCGCGCGCCGGGCGGATCGTCGGGTACGCGGGGCTCGCGGCGGCCGGCGGGCTCGGCGACGTCCAGACCATCGCCGTCGCCCGCGACCACTGGGGCACCGGGCTCGGCGCCCGCCTGCTGGCCGAACTCCTCCACCACGCCACCGCCTTCGAGTGCGAGGAGGTGCTCCTGGAGGTGCGGGTGGACAACACCCGGGCCCAGCGCCTGTACGAGCGCTTCGGCTTTGAACCGATCGGCTTCCGCCGCGGCTACTACCAGCCGGGGAACGTCGACGCGCTCGTGATGCGGCTGACCCTCCGGGGCGCGGCCGGAGCCCCCGGGCCCGTCGGGTCCGCCGGGCCCACCGATCCCGCCAGGCCCACCGAGCCCGCCAAGCCCACCGAGACCACTGAGAGCGCTGAGAAACATGGCTGACGAACCCCTCGTCCTCGGTATCGAGACCTCCTGCGACGAGACCGGCGTCGGCATCGTCCGCGGCACCACCCTGCTGGCGAACGCCGTCGCGTCGAGCGTGGACGAGCACGCCCGGTTCGGCGGCGTCGTCCCCGAGATCGCCTCCCGGGCCCACCTGGAGGCCATGGTCCCGACCGTCGAGCGCGCCCTGAGGGAGGCCGGCGTCTCCGCGCGCGACCTCGACGGCGTCGCGGTCACCGCCGGTCCCGGCCTCGCGGGCGCGCTGCTCGTCGGCGTCTCGGCGGCGAAGGCGTACGCCTACGCCCTGGGCAAGCCGCTGTACGGGGTGAACCACCTGGCCTCGCACATCTGCGTCGACCAGCTGGAGCACGGCCCGCTGCCCGAGCCGACGATGGCGCTGCTGGTCAGCGGCGGCCACTCCTCGCTGCTCCTCGCCCCCGACATCACCTCCGACGTCCGCCCCATGGGCGCCACCATCGACGACGCGGCGGGCGAGGCGTTCGACAAGATCGCCCGCGTGCTGGACCTGGGTTTCCCCGGCGGGCCGGTCATCGACCGGCTGGCCAGGGAGGGCGACCCGGCCGCCATCGCGTTCCCGCGCGGACTGACCGGGCCGCGCGACCCGGCGTACGACTTCTCCTTCTCCGGCCTGAAGACCGCCGTCGCCCGCTGGGTCGAGGCGAAGCGGCGCGCCGGTGAGGAGGTGCCCGTACGGGACGTGGCCGCGTCGTTCCAGGAGGCCGTCGTCGACGTGCTGACCCGCAAGGCCGTCCGGGCCTGCAAGGACCAGGGCGTCGACCACCTGATGATCGGCGGCGGCGTCGCCGCCAACTCCCGGCTGCGCGCCCTGGCGGAGGAGCGCTGCGAACGCGCCGGCATCCGGCTGAGGGTGCCGCGTCCCGGCCTGTGCACCGACAACGGCGCGATGGTCGCCGCGCTCGGCGCCGAGATGGTCGCCCGCAACCGGCCCGCCTCCGACCTGGGGCTGCCCGCGGACTCGTCGCTGCCGGTCACGGACCCGCACGTGCCGGGGGCCCACGGCCACGACCACCTCCACGAGACCGGCGGGGAGAACCTCTACCCATGACGCTCACCCTGATGTGGGAGGCCCGCGCCCTCCCCGGCCGCGGCGCCGACCTCCTCGACTGGGCCCGCGCGCAGCGCCTGCCCGCCGTACCGCTGCGGCGCGAGACGTTCACGGCGGCGCAGGACCGGGTGCTGGTCCTGACTTGGTGGGACGCCCCGGAGGAGGCCGCGGTCCCGGAGTTCCCGGAGCCCCCCGCCGGCCTGCTCGCCCGCCCCGTCCACCGCTGGCGCTTCGTCTCGCAGGGCGTCACGTCCGGCCCCGCGGAGGGGAGCAGTCCCCGGGGGCCCCTCCCGGGGACCGGCCGGGGCGACCGCCCGGCCGGCGTCTAACCTTTCCCCGTGCCTCCCACCCGCCCCGTCCTGCCGCCGCCCCCGCCGCCCCCGCACCTGGTTTCCTGGCCCGACCGCGAGGCGCTGCTCGCCGACCGGGACCGGGCCATGGGCGAACTGCGCGGACGGATGCTCGGCGGCGCCCGGCTGGCGGTGTTCCTGCTGTGGCTGCTGCTGCTGGAGACCGGCTGGGGACTGGTCGGGGCCGCCCTCGTCGTGTTCGACGAGACCCTGGACCCGTTCGGCGTCGCCCTGTCGCTCGTCCTGGGCGGGTTGGGCGCCGGGGCGCTCGTACCCGCCGTGTACTTCCAGGTCGCGGGCGTGCGGCGGGACCTGGCGGCGCGCCGGCTGTTCGTCCGGTGGGCCGCCCTGGACCGCGCCCCCGCGCACGACGCCCGGCACCGGGCGCCCGGCGCGAGCCTGGCGTGGCTGCTCGTGTCGTTCGCGCTGTGCGCGGCGGGGCTGGGGCTCTGCGTGGCGGTGCCCGCGACGGCGCGACCGGGCACCACCACCTACGCCGAGGTCGCCTACGGGGTCGGCGCCGGTTTCCTGCTGTGGCTCACCGGGCTCGCCGGCGCGGCGAAGGCCGTCGGCCACTACCGGCTGGCCGTGCGGCTGCTCAGCCCCGGCCCTCCGGCGCCGCGGCGGGCCGGCCGACCAGCATCGTCGGCGCGCCCGCCACACGCGTGAGGAACACCGTCGCGGCGTGCGGCCCCTTCGGCTTCACCCGGCGGCGCACCTCCTCCGGCTCCACCGCCGAGCCGCGCTTCTTCACCGTCAGGACGCCCACCTCCCGCTCCCGCAGCAGGGCCTTCAGCCGCTTGAGGTTGAACGGCAGCTCGTCGGTGATCTCGTACGCGGCGGCGTAGGGCGTCGGGCGCAGCTCGTCCGCCGTGACGTACGCGATCGTCGGGTCGACCAGCCCGCCGTCCAGCCGCGCGGCGACCTCGGCGACCAGGTGCGCCCGGATCACGGCGCCGTCCGGTTCGTACAGGTAGCGGCCGACCCCGCGGACCGGCGGGGCGGGCGGCTCCGCGGACGCGGCCAGGGTGGCGCCGGACGGCAGCAGCGTCGCCCGTACGGAGCCGGGGGCCGTGCCGAACCACAGCACCGCCTCCTTCACGTCCCCGCCGTCGGAGACCCACTCCGCCCCGGCGTCCGGCGGGACCGCCCCGTGCGGGACGCCCGGCGCGACCTTCAGCGCCGCGTACGGGGCCCGGCGGGCCGCGCCCACCGCCCACGACAGGGGCGGCGAGTACGCCTCCGGGTCGAAGACCCGGCCCCGCCCGCCCCTGCGCGCCGGGTCCACGAACACCGCGTCGCACCCGGACGCGTCGACCTCCGTGACGTCGGCGCAGACCACCTCGATCAGGTCGGCGAGGCCCAGCGCCTCCGCGTTGGCGCGGGCGACGGCCGCCGTGAGCGGGTCGCGGTCGACGGCGAGGACGGCGATGCCCGCGCGGGCCAGGGCCACTGCGTCGCCGCCGATCCCGCAGCACAGGTCCGCCACCCTCCGCACGCCGAGCCGGGCGAAGGACGCGGCCCGGTGCCGGGCGACCGGGGCGCGCGTGGACTGCTCGACGCCGTTCGGAGTGAAGAACATCCGCTGCGCGTCGTCGGCGCCGAACTTGGCCGCCGCCCGCTGGCGCAGCCGCGCCTGGCCGAGCGCCGCCGACACCAGCTCCGCGGGGTGGTCCCGGCGCAGCCGGGAGGCGACGGCCAGCTCCCGGGCGGGATCGTAGTGGCGCAGGCCGGCGAGGAGGTCCCGGCCCCCGTCGGTGAGGAGCGCGGAGAAGGCGGCGAGATCGGTCACCCGTCCCATTCTGGTCCAGTGTGGGCCGGTCGGGGGACGGTGCCGGCCCGGCGGCGGTGTCGCCCGCGCCCCGGGGCGCCGCGCTGACAGGATGCGGCGCCATGCAGCTAGTACGACAAAAGCGTCCATCATCAGTAAATAGGACCGGTCTACGGGTGGCTGTGGCCCTGCTCGCCGCCGCCCTGGGGGCGGCCTGCGCGGCGGAGGGCACCGACCCGCCCGGCGCGGCACCGCCCGCGGAGGGCCGGTACGGCCAGCAGGCGCGGGAAGGCCAGGAGGGAGGGCCGGCGCAGGCCCGGACCGGGTCCGGGGCGCTGAGCGCGTACGCCGAGCGGTTCCGGCGGGCGCACGCGGCCCGCACGGCCGTCGCCCGGCGGTGGGGCCTGAAGCGGACGCCGCTGCTCCCACCGGACCCCCCGAAGGTGAAACCGAAGATCACCTTCCGCAAGGGCTTCGAGGTCGGCGACCCCGCCCTCCCCCCGGTCTTCACCACCGTCCCCACCCGCGACCGCGTCGTGTTCCTGACCATCGACGACGGCGCGGAGAAGGACCCCGAGCTGCTGCGGATGATGTCCGAGCTGGACATCCCCTACAGCGCCTTCCTCAGCGACTACCTGGTCAGGGAGGACTACGGCTACTTCAAGCGGATGCAGGGCCTCGGCGTCGCCCTGCACAACCACACCCTGACCCACCCCTACATGCCCGCACTGTCCTACGCGGAGCAGAAGCGCGAGATCTGCGGCCAGCAGGACGTGATCGAACGCCGCTACGGCAAGCGGCCCACGCTCTTCCGCCCGCCGTACGGCAACTACGACTCCGACACGCTGCGCGCCGCCCGCGACTGCGGCATCAAGGCCGTCCCCCTGTGGTCCGCCGAGGCGTTCCCGGACCGCATGGAGTGGCGCGAGTGGGACCGCGACCTGCACCCCGGCGACATCGTCCTCACCCACTTCCGGGGCCGCGGCGAGTGGAAGGGGTCGATGGCCGACATGATCCGCCGGGCCGTGGACACCATCACGGCCCGCGGGTACGCGGTGGCCCGGCTGGAGGACTACGTGTGAACCGCGACGCGCCCGGGGCGCGCGGCGCGGCCGGCTTCCGTCGCACGTCGGTAGGGGTGCGGACGCGGTGCGTGACCCGGCGACTGGCACTCAGCTTGACCGAGTGCTAACCGCGGTCATAGTCTCGGCCCTGGCACTCCCCGCAGGAGAGTGCCAACACAGCGACGGGCAGGTCCGGCACCCGCGACGACGGATCCACCTGGTCGCCACCTCAGACAGTTGACCCCGTGAGATCTCCGAAGGGGGAGGTCGGATCGTGACGACCACCAGCTCCAAGGTTGCCATCAAGCCGCTCGAGGACCGCATCGTGGTCCAGCCGCTCGACGCCGAGCAGACCACGGCCTCTGGCCTGGTCATCCCGGACACCGCCAAGGAGAAGCCCCAGGAGGGCGTCGTCCTGGCCGTGGGCCCGGGCCGCTTCGAGAACGGCGAGCGCCTGCCGCTCGACGTCAAGACCGGCGACGTCGTGCTCTACAGCAAGTACGGCGGCACCGAGGTGAAGTACAGCGGCGAGGAGTACCTCGTCCTCTCGGCCCGCGACGTGCTCGCCATCGTCGAGAAGTAATCCACCACGTGCCGTGAACCGCGCCCCTGGCCCCCGCTGCTGTGCTGCCGCACGTGCGCCGGGCGGCGAGGGGCGCCGTTCTCTCTCCACCCAGTACCGAGAGGGCTGAATCGCTCCCATGGCGAAGATCCTGAAGTTCGACGAGGACGCCCGTCGCGCCCTTGAGCGCGGCGTCAACAAGCTTGCCGACACCGTCAAGGTGACGATCGGCCCGAAGGGTCGCAACGTCGTCATCGACAAGAAGTTCGGCGCGCCCACCATCACCAACGACGGTGTCACCATCGCCCGCGAGGTCGAGGTCGAGGACCCGTACGAGAACCTCGGCGCCCAGCTGGTGAAGGAGGTGGCGACCAAGACCAACGACATCGCGGGCGACGGCACCACCACCGCCACCGTCCTGGCCCAGGCGCTGGTCCGCGAGGGCCTGCGCAACGTCGCCGCGGGCGCCTCCCCGGCCGCCCTGAAGAAGGGCATCGACGCCGCGGTCAGGGCCGTCTCCGACGAACTGCTCGCCACGGCCCGCCCGATCGACGAGAAGTCCGACATCGCCGCGGTCGCCGCGCTGTCCGCCCAGGACCAGCAGGTGGGCGAGCTGATCGCCGAGGCCATGGACAAGGTCGGCAAGGACGGCGTCATCACCGTCGAGGAGTCCAACACCTTCGGGCTGGAGCTGGACTTCACCGAGGGCATGGCCTTCGACAAGGGCTACCTGTCGCCGTACATGGTCACCGACCAGGAGCGCATGGAGGCCGTCCTCGACGACCCGTACATCCTGATCCACCAGGGCAAGATCTCCGCCATCGCGGACCTGCTGCCCCTCCTGGAGAAGGTCATCCAGACCGGTGGCTCCAAGCCGCTGCTGATCGTCGCCGAGGACGTCGAGGGCGAGGCCCTGTCGACCCTGGTCGTGAACAAGATCCGCGGCACGTTCAACGCCGTCGCGGTCAAGGCCCCCGGCTTCGGCGACCGCCGCAAGGCGATGCTCGGCGACATGGCCGCCCTCACCGGCGCCACCGTCGTCGCCGAGGAGGTCGGCCTCAAGCTCGACCAGGTCGGCCTCGACGTGCTGGGCACCGCCCGCCGCGTGACCGTCACCAAGGACGACACCGTCATCGTCGACGGCGGCGGCAGGTCCGAGGACGTCCAGGGCCGCGTCGCGCAGATCAAGGCCGAGATCGAGACGACCGACTCCGACTGGGACCGCGAGAAGCTGCAGGAGCGCCTCGCGAAGCTCGCCGGCGGCGTGTGCGTCATCAAGGTCGGCGCCGCCACCGAGGTGGAGCTGAAGGAGAAGAAGCACCGTCTGGAGGACGCCATCTCCGCGACCCGCGCCGCGGTCGAGGAGGGCATCGTCTCCGGCGGCGGTTCCGCGCTGGTCCACGCCGTCAAGGTGCTGGAGGGCAACCTCGGCAAGGAGGGCGACGAGGCCACCGGTGTCACGGTCGTCCGCCGCGCCGCCGTCGAGCCGCTGCGCTGGATCGCCGAGAACGCCGGCCTCGAGGGCTACGTCATCACCTCGAAGGTCGCCGAGCTCGACAAGGGCCAGGGCTTCAACGCCGCCACCGGCGAGTACGGCGACCTGGTCAAGGCCGGCGTCATCGACCCGGTGAAGGTCACCCGCTCGGCGCTGGAGAACGCCGCGTCGATCGCCTCCCTCCTCCTCACCACCGAGACCCTCGTGGTGGAGAAGAAGGAGGAGGAGCCGGCGGACGCGGGCCACGGCCACGGTCACGGCCACTCCCACTGACCCCAGGTCGCCCCGCGTACGGGCCGACTCCGCGTCGGTCCGTACGCACACGAGGCCCGGTGCCCCCACGAGGGGCGCCGGGCCTCGCCCCTTCCCGGCCCGGCTCAGCCGCGCGGCGGCGTGAACTCCGGCTGGTCCAGCACCCGCAGCCAGCTCCCGTCGGCCTGGCGCCGCACCACCTGCGCCCGCGCCCCGGCACCGTCCTTCGGCGGCGTGGAGGTGAGCGCGATGTCGCCGTGGACGAGCGTCGGGAGCGGCGGCTCCGGCTCGAAGCGCGGCCGGTCCGCCAGCACCCGCTCCCACAGCGCGCGGATCGCCTCCCGGCCCACCGTCCGCCGCCCGGGCGGGTACGCCAGTACGGCGTCCTCCTCGTAGAGCGCGGCGACCCCGGCCGCGTCCCCGGCGTTCGACCGCTCCACGAACAGGCGGGTGAGGTCCTCGGGCCGCATGGCCTTCTCGTACTGCTCCGGCATGTTCTCCTCCTGGTACGGGGCTCCGCGGCCCAGCCTCACCGCCGAGTTGCCAGAAGTCCAACAGATGGTTCTGCTGGTAACTAGAATCCCCGGTCATGGACCTGAGGCAGCTGGAGTACTTCGTCGCGGTCGCCGAGGAGCGGAACTTCACCCGTGCCGCCGAGCGGGTGCACATCAGCCAGTCCGGGATCAGCGCGCGGATACGCGGGCTGGAGCAGGAGCTGGGTGCGGAGCTGTTCGACCGGTCGGCGCGCACCGTCGCGCTCACCGCCGCCGGGGAGGCCGCCTTGGAACACGCCAGGGCCGCGCTCGCCGCCGCCGACGCGCTCGGCCGGGCGGTGGGGGAGGTGACCGGCCTGGTACGGGGCCGGCTCTCGCTCGGCATGGTGGTCGGCTGTACGCTCACCCCGCTGTTCGACGCCCTCGCCGCGTTCCACGGGGCGCACCCCGGAGTGGAGGTCCTGCTGCGGGAGGACGACTCGGACCGGCTCGTCGACGCGGTCCGCACGGGCGCCCTCGACCTGGCGCTGGTCGGCACCCCGGCCCCGCCCCCCGAGGACCTGGGGTCGCTAGTCCTCGTCAGCGAGCGGCTCGTCGCGGCCGTCCCGGCCGGGCACCCCCTGGCGGGGCGGCGGCGGGTCGCCCTGCGCGACGTCGCCGCCCACCCGGTCGTCTGCATGCCGCCCGGCACCGGCCTGCGCGCCGTCTTCGACCGGGCCTGCGCCGAGGCGGGCGTGCGACCCGCCGTCGCCCTGCAGGCCGGCG
>JAAXOU010000122.1 GCA_012396115.1 Streptomyces somaliensis DSM 40738 | reverse complement strand
TCGTACACGGCGTGGACGAGCGTGGCGCGGTCGGCGGGGCCGGCGGGGTCGACGCGGTCGGGGCGTCCGGCGCGGTCCCCGCCCCCTCCTCCGTCGCGCCGGGGGCCGGGGAGTCCCCGGCGCCGGTGGTGCTCCCCGTGCGCCCGGCGGGTTCCCTCGGCTCCCCGGCGTCCGTACCGGTGCTCGCGGCCGGTTCCGGTGCGGTACCCGGGCCGGATCCGGCCGGGGCGGAGCCGCCCGCCAGGCCCGCGATGGGCGCGCAGGTCTCCCAGGCGGTGGAGCCCTCCGCGGTGAGGACCTTCTCCGCGACGGCGATCTGCTGGGCGCGGGTGGCGAGGTCGGCGCGCGGCGCGTACGCCGTGCCGCCGTACGCCTGCCAGTCCTCCTGGGAGAGCTGGAGGCCGCCGTAGTAGCCGTTGCCGAGGTCGGCGCTCCACATGCCGCCGGTCTCGCACTCGGCGACCCGGTCCCAGGTGGCGGCGTCGGCGGCGGACGCGGTGCCCGCGCCGAGCAGCGGCAGGGCGATCGCCGATCCGGTCACCCCCGCGGCGACGACGAGGGCGGGGGCCTGACGGGGTCGACGGTGTCGTCCGTTACCGGAGCGCATGCGTGGGACCTTTCGCGCGACTGCTGAAGTGACGGTGAACGTAGCGGCACTCCGACGCCGGTCACAAGCCGGTGCACGGAATATCACGCGAAGATCACACGGCTGACCGGGCGTCAGTTCCCTCCGGCGTGAACTCCACCGGCAGGGTGCGCAGTCCGCGCATGATGAGCCCGCCGCGCCACCGCAGTTCGCCCGGATCCACCGCGAGGCTCAGGTCGGGCAGCCTCCTCAGGAGGGTGGCCAGCGCGGTCCGCCCCTCCAGCCGGGCGAGCGGCGCGCCGAGGCAGTAGTGGATGCCGTGCCCGTACCCGAGGTGCTGGTTGTCGGACCGTCCCAGGTCCAGGGTGTCGGGGCGGTCGAACCGCTCGGGGTCCCGGTCGGCCGCCGCCAGCACGACGAGGACGGGGTCGCCCGGCTCGATCCGCCGCCCGCCGACGGTGAGCGGCTCCGTCGCGAAGCGCCAGGTCGCCAGCTCCACCGGCCCGTCGTACCGCAGCAGTTCCTCGACCCCCGTGGCCAGCAGGTCCGTCTCGCCGGCGGCCAGGGACGCCTGGAGCCGGGCGCGTTCACCGGGGTTGCGCAGCAGCGCGTGCACACCGTTGCCGATGAGGTTCACGGTCGTCTCGAAACCCGCGAACAGCAGGATGAACGCCATCGCCGCGGCCTCGTTCCCGGTGAGGTGCTCGCCGTGGTCGGAGGCGCGGATCAGGCCGGAGATCAGGTCGTCCCCGGGGTCCTCCCGCTTGCGGTGGATCAGGTCGACGAGGTACGCCCGCATCCGCTTCACCGCCCGCGCCACGCCCCCGCGCGGCCCGCCGCCGTGCCGGATCATCTGCCCCGCCCAGTCCCGGAAGTCGTCCTGGTCCTCGGCGGGCACCCCGAGCATGTCGCAGACGGCGTGGATGGGGAGGGGGAAGGCGAACTCGTGGATGAGGTCGGCCTCCCCCCTCGCCGCGAACCCGTCGATCAGACGGTCCGTCAACTCCTGCACCCGCGGGGCGAACTCCGCGACCCGGCGCGGGGTGAACGCCTTCGCCACGAGCCGCCGCAGCCGCGTGTGGTCGGGCGGGTCGATGTTGAGCAGGTGCGTCATCAGCTCGGCCTTGCGCTCCCCCGGGATGCCCGTCCGGCCGCGGGCGTGGGCGGACTCGTCGTGGTGCGCGGGGTTCTTGCTGAGCCGCTGGTCGGCGAGGGCCTGCCGGGCGTCGGCGTACCGGGTGACCAGCCACGCCTCGACGCCGCTGGGCAGCCGGGTCCGGTGCACGGGCGAGTGCTCCCGCAGCCAGGCGTACGCCGGGTACGGGTCGGTGGCGAACTCCCAGGTGAAGAGCTCGGGGGGCGCGGGGGGACCGTCGGCGGCGTTCACCCCCCGACGGTATCCGCCCGACGCGGCACGGGGCCTCGTGGGCACCCGGACCGCCGGTACCAGCGGCTCCGCGCGTCCGGACGGGCAGAGCCGAGAAGCCGTTGCCTTTCCGAAATTACTGAGCCCACACGCCCCACCCACGAAAGCATTCACACCAGACTGGGTAGGATGACGACCGTTCACACCCGTGCCTGACAGCCGCGCGCCTCCGACGCCTCCCGGCGTCGCGTTCATCCGGGAATCCCAAGGTCCTTCAAGTACGTGAGGCGAGCGTTTATCGCCGCGGAGAAGTGGCGCCAGTCGAGGCTCTCGACCGGTTCGGTCGGTTTCGGGTCCTCGGCCGAGGACGTGACGTAGCACACGGCGTCGTAGAGCCGCTCGGCCATGAGCCTCTCGCAGAAAATCCCGAACCTGTCCTGATACGACGTCCCATGCCAGATTCCGTCCACAGGGAGGGCTCCCCTGGTCGTCTTGACCGGCCTCCGGGATTCCTCACCGTCCTGCATGACGAAGAAGTAGCCCAGCCAGGGCTTCTCCTTCGGGTATAGCTCGGCAAGGGCCGCTCGGCGCAAGTCCACGGCACTGCCCAGTGCCTCCTCGACCCGGTTGTTGTAGTTGTTGCCGTACGACGGCCCGCCTAGCGCCTTCAGTTCGAACGCCGCCACGAGGACGTCCTCGTGAACCACCACGAGATCCCACTGCTTCTGCGGCCGGTAGTAGCCGGGCAGTTCGAGCCCCTGGGACTTGGTGACGCGAATGCTCGCAGATGGGTAGCCGGTGTCCAGGAAGAACTTCGCCAGGAGTGTCGCAATGGCGTCGAAGTGCTTGCCGCCTCGTACGGAACCCGCCGTGCCCGCCCCCACCGCGTTCTTGATCGCCGATTGCTCCCTTTGGAGTTCCTTGGCACCCCAGTACGCCGCGATGGCTGCCTCGAAGTCCTGCCGGGTGACCGTCAAGGTCCGTTCTCCTAGTCAGGCAGCTCGATAAGTCCGTACACGCGCAGAGCGGCCTCGGTGGCGGCCTCGACATCCCGATTGTCGAAGGCTTCGGCGAGAGCGGCCCGGTCGTCCTCGCCGATCGTCCCCGGGTCGGGGACGCGGATCTTCCGGAGGTACTGGGCCTGGAAGCGGAGGGTGCCCCCGCGCATCTTGACCGCGTACGCCTCCACGAATGCCTCCGCGACCTTGGACAGCAGAAGGCCACCGAGTACGCGCATGTCCCAGACGTCCGAGACGATGAAGTACAGGTTGTGATGAGGATACAAGCCACCTTCGTCGAGGACCGGATGGATCTTCAGCTTCATGTCCGGAAACAGCAGCTTCCGGCGGCGGGTGAGGTGATGGTCGACTTTGTCGATCGTCTTGTACCAGCGCTGGGGCTGTCTGATCGCGACGTAGCGCTTGCGCAGGGTCTCGCCGTGCTTCTCGAAGTAGGCGGCGAGACGCGGGTATGCGCCGAGGTCGACCAGGTCACCGTTGGCCGTCCAGGGATTGACCAGGTACGTGCCGCCCCAGTCGATCGTGCCGCTGGTGGTGTCGCGGACCATGGCCAGGGGGAGCAGGCGGTCCGCCTCGACCAGGCCTTTGTCCCTGGTAAGAAAAATTCTGTCCGCGCCTGTGGCGATGCCGATACCGATCCTCGTTCCGGTACCGGCATCCTCCAGGGGTCGGTACCGCTCGGTGAGGTCCTCCAAGACCGCGAGCCTGGCCGGCGATGCGGCCGGCCACGAGTCCTCCCCCGGGAACCAGTGGGGCATGCGGGCGGCCTGGTGGGAAGTCGCGGTGACCGTCGAGGATCCGCCCGCGAGGTACCAGTCGGCGAAGTCCCGCGCCTGTTCCGCTCCGAAGGAACGGTTCGTGTCCGCAGCGACCGCTGGCCCCTGAGGTTTGTTCGAGATGAGGGTGATCGCGGGGTAGGCCGAAACATGATCGTCGAAGGCGTCGACATCGTGCATCACGAGGGCGAGGTCCATGCTGAAGCGCTTGGCCACCAACTCCCTCAGCCGTCGGCCGTACTGGTTCCGCATCCAGCGGTCGGCGCAGATGAACCCCAGTCGGCCTCCTTGGTTGAGGCTCCGCAACGCCACCTCGTAGAAGCCGATGTAGATGTCGGCCCGGCCGCTCATGGTGGGGCAGGCCCGGCGGTAAGCGGCCATCCGGTCGTCGGGTACGTCTTCGAGCCGGATGTACGGGGGATTGCCCACGACGTAGTCGGCGCGATGCTCGGCATCCGGCTGCAGGAGGTAGTCGCCCTGCCTCACCCACGCCACGGCGACCTTCCTCGCGTCACTCGGGTCCCAGCCCGCCTCTCGCAGTGTTCGCGTGACCAGCGTCCGGCTCTGTTCCACGTTGCGGCCCAGCAGGTCGAAGGCGCGAACGGCGTCGACCGCGTCCGCGATGGGCCGCTGGTGCGCCCGGCAGGACGCACTGACCCGGGAAGCGATCACGGTGAGGAAAGCGCCGCCGCCGCAAGCCGGCTCCATGAGCCTCAGGTCACAGAGGTCCTTCTCCACCGTGTAGCCGAGAAGGTCCAGGATGAACTCGACTACCCAGGCGCGCGTAAACACCTCACCGTGCTCCACGGCCTCCTGCAGAGACACGGGGAGGGAAAGGTCGTCGGTACCGAACAGTGCCATAGTTGCCACGTCAGGGACAGTACCGCCGGGCTTTCCCGAGCCCACACCTTATCCACAGGGAGTGATCAGACGATTACCTTCCGCACGCATGTTGCGCCGATCGGGGAAGCGGGCGGCACACGCCCGCTCACTCCGGAGGGCCTGATGCCGACGGCTCCGATGGTCTGCGGCCGCAGGCACCGGCCGAAGCGGCGCAGAAGTCTGGGGCACGGGGAAGTCGGCTGGCTGGGCGCGGTGGCGCGCCACGGACGCTCCCGCGACCACCGCTCCCGCGACCACAGCCGGCTGCGGGAGTGCGGTCGCGGGTCAGCCCTCGGTAAGAAACTGCCCGAGCCGCTCCTGGGACCGGCCGGTGAGCCGCCGGTGCAGTGCCGCGGCACGAGACCCCACCAGGCCGCTGCGGTAGGGGGCCGGCAGCTGTTCCAGCGCGTCGGCCGCCGTCGAGGCCGCTGACGAAGGGTCACCGTCCTTGTATAGGCACGCCGCCCGGTCCAGGGTCAGCAGCGCCCGCGTCATCACCGACCCGCCGCCGGTCAAGGCGAGCGCCTGCTCCTGCGCCTCGTACGCTGCGCGGGTGTCCCCCAGCAGCGTGTACGCCTGGGACATGTGCACCAGGTGCTTCTGTGCCGGGTAGCCGGTCCACGTGTCGGCCACCTCGCCGCCGTCGAGGCGGTTCGCGAACGAGCGGACGTCCACGAGCGCGGCCCTCGCCCCGGAGTGATCCCCGAGCGCGGCGAGCGCCCGCGCGGACACGGCGGCGGCCAGTGCGGCGGCGGCTGTCGGCGCCGAGCCGGCCGCGCGTCGTGCCTTCGCCGCGAGGACGGCGGCCTGGCGCGGCGCCCCGTAGTTCACACCGACCATCGCGTGCCGAGCGAGGACCCACGCGGTGACCCGCCGGTCGCCGGACTCCCGCGCGGCCCGCGCAGCGGTGGAGAACCAGCGGGTCGCCTCCGGTTGGTCACCACGGTCGTGCTGGATGATCGCCACGAGCCCGGCCAGGCCGGCGGTCGTGCGGACCAGACCGGCGCGGGCCCGCGCCGAGTGCGGCCGGGCCAGGGTGTGACGAAGCAGATCCAGGTCGGCCCGCATGTCGGCCAGTACCGCATCCGGGGACCGGCCCCGGTACCCGCCGCGGTGCCGCTCGTACGCCGACTCCAGATAGGTCAGGTCACCGTCGGGCGCGGTGACCAGGGCCCCGTCGATGGCCTCCCTCGCTTGGGCGATCCCTGGCAACCCGGCTGCGCCGACCGCGGCGGCCGCCCCTATGAAGCGTCGTCGGTCCACGTCGCTCACCTCTCCTCTGCCGTGGCGGCGGGCCTGACGGGACACGGTGACGGCCCGGCGGACCTCAGCGACCGTCACCCCGTAAGCACAGGCGATCGCCTCGTGGAAGACGGGTGTCGGCAATCGCCGCTCCGTCTCCCACCTCTTCAGGTTCTCCGGATCGAAGAACCGCCCGCCTCGGGCTTCTTCCATCCGCTGCGCCTGCTCTTCTCGCGTACGGCCCGCACGCTCACGGACACCTCGTAAGAGGACGCCGATCCCGTCCGGAGTCATCATGCGCCGCGCCTCCTGTGTGATCGCAAGGGTGATACCCACTTTGGCCCCCCGTTCCGGCCCCCCGCAGGCGAATGCACCGCTTCCTGGCACCTCCGCCCGAACGGCACCCGGTCGTTGGATGGGCGGCGCCGCCCTGGGGCCGGGACGAACCGCCTGCCCTCGACCTCGGGTTGCGGCCTCATGTCCCAGAAGGTCGCGGGCCCCGCCCCGCATGACCGAAGGAGCCGCGATGCTCGGACTCGCCACGAGTACGAAGGATCTCGACGTTGTACGACCACCCGCCCCGAACCCGATCGCCCACGCGGCCCGGCAGACCGGGAGCGCTGCCAGCGGCCTATGGCCGTCGCTACCGGTACGACCGGGCGCCGGCGCCCCGAACACCACCGGCCGCGCCCAGCGGATCGACGTGGACAGTCCGGGCCCGACTGTGTGCGGACGGTGGCTCCACCGCTTCCATGGGCGGTCCGTGCTCGCCCCCGTGATCGCAGCGCACGCCGAATGGCCGGCAGGAGGGCGGCGGTGATCGGCCGTGTCGCCGCAGAGCCGGGCTCGCAACCGCCCGCGACGATTGCCGGCCGGTCGGCCGCGTCCGGCTTCGTGGTCTCCTTCGAGCCGGCCGTCTACCGCGTCGGGCACATGCGCCGGATTACCGCCGCCTACCTCCGCCGCCACGGCCCTGCCGTCGCCCCGCTGATCGACGACGCCTTACTGGTCGTCTCCGAACTGGTCGCGAATGCAATCCAGCACGGCAAGGGCAAGGTCGGGCTGAAAGTGACCGTTCTCGCCGGTGAGCTGCGCATCGAGGTCAGCGACGGCAACACCACTCCGGCGCGGCCGCGCGCCGCGGACGACGACGCCGAGGACGGCCGCGGTCTACTGCTCGTCGCCGCCCTCACACGGACATGGGGTGTCAGCGAGGACGGTAGGACGACCTGGTGCACCCTCGTGCTCCCCGACGGGAGGTTGTGACGGCCGCCGTAACGGATGCCGTCGCCGGGCCCCTGAGCCAGCGGATGTTCGACGGCCGCACCTCGGGCCGCGTCCCGGCAGGCTCGCGCCCGCGACCGGCACCCGAAGAAGGCGGCATGATCCCTCTGCTCTCCTGCCGCCGTACGGCGACCGCCCACAGTCCCACTCCGGCGGAGACCCGGCCTCGCCCGCCCCCACCACAAGGAGCGGCGCCCCGCAGGGAACGGCGAACCGCAGGAGTCGGAGCGGGCTCGCGAAGGCCCCGTCAACCGGCCGGGTGGCCCTCCGCCGCGCGGATCGCGTCGCGGTACGCGCGGGCCACCGCCCGCAGCGCGGCCTCGGGGTCCACGCCGTCCGCCTCCGCGCGGACCGCCAGCTCCAGCAGGGCGTAGCCGACGCCCTCGCCGGACGGCGGCCGGACCTCCAGGCCGGCGTTGCGGACCCGGCTCGCCAGCTTCGCCGCGAGGGCGAGGCCCGGCTGGCCGAGGGGGACGCCGTCCGTGACGGAGGTGCGCCGCTTCTCGGCGGCCTTGGTGCGCAGCCAGTGCTCCTTGACCTGCTCGGGCGTCTCGGCGGTCGCCCCGCCGAACACGTGCGGGTGGCGGTGGAGCAGCTTCTCGACCAGGCCGCCCGCCACGTCGTCCAGCGAGAACGGCTCCTCCTGCGCCTCCTCGGCGATCCGGGCGTGGAAGACGACCTGGAGGAGGACGTCGCCCAGCTCCTCGCGCAGCTCCTCCCGGTCGCCGTCCTCGATCGCCTCGACCAGCTCGTACGCCTCCTCGATGGCGTACTTGGCCAGGCCCCGGTGGGTCTGGCGGGACGACCAGGGGCACTCGCGGCGGATGCGGTCCATCACCTCGACCAGGTCGAGGAGGCGGGCGCCGGGCAGGTCGTAGGAGCCGGGCAGCAGTTCCAGGTCGGGCATGGCAGTGCGGCCGGAGCCGGCGAGGCGGGCCAGCCCGTCGGTGAGGTCCCGGTCGCCCTCGCCGGAGGCGACGACGACGACCGTGCGGCCCCCGGCGCAGGCGTCGACCAGCTCCCGCGCCGCGGGGGCCGCGATCTCGACGGCGACGCCGGCCTCACGGAGGTAGGGCAGCTGCGGGTGGTCCGGGTCGGGGCAGAGCACCGCGTCGGCGGCGCGCAGGGTCCGCCACGCCGGCCAGGACAGCACGCCGGGGGCCACCCGGTGGCTGGTGGTGATCAGGACGATGCGGCCGGTTCCGGGGGTGCCTGCGGCTTGAGCGTTCACCCCTCGAACCTACCGCCCGCCCCTACAGCCCCGTCGGGGCGTCCGCCGGGTCCCGGGTGACCTGGCGGAGCCAGGGGGCCTGCTCGTGGCCGAGCTGGACCCTGTCGTGGTCCCAGGTGCCGTACCGGGGGTTCACCTCGACGCCGAGGTCCCGGGAGGCGGCGCCGAACAGCTCGGTGAGCTTCTTCTGGCCCTCGGGGGTGCCGGCCGCCCCGTGCCTCTCGGCGATCTTGCTCATGAGGATCTCGCGCCGGACGATCCCGTCGACCTCGCCCGGGGCGGTGCCCTGCTGCTGGAGCAGCATCGCGACGAGCTCCCGGTCCCCGCCGTACTGGCGGGCGGCGGCGCGCCGGGTCTGCTGGACCTCCTTGCGGCTGACGGTGATCCCGGCGTCGGCGGCGACCTTCTCCACCACCCGGTCGAAGATCATTCCGTTGAGCTTCCGGCGGCCCAGGTCGCCGGTGGCGCGGATCAGCCGCTCGGCCTGCGGGGACGCCTCCTGGGCCGAGCGGACGCCCTGGACCTGCGACTGGAGCGCGGCCGTCTCGATCCGGTCCCCGCCCACGACGGCGGCCGCGCCCGGGTGGCCGCCGCCGCAGGCGGTGAGGAGGGGTGCCGCGGCGAGGAGGGCGGCGGACACGGAGAGCGCGGTGCGACGGCGGCGGTGCAAAGGGGGCCTCCCGGCGTGGGTCGTACGTCGGTGTCAACGACCTTGCGGTGATCGATGGTAGGCAGTGGTGGTGGCCCGGGTCACTACTTCGGAGCCACTTCTGCCAACGAGTCGCGGCCCTCGCGGTTCTCGGGGCGCAGCATGACCGCCCGGGAGACGACGAACGTGACCGGGATGGCGGCCGCGGCGGCGAGCAGCGGGGCGTACCGGCTGGACAGGCCCGCCACGCCGACCAGCAGCCAGACGCCGGCGGTGGTGATCACGAAGTTCGCGGCGTTGGTCAGCGGGAAGAGCAGGAACTTCCGCCAGGTGGGGCGGGTGCGGTAGGTGAAGTGGCTGTTGAGGAAGAACGAGCCGGTCATCGACAGCAGGAACGCGGCGACGTGCGCGGCGACGTACGGCAGGCCGCACGCCAGGAGCAGCAGGTAGCAGCCGTAGTACGTGCCGGTGTTCACCACCCCGACCAGGGCGAACCTGACGATCTGGCCGCTGGTGCCGGTCATCTGCGGCTGAGCTCCCCGGGGGACGGTCGGGTGCGCGGTGCGCCGGTGTTGGCCGCCTTCACCAGGAAGTGCGGGCGCCGCTTCACCTCGTAGTAGATACGGCCCACATACTCCCCGATCAGGCCGACCATGACCATCTGGACACCCGCGAGGGCGGTGACGGCGACCAGGAGGGTGACGTACCCGGGGGTGTCGACGCCGTTGAGGAGGGCGTCGCCGACGATCCACGCCGCGTAGAGGCAGGCCGCGGAGAGGAGCAGGAATCCCAGGTAGAGGGCGGCGCGGAGCGGTTTGTCGTTGAAGGAGAGCAGACCGTCGAGGCCGTAGTTGAGGAGTTTGCGGAAGGTCCACTTCGAGCGGCCCTGCTCGCGCGTCTCGTTCTGGTACTCGAACGTCGTGGTGGGGAATCCGACCCAGGCGAAGATCCCCTTCGAGAAGCGGTTGTACTCGGTGAGTTCGAGCACCGAGTCGACGACCCGGCGGGACAGCAGCCGGAAGTCGCCGACGCCGTCGGCGAGCTCCACGTCGACGAGGCGGTTGATCACCCGGTAGTAGCCCCGGGCGAGCAGGGTGCGGGTGACGCGGTCGCCTTCGCGGGTGCGGCGGGCGACGACCTGGTCGTAGCCCTCGGCGTGCAGCTCCAGCATCCGCCCGACGAGCCGCGGCGGGTGCTGGAGGTCGGCGTCCATGAGGACCACCGCGTCGCCGGCGGCGTGGCGGAGACCGGCGAGCATGGCGGCCTCCTTGCCGAAGTTCCGGCTGAAGGAGACGTAGCGGACGCGCGGGTCGGCGGCGGCCCGCTCCCGGAGGATCTCCAGGGTGCGGTCGCGGCTTCCGTCGTCCACGTAGACGAGTTCGAAGTCCGCCGCGAGGCGGCCCAATTCCGCGGTGACGTGCTCGTGGAACCGGGCGATGATCTCCTCTTCGTCAAAGCAGGGCACCACTATCGAGATCAGCACGGCACCAACGGAAACGGCCGTGCGTGTCGCGGGCGGACCCCTTCCGTGGCGGGCAGGCGGACATCCGGTGAACTCACCCCCGGGGGCGTCGGCGTTCCGTTTTCCCGGTGCGATATTCGGGGCGTGGCCGAGTCCCGTACCCCCCCGTCCGCCGCGCGCGCATGCGGTGCGGCCGCCCTGTTCGCCGTGCTCGCCGTCTGCGCCGGCGACGCCGCCTCCCGGACCTTCCCGTTCGGGGCGCGCACCCGCGCCGTCAACGACCTCGGCAACCAGTTCGTGCCGTTCCACGCCCATCTGTGGGACCTGCTGCACGGGCGGGCCGACACCGGTCCGCTGAACTGGCGGTCGGGGTACGGGACCAGTCTGCTGCCGGACCTGGGGACCTACCTGACCAGTCCGTTCGCCCCGCTCGTCGCGGTGTTCCCGCGGGAGCGGATCGACCTGGCCGTGTACGTGGTGACGGTGCTGAAGATCGGCGCGGCGGCCGCCGCCATGGCGCTGTCGCTGCTGCGGCAGCGCCGGGGCGCCCGGTGGGGGGCGGCCGCGCTGGGCGCCTCGTACGCGCTGTGCGGCTGGGCGGTGGCGGAGGCCTCGTACAACCCGATGTGGCTGGACGGGCTGATCGCCTTCCCGCTGCTGTGCCTGGTCGCCGAGTGGGTGCTGCGGGGGCGGCGGCCGGTGCTGGGGCCCGTGGTGGTCGCCGTGTGCTGGGTGGCCAACTTCTACACCGCGTACATGGCGACGCTCGGCGCGGCGCTGGTGCTGCTCGCGCGGGGCGGGGCGCGGCCGCGGGTGCTGGGGCGGGCCGCGGCGACGGTGTTGGCGGGCATCGGGCTCGCCGCGCCCGTGCTGGTCCCGGTATTCCTGGGGTCGCGGCACGCGTACCCGGGGTGGACGCGGGACTTCGACGCGGCCCCGTGGACGGATCTGGCGGCGCGGGTGCTGCCGGCGACGTACGGCTTCTTCACCCCGGCGCTGTTCCTGGCGGCGGGGGCGCTGCTGCCGGCCGCCGCGCTGCCGTTCCACCGGGGGGTGCCCGGGCGGGAGCGGCTGGTGTGGGGCGGGCTGGTGGCGGGGGTGCTGCTGTCGCTGCAGTGGGAGCCGACGCATCTGGTGTGGCACGTGTTCGCCACCCCGAACGGCAGCCCCTACCGGCAGACGTTCGTCCTGGCCGGTGTCGCGGTGATGGCCGCGTGGACGGGGGTGGCCGCCGGCTGGCCGGGGTGGCGGGCGCTGCTGGGCGGGGCGGGCGTGCTGGCCGCCGTGGCGGTGGCGGCCGCGGGGAGCGCGCTGGCGACGCCCCCGGCGTACGCGCTCTTCGCGGGCGGGGTGGCCCTCGCCGTGGGGGCGGTGGTGCTGCAGATCGGAAGAGCG
>JAAXOU010000121.1 GCA_012396115.1 Streptomyces somaliensis DSM 40738 | reverse complement strand
CCTCCGCTCCGCGCGGGCGCCCGTCGGCTTCCGCGCGTCCCACCGCGGCCGCCCGCACGGCGCCCGCCAGGGCCGCGCCCAACGGCGCGGCCAGGGCCAGTGCGCCGCGCTCCTTGTGGGCCAGCAGGGCCGCGCGTACGGCGTCGGCGTACGGGGCCGCCGCCCACACTCCGGGGAGCCCCGGGGGCTCCGGTTCCGGTCGTACGCGTACCGCCGGCCGGCCGTGGAGCGACCGGGTGCAGGCGTCGCACAGGACCGTGCGGGCACGGCCGCAACCGGCGCAGGTCACCGGCAGTACGAGCCCGGTGATCTCCTGCCACCATCCCCGCATGTCCTCCACCATGGCGTGCTCCGACGCGGCTCGCCACCCCTGTGGAAAACTCTCCTTCAAGGAGTATGCGCAGGTCAGCCCGGGTAAATGGGTGAGGTTCCCTTGTCGACCACGGGCTGCCAGTTGACGCCGGACCGGAGTCTGACGATGCCGTCGTCGGCGGAGGCGGTCAGGGGGGCGCGCTCGTCGCTGGCGGCGGCGACCGCCTTGACCTGGTTGAGGCCGGGGATGACGGTGGCGGAGGCGGAGCCGTCGGTCTGGACGTAGCGGACCTGCTGGACGCCGCCGGCCTGCTTGCCGAGGACGACGAGGCGGCTGGGTCCGGCCCAGGACACCGACGTCACCGACTCCATGCGGGGCGCGACCGTCTGGAGGTCGACGACGGAGACCTTCTGCCGGCCGCCGGCGGTCTGCCGTTCGACGCGGCCGATCTGCAGGGTGGTCCTGCCGTTCTCGGTGAGGCGCATGGCGATGCGCACGCCGTCCTCGGAGAGGCGCAGCTCCTCGACGCGCACGTCCCCGTCGAGCCAGGGCGTGGTGACGGTGAGCGGCTCGCCGGTGCCGCCGGGAAGGAGGAGCAACCGGGGTCCGGCGGGGTCGCGGTCGGCGACCCACAGGTCCTCGCGCCCGTCCCAGCTGGGTGCGGAGAGCCGGTCGGCCGGCCGGGCGGCCCGGCTGGTGACGAGGGGTTCGGGGAGGCCGGCGTCGGACTGGATGGGAGCGACGCGCAGAGTACGGCCGTTCTCGGACACGACGGCGGCGCGCTTCTCGTCCCGGGCGACCGCGGCGGCCTCGACCTTCGCGGCCCCGTCGCCGAAGGGCCCCCGGACGCGCCGGGGTTCGACGGTCTCCTTGGGGCCGGGGAGGAGCTGGGCGAGTCTGCCCTGGGCGTCGACGAAGTAGGGGGTCTCGCGGAGGCCGGGGGTGGGGTCGGCGGTGAAGTCGGGTTTCCGGTCCTCGCCCAGAACGCAGAGGGGGCGGCCGTCGGGGCGTTGGAGTTCCACCCGCTGGACTCGGGTGGACGCCAGGTCGCCCACGGTGAAGAGGACCTGTGCGGCCATTTTGCGGCACTGCTCGCGGCCGACGCCGTTCGCTCTGCCGTTGAGCGGGACCTTGAGGGTGTTCTGGTCGTCGGTGGTGAGGGCGGTGGTGTCCTTCTTCAGTTCCGTCCCTTCGGGGAAGCGGGTGTCGACGGCGGGCCTGAGCCAGTTGGTCGGTCCTTCGAGGAGCGCCCTCACCGCCTGGGCCAGGGAGTCCATGCCGGTCACGGGGTCCTGGCGTTTCCGGATGTACACCGGGTCGGCGACGACCCAGTCCTTGCCGGCGGCGAAGTAGTACTTGTTGACGGAGCGGTAGTTGCGCTGGAAGTCGGATTCGCCGAGCAGGAGGCCCTGCGGGAGGACGTCGATGCGCCATTCCTTCTGCTTGCCGTCCGCGGAGCGCTGCTGTACGAGCTGGATGAATTCGCTGTACGTGACGGAGCCGAGCGGCTGGTAGGCGTGCCGGTCGTCGACGGTGGCGATCTTCCGGCCGGAGAGGCGGTAGAGGATGGTCTGGGGGCTGCCGGGGGCGGCGCGCTCCTGGCGTGCGGGGCCGCCCTGCTGCGGGACGGGGGCGGTGCTGAGGACGGTGGTGCGCTCTGCGGGTTTCCAGGTGCGGGCGGCCTGCTTGGTGAGGTATTTGCGAGCGGTGTCGAAGTGGGGGTCGTCGCCCGTCATCGCTTCGAGGAAGCCTTCGACGATCTCGGCGGGCTCGGCGTTCTCGCGGGGCGGCACGGGATAGACGCGTACCTGGGAGTCGCCCTGCCGGGACGTCTTGACGGCGCTGACGTCGCCGGTGTCGGGCATGGAGGCGCAGCCGGCGAGGAGGGCGGCCGAGCCGAGGATCGCGGTGCCGCGTGCCGTTCGCCGGCGGGTGTGGCGTCGGTCAGCGCCCACGGGTGGTGTCCTTCCGCTCCGTCTGGTCCTGGTCGTGCGGTGTGTCGCCGCCGGTGGGTTCGGCCTCGTGTCCGCGTGCGACGACGCGGGTGCCGCTGCCGGGGAGGGCGGCGGGGTCGGCGCGTGTCGGGCGGGGTGGTGCGGGGAGGGCCTGTCCGGGGCTTTCGCCGCCGTGGGGCCGGGTCGGGTCGGGTGTGCCGGTGCCGGTGGGTGTGTCGGTTCCCCGCGTGTGTTCGGCGGTGTGCTGCCGGTGGCGGTGGGAGTCCTCGGGTTCGAGGGGTATGGGGGAGCCGCGGAGGGGTTCGTCGGCGGTGCGGGGGAGGGTGAGGCGGAACTGCGAGCCGCCTCCCGGTTCGCCCCATGCCTGGAGCCAGCCGCCGTGGAGGCGGGCGTCTTCGAGGGCGATGGACAGGCCGAGGCCGGTGCCGCCGGTGGTGCGGGCGCGTGCGGGGTCGGCGCGCCAGAAGCGGTTGAAGACGCGGGTGGCCTCGCCGGGTTTGAGCCCGACCCCGTAGTCGCGTACGGCGATGGCGACGGCGCCGCCCGCCGCGGCGAGGCGGACGACGACGTCGCGGCCTTCGCCGTGCTCGACGGCGTTGACGACGAGGTTGCGCAGGACGCGTTCGACGCGGCGGGCGTCGGCTTCGGCGATGACGGGCTGTTCGTCGCCGGCGACGCGGATGCGGCCGCCCTTGTGCTCGGCGAGGGGCCGTGCGTCGTCGATGACGCGGCGGACGACGTCGCGGAGGTCTATGGGTTCGGCTTCGAGGGCGGCGGCGCCGGCGTCGAAGCGGCTGATCTCCAGGAGGTCGGCGAGGAGGGATTCGAACCGGTCGAGTTGGTCGCCGAGCAGTTCGGCGGAGCGTGCGGTGACGGGGTCGAAGTCGTGTCGTGCCTCGTGGATGACGTCGGCGGCCATGCGGACGGTGGTGAGGGGGGTGCGTAGTTCGTGGGAGACGTCGGAGACGAATCGGCGCTGCATGCGGGAGAGGTCCTCCAGCTGCTGGATCTTGTGCTGGAGGTTCTGGGCCATCTTGTTGAAGGCTTCGCCGAGGCGGGCGATGTCGTCTTCGCCGGTGACCTTCATGCGTTCCTGCAGGCGCCCGGCGGAGAGGCGTTCGGCGACGCCGGCGGCCATGCGGACGGGCGTGACGACCTGGCGGACGACGAGCCAGGCGATGGCGCCGAAGAGGACGACGACGAACAGTCCGGCGGTGGTGATGGTGGTCTTGACGAGGGTGAGGGAGGCCTCTTCCTGGGTGAGGGGGAAGAGGTAGTACAGCTCGTAGGTGTTGCCCTCGACGTCGTTGAGGCGCTTGCCGATGACGAGTCCGGCTTCGGAGTGCTGGCCGTCGGCGTAGTGGATGCGGGTGTACGTCTGGAAGGTCCCGGTGCCCTGGGCGACCGCCTCGCGCAGGGCGACGGGGATGCTCTCGACCTCGACGCCTCCGGAGGCGCGGGCGCCGCGGCTGGGTGCGGTGCCGGCGGAGTCGGAGCTGAGGGCGACGACGTCGAAGGCGCCGACGCCGCCGCTGGCGAGTTGCACGACGAGGTCGGAGCGCCAGTTGAGGAGGGAGCGGGAGGGGGTGTCGCCGCCGGTCGGGGCGGAGCCGGTGGCGGCGCTGGCCTCGTCCTGGGCGGCGGAGAAGCCTCCTGCGGCCTGGCTCTGCGCGGCTCGTTCCTTGGCGTCGAGGAGACCGTTGCGGACCTGGCCGATGACGACGAAACCGAGCAGCAGGACCACGCCGAGCGACATGAGGAGGGTGGCGACGACGACGCGGAGCTGGATGTTGCGTCGCCACAGGCGCAGGGCGGGCAGGAGGGGGCGGCGGATCCAGCGTGCCAGGAGGCGGAGCACCGGGCCTCCCGGTGCTCCGTCCTGGAGGATGCGTCCGCCGGAGAGGAGGCGGCCCAGGCGGGTGGGTCCGTGCCCGGGTCCGGCAGCCCGCCCCGCACGGACTCCCGGCTTCCCGGGCTTCGGAGCAGTGCTGCCTCGGGTCATGTCAGTTCGGTCCCGCCTTGTAGCCGACGCCTCGGACGGTGACGACGATCTCGGGCCTCTCGGGGTCCTTCTCGACCTTGGAGCGGAGGCGCTGGACGTGGACGTTCACCAGGCGCGTGTCGGCTGCGTGGCGGTAGCCCCAGACCTGTTCGAGGAGGACTTCGCGGGTGAAGACCTGCCACGGCTTGCGGGCGAGCGCGACGAGGAGGTCGAACTCGAGGGGCGTGAGCGCGATGGACCGCCCGTCCCGCTTCACGGAGTGTCCGGCGACGTCGATGACGAGGTCGCCGATGGTGAGCTGCTCGGGCGCGGGTTCCTCGGACCTGCGCAGGCGTGCCCGGATGCGGGCGACGAGCTCCTTGGGTTTGAACGGTTTGACGATGTAGTCGTCGGCACCGGATTCGAGGCCGACGACGACGTCCACGGTGTCGCTCTTGGCGGTGAGCATGACGATCGGCACGCCGGACTCGGCGCGGATGAGCCTGCACACCTCGATGCCGTCCCGTCCGGGCAGCATGAGGTCGAGGAGTACCAGGTCGGGCTTGGTCTCCCGGAATGCGGCGAGCGCCTTGTCGCCGTCCGCTACGAACGACGGCTCGAACCCTTCACCACGCAGCACGATCCCGAGCATCTCGGCCAGTGCGCTGTCGTCGTCGACGACAAGGACGCGTCCCTTCATAATCGACATCATCCCATTAGCTAATCGTTACCCGGCATGACCTGGCACACAGCTCTGCGATTCCTCCCGCGGTGGCCGGCGACACCACTCCCGCCTCGGTGACGAGCGCGGTCACCAGTTCGGGCGGTGTGACGTCGAAGGCCGGGTTGTAGGCCTGGGTTCCCAGGGGTGCGACGGGTGTGCCGCCGACCGCTCCCGTCGGGGCCGTGAGCTGCGTCACTTCGCTTCCGGGCCGTTGTTCGATCTCGATGGACGGCCCGTCGGGCGTACCGGTGTCGATGGTGCTCACGGGTGCGACGACCACGAACGGTACGTGGTGGTACCGGGCGAGGACGGCGAGGGGGTACGTGCCGACCTTGTTGGCGACGGAGCCGTCGGCGGCGATCCGGTCGGCGCCGACGAGGACGGCGTCGACCTCGCCGGCCGCGAAGAGGGACCCGGCGGCGTTGTCGGTGAGCAGGGTGTGGGGGAGGCCGTTGCGGGCGGCCTCGTACGCGGTGAGACGGGCGCCCTGGAGGAGGGGCCGTGTCTCGTCGACCCATAGCCGCCGCAGCCGGCCTGCCCGGTGGGCGGCGAGGGCGACGGCGAAAGCGGTCCCTTCGCCTCCGGACACGAGGGCGCCGGTGTTGCAGTGGGTGAGGATGCGGTGGCTCCCCCCGGGCAGCAGCTCGTCGAGGAGGGCGAGGCCGCGGGCGGCCATGGCGGCGCTGGCTTCCGCGTCCTCCCGGTGGAGCCGCCGGGCTTCGGCCAGGGCGGCCCCGGCGGCCTCCTGCGGGGTGGCGCCCTTCCCGGCGGCGGCGCGGTGGGCTGCGAGGGCGCGCCGCACGCCGTATCCGAGGTTCACGGCGGTGGGGCGTGCCCCGGCGAGCCGCGCTGCGGCCTCCTCGACGTCGTGGCGGCGGGCTGCGGCGAGCGCCACGCCGTAGGCTCCGGCGAGGCCGAGGAGGGGTGCGCCGCGCACGGCGAGCGCCTGAACGGCCCGGACGAGGGCCGGCACGTCCGTGCAGACCAGTTCGGTCTCCTCGGCGGGGAGCCGGGTCTGGTCGACGACTATCACGACGGGGCCTTCGGGGGGTTCCGCCCATCGGAGGGCGGGGGGTGCGGGCGGTCGGGTGTCCGGGTCCGGTCCTGCGTGCTGATCAGCCATTCGCCCAGTCTGCCCGCTGGCAGGGTGACAATGAAGGTGTCCCGGCGGGCGGCCGGATCGCCGGGGCCCCGGTCCCGGGACGGGCGGCCCGTGGCACGATGGCTGCCGTCCTGCCGTCCTGCGGGCGGCAGGGTGCCGTGACCGAGCCGGCTCGACGAGCGGGCCCCGCGACAAGCCACGAGGTGGACGACCGTGAACGACTCCCCGGGCTGGGCCTCGCCCGGATCCCCTCCCCCTTCCGACGACCGGGGCGCCGGTTCGCCCCGTCCGGCAGGCGAGCAGGACGGCCCCGCCCCGAACTGGTCGGGGAACCAGCCGCCTCCCGGCCAGTGGTCCCCCTCGGCGCCCGGTCCGGGCGACCGGGTGCCGCCCGGGCCCGGTTGGGGCGGTGGCCCGTACGGCGGCTGGGCGCGGCCTCCGGCGCCGAAGCCGGGCGTGATCCCGCTGCGCCCGCTGGGTGCGGGCGAGATCCTGGACGGGGCGGTGGCGACGCTGCGCACGCACTGGCGGACCGTCCTGGGGATCACGCTCACCGTGTCGGTGGTGGTGCAGCTGGCGGAGGTCCTCCTGCAGCGGTACGTGCTGCCGCGGCAGCCGGCGATCGATCCGGACGCGAGCCCGTCGGAGGCGTTGGAGCAGGTCGGTGAGTCGCTGCGGGCGAGCATGGTCGCCACGGTTCCGTCGTCGCTGCTGGCGATGACGGCCATGTTCGTGACGACGGCGCTGCTGACGTTCGTGGTGAGCCGCTCGGTGCTGGGCCGTCCGGTGACGCTCGAAGAGGTGTGGCGGGACGCCCGGCCACGGCTGGTGCCGCTGCTGGGCCTGACGCTCCTCCTTCCGCTGATGGTCACCGGCATCGTGCTGGCCGGTGTCGTCCCGGGGTGGGTGGTCGGCTCCAGGGCGGGCGTGGTGCTGATGGTCGTCGGCGTCTTGGCCGCGCTGCTCGTGGTGTGCTGGCTGACCGTGCGGTTCAGCCTGTCGTACTCGGTGGTGATGCTGGAGAGGCAGGGTGTGGTGGCCTCGCTGCGGCGTTCCGCGAGACTGGTGCGCGGTTCGTGGTGGCGGGTCTTCGGCATCCTGATCCTGACGGTACTGCTGACGTTCCTGGTCATGATGATCGTGGTGATTCCGTTCACCCTGCTCGCGTTCGCCGTGGGCGGTGAGGGGATGGGCGGCCTGCTCGCCGGTGAGGCTCCCCGGTACGACTGGACGTTTCTGATCGTCACGGGCATCGGCGCCGTCATCGGGTCCGCGATCGTGTACCCGATCTCCGCCGGCGTGCCGGTCCTCCTCTACGTGGACCTGCGCATCCGCCGTGAGGCCCTCGACCTCGAACTCGCCCGTGCGGCGGGCGTTCCCGGCTACGGCTCCGCCTCGCCGGGCGACCCGGGCCCCAGGGGCTGATGCGGTGCCGGCCACGGGGGGAGCGACGGCGGCGTGGAGCCTGATCACCGCGAGCGGTGACGGGCCGCCGCTGGACGTGCCGCGGGTACCCGCCCGCGAGGCGGCGGAGCGGGAGCTGTCCAAGCCGGTGTACGGGGAGGACGAGCGGAACCTCCTGCTGCGCGCCGCGGACGCCTTCTTCGAGTGGGTCGGCGATCTGTTCGACGCGGCGTCCGGCGCCACCCCGGGGGGCTGGGTGGGCGTCGTGGTGATCACCGTCATCGCGGTGGCCCTGCTCGGTGCCCTGTGGTGGCGGCTCGGCACACCGCGCCGGGCGCCGGCGTCGGCGGACCCGCTGTTCGCCGAGGCGCCGCGGACGGCGGGAGACCACCGCGCGGCCGCCGAACGGTACGCCGCGGCGGGCCGCTGGAACCAAGCCGTGCAGGAACGGATGCGCGCCGTGGTCCGCTCCCTGGAGGAGCGGACGGTACTCGACCCGCGCCCGGGCCGCACCGCGGACGAGGCGGCCGCCGAAGCGGGCCGGGCACTGCCCGCCCACGCCGACGGCCTGCGCGCCGCCGCCCGCGAGTTCGACGACGTCACGTACGGCGGCCGTACCGCCGACCAGCACGCGTACCGGCGCCTCAAGGATCTGGACGCCGCGGTGCAGCGGGCCAGGCCCCGATGGAACGACCGGCCCCGGGAGGCCGCCCGATGACCTCCGCCGCCACTTCCCTGTCCCAGGGCCCCGCCCGCGTCTGGTCGCGGGTGCGGGGCATCCTGCTCGCCCTGGCGCTGCTGGCCGTCGCGGGCTTCGTCCTGGCCCTGATGCGCGCCGGTGAGCAGCACGGCCGCCTCGACCCCCGTTCCCCGGACCGCAACGGCAGCCGCGCGATCGCCGAGCTGCTGAAGGAGCGCGGAGTCTCGGTGCGGGTCGCCACGACCCTCGACGAGGTCACCGCCGCGGCCGGACCCGACTCCACCGTGCTGGTCACGGCGCCCGACGTGCTCAGCGGCGCCCAGCGGACGGTGCTGCGCGACACGGTCGGCGCGTCGGGCGGCCGGACCGTCCTCCTCGCCGCCGACACGCCGTCCCTTCGCGCCCTGGCCCCCGGCGTGACGGCGGACCTCCCCGGCACGGTCCGGCCCCTGCAGCCCGGCTGTGACCTGCCCGAGGCCCGCCGAGCGGGTTCGGTGAGCCTGGGCGGCGTGCGGTACGTGACGGCCGCCTCCGCGGGGGCCTGCTACTTCCACGACGGCCTGCCGACACTGGTCCGTCTGGAGAACCCCGCCGGCGGTGACACGGTCCTCCTCGGGGCGGCGGACCCGCTGTTCAACGAGCACCTCGCCGCCGAGGGCAACGCGTCGCTCGCTCTGCAACTCCTCGGTTCCCGTAGCCATCTCCTGTGGTACCTTCCCTCGCTCGCTGATCCTTCCGCCGCCGACGGCGACGGCTCCGACGGGGATCGGACGGAAGGGGAGGCGGACTTCCTCAGCCTGATCCCCTCGGGCTGGTTGTGGGGCACCCTGCAGCTCTTCGTGGCGGCCGCCCTGGCCGCCGTCTGGCGCGCCCGCCGCCTGGGGCCGCTCGTCGTGGAACGCCTCCCGGTCGCGATCCGCGCGTCGGAGGCGACGGAGGGCCGTGCTCGCCTCTACTTCCGCGCCAACGCCCGCGATCGTGCCGCCGCCGTGCTCCGCTCGGCCGCCCGCGACCGCCTCGCCCCCCTCGCGGGCGTCCCCTCACGGGAAGCCCATTCCCCCGATGCCCTGCTTCCCGCCCTGTCGGCCCGTCTGACCGGCCGGACCGACGGCTTGCGGGACCTGTTGTTCGGCCCGGCTCCCTCCGACGACGCCGCGCTCGTCCTCCTGGCAGACCAACTCGACGCCCTCGAAAGAGAGGTACGCACCTCATGAGCGCCCCGACCCCCGAGACCGCCGAGGACCCGAACCGCGCCCGCGCCTCCCTGGAAGCCCTGCGCACCGAGATCGCCAAGGCCGTGATCGGGCAGGACCCCGCCGTCACCGGACTCGTCATCGCCCTGCTCTGCAGGGGGCACGTCCTGCTGGAGGGCGTGCCCGGTGTCGCCAAGACGCTGCTAGTGCGCGCACTCGCCGCATCGCTGGAACTCGACACCAAGCGTGTCCAGTTCACCCCCGACCTGATGCCGAGTGACGTGACGGGTTCACTCGTCTACGACGCGCGGACCGCAGAGTTCTCCTTCCAGCCGGGCCCGGTGTTCACGAACCTGCTCCTCGCCGACGAGATCAACCGGACGCCGCCGAAAACCCAGTCGTCCCTTCTGGAGGCGATGGAGGAGCGGCAGGTCACCGTGGACGGCACACCGCGTCCGCTGCCCGAGCCGTTCCTGGTGGCAGCGACGCAGAACCCCGTCGAGTACGAAGGGACCTATCCCCTCCCCGAGGCCCAGCTGGACCGGTTCCTCCTGAAGCTGACCGTCCCCCTGCCGTCCCGCGATGAGGAGATCGGCGTGTTGGCCCGCCACGCGGGGGGCTTCGACCCCCGTGACCTGAAGGCCGCGGGTGTGCGTCCGGTCGCCGGCGCCGCGGATCTGGAGTCCGCTCGCCGCGCGGTCGCCCGGACCTCGGTGTCCGCCGAGATCGCAGGCTATGTCGTCGATATCTGCCGTGCCACGCGTGAATCCCCCTCGCTCGTCCTCGGTGTGTCCCCCCGGGGCGCCACCGCCCTGCTCTCGACCGCCCGGGCCTGGGCCTGGCTCACCGGCCGGGACTACGTCATCCCGGACGATGTGAAGGCCCTCGCCCTGCCCACTCTGCGCCATCGCGTCCAACTGCGCCCCGAAGCGGAGATGGAGGGCGTGACGGCCGACTCCGTCATCAACTCGATCCTCGCCCACGTCCCCGCACCGTCGCTGAGGCAGTGACCCGTGGCCCTCACCGGACGTACCGCTCTCCTGGCCGCGATCGGTTCGCTGCCGGTCGGCATCCTCGCCCCCAGCTGGACGGGCATGCTGGCCGTCAACGTCCCCCTGTCCCTCGCAATTCTGTGCGACTACGCCCTGGCGGCGCCAGTGCGAACCCTGCGGTTCACCCGAAGTGGTGATACGTCCGTTCGACTCGGCGAAAGTGCCCAGGTCCACCTCCTCCTGGAGAACCCCTCACGGCGCCGCCTGCGCGCGGACGTCCGGGACGCGTGGCCGCCGAGCTCCTGGCCCGGAGGCACCGGCCGGGCGGCTTCCCGTCACAAGGTGACGGTCCCGGCGGGCGAGCGGCGCAGGCTGACGACGGTGCTGAGGCCCACACGCCGCGGCGACCGGCAGGCGGAGCGGATCACGGTCCGCTCGTACGGGCCGCTGGGGCTGGCGGCCCGGCAGGGGGGCCACCGCCTGCCGTGGACGGTTCGCGTCCTGCCTCCGTTCACCAGCCGGAAACACCTGCCGTCCAGGCTTGCGCGACTGCGGGAGCTGGACGGCCGGACGAGCGTGCTGACGCGGGGTGAGGGCACCGAGTTCGACAGTCTTCGCGAGTACGTACCGGGGGACGACACCCGTTCCATCGACTGGCGTGCCACGGCACGGCAATCGAACGTCGCGGTCCGTACGTGGCGCCCGGAGCGGGATCGGCACCTCCTCCTCGTCCTTGACACGGGCCGCACGTCGGCCGGCCGCGTCGGGGACGTGCCCCGCCTGGATGCGGCGATGGACGCCGCCCTGTTGCTGACCGCGCTCGCTTCGCGAGCTGGTGACCGTGTCGACCTGCTGGCGTACGATCGCCGTCTCCGTGCTCGTGTGCAGGGCCGGACTGCCGGGGACTCCCTGCCGGCGATGGTCGGCGTCATGGCGACGCTGGAGCCGGAGCTGGTCGAGACGGACGCCCACGGCCTGAGCTCCGCGGCCCTGGCCGATGCCCCGCGCCGTTCACTGATCGTGCTGCTGACCGGCCTGGACGCGGCGCCGATCGAGGAGGGTTTCCTTCCGGTACTGCCGCAGCTCACGCGGCGTCACACAGTCGTGGTGGCCTCCGTCTCCGATCCGCACGTGGAGGAGATGACGAGGTCGCGCGGCACAGCCGAAGCGGTGTACGGGGCTGCCGCCGGGGCTCAGGCCCAAGCCCAGCGCCGCCGCACGGCGGAGCAGCTTCGACGGCACGGGGTCACCGTCGTGGACGCCGGACCGGAGGATCTGGCGCCGGCGCTCGCCGACGCGTACCTCGCGCTCAAGGCGGCAGGGCGTCTCTGAAGGAAAGCAGCCCACCGGGAGCCTTTGGAGGTTTTCGGCAGGCCGCTTCCAAGTTCCAAGAACGCTGGAAACGCGAAAGGGCCCCGCACCTGGCGGTGCGGGGCTCTTTGACAAGGATTGTTCGGCGGTGTCCTACTCTCCCACAGGGTCCCCCCTGCAGTACCATCGGCGCTGAAAGGCTTAGCTTCCGGGTTCGGAATGTGACCG
>JAAXOU010000120.1 GCA_012396115.1 Streptomyces somaliensis DSM 40738 | reverse complement strand
GGCGCAGAGGGCCGCGGCCCCCGCGAGGTGGTCGGTCACATCGGTCTCCCCGTCGGGTCGGCCGCGGCGCCCCGGGGTCAGCGGTCGGCGCGCGCGGTCGCCAGCAGTTCCTCGGCGTGGGCGCGGGCCGCCTCGGAGTCCTCCTGCCCGGCGAGCATCCGCGACAGCTCCCGCACCCGGTCCTCGCCCTCCAGGAGGGTGACGCCGGACCGGGTGACCGAGCCGTCGCTGGTCTTCTCCACCAGCAGTTGCCGGTCGGCGAACGCCGCGACCTGCGGCAGGTGCGTCACGACGACCACCTGCGCCGTCCTGGCGAGCCTGGCGAGGCGTCGGCCGATCTCGACGGCCGCCCTGCCGCCGACCCCGGCGTCGACCTCGTCGAACAGGTACGTCGGCACCGGGTCCGTACCGGCGAAGACGACCTCCACGGCGAGCATCACCCGGGACAGCTCGCCACCGGAGGCGCCCTTGGCGATGGGCCGCGGCGGGGCGCCCGGGTGCGGCGCGAGCAGCAGCTCCACCTCGTCGGCGCCGAACGGCCCGTAAGCGACGCGCCGCCCGCCGACCTCGACGCCGTCCGGGTCCTCGGTCCGCCGGATGTCGAACGACACCCTCGCGTGCGGCATCGCCAGCGACGCCAGTTCGGCGGTGACCGCGTCCGCGAAGCGCGCGGCCGCCTCCGTCCGGGCGTCGCCGAGGACCTGCGCCAGCCGCGAGAGCTCGGCGCGCAGGGCGTCCCGTTCCGCCGTCAGCTCCGCGATCCGGTCGTCGTCGCCGTCGAGTTCGGTGAGCCGGGCGGCGCCCTCCTCCGCCCAGGCGAGGACGGCGGCGACGTCCTCGCCGTACTTGCGGGTCAGCCCGGCCAGCGCGGCGCGCCGCTCCTCGACGGCGGCCAGCCGCCGCGGGTCGGCGTCCAGGTCGTCGGCGTACCCGGCGAGTTCGCCCGCCACGTCGGCGAGGAGGATCGAGATCTCCCCGATCCGGTCGGCGAGCGCGGCCAGGGCCGGGTCGTGGGACCGTACGGCCTCCAGGGCGCGCCCGGCGCCGGCGACGAGCGTCGTCGCGTCGACCGCCTCCGGGTCCTCCGGGTCCCCGGCGAGCGCGCCGTGCGCGAGCGCGGCGGCGGAGGCGAGGGCCTCGGCGTGGCCGAGCCGCTCGGCCTCTGCGGCCAGCTCCGCGTCCTCCCCGGCGCGCGGCGCGACCGCCTCGATCTCCGCCAGCCCGAACCGCAGCAGGTCCGCCTCCTGCGCCCGCTCCCGCGCGCGCGTGGTCAGCTCCTCGAGTTCGGCGTCGAGCGCCCGCAGCCGCCGGTAGACCCCGCCGTACGCGTCGAGCGGCACCGCGACGGCGTCGCCCGCGTACCGGTCGAGCGCGGCGCGCTGCCGCGCGGGCTTGAGCAGTCCCTGCTGGTCGGTCTGGCCGTGGACGGCGACGAGGTCGTCGGCCAGCTCGGCGAGCAGGCCCACGGGGACGTTGCGCCCGCCGAGGTGCGCCCGCGAGCGGCCCTCGGCCGAGACGGTGCGGCTGATGAGCAGCGCGCCGTCGTCGAGCTGGGCGCCCGCCTCCTCGGCGCGGCGGGCCGCGGCGGAGCCGGGGGCGACGGCGACGCGTCCCTCCACGACGGCGGACGCGGCCCCGATCCGCACCAGGGCCGGGTCGGCGCGCCCGCCGAGCAGCAGCCCCAGGCTGGTCACGACCATGGTCTTGCCCGCGCCCGTCTCACCGGTCACCGCGGTGAACCCGGGCGACAGCTCGACCACCGCGTCGTCGATGACTCCGAGCGACCGTATCCGCATCTCCTCCAACACGTGGAAGACCATACGAGGTCCGGCGGCCCCGACGCGACGAGCCCCGTCCCCCGCGCCCGGACGGCCGGGCGACACGCCCCTCGCAATCACCCGCGGGGGTGGCGCGCCGGGCCGCCCCCGGCTAGTGCGGGGCGCCGCGCCAGCCCGACACCGGCAGCGCGAACTTGGCGACGAGCCGGTCCGAGAACGAGGCGTGGTGCAGCCGCGCCAGCCGCACCGGCACCGACCCGCGCCGCACCTCCACCCGCGCCCCGGCGGGCAGGGTGACGGTGCGCCGCCCGTCGCACCACAGCACCCCGTCGGGGGTGTGCGGCTCGACCTCCACGGTCAGCACCGAGTCGGGCGCCGTCACCAGCGGCTTCGCGAACAGGGCGTGCGCGCCGATCGGCACCATCAGCAGCGCCTCCACCTCCGGCCAGATCACCGGCCCGCCCGCGGAGAAGGCGTACGCGGTGGACCCGGTCGGTGTCGCGCAGATCACCCCGTCGCAGCCGAAGCCGGTCACCGGGCGCCCGTCGATGGCGAGGACGACCTCCAGCATGCGCTCGGGGGCGACCTTCTGCACGGCGGCCTCGTTCAGCGCCCAGTTGGTGTGCAGGACGTCGCCGTTGTCGTAGACGACGACGTCGAGGGTCATGCGCTCCTCGACCTCGTACGCGCGCGTGACGACCCGGTCGACGACCTTGTCGAGGTCGTCCCGTTCGGCCTCCGCGAGGAACCCGACGCGCCCGAGGTTGACGCCGAGCATCGGCACGCCGGACGCGCGGGCGAACTCCGCCCCGCGCAGCAGCGTCCCGTCGCCGCCCAGGACGATCAGCAGCTCGCAGCCGTCGAGGACGCCGGGCGTGGCCTCCGGGACGGTCTCCACGGACGGCGGCAGCGGCAGGTCGGCGGCCTCGGCGGCCAGCACCCGCACGCCGATGCCGCTGCGCAGCAGGCCCAGGACGACCAGTTCCGCGCTGCGGACGGCGGCGGGCCGCCCGGTGTGCGCGAGGAGGAAGACGGTCCGCCGCACCGTGCCCGGCCGGGGGGTCACCGGGGTCCCTCCGCCACGGCCCGGTCGACGTCGGCCGGGTCGAGGGCGGGCGCCCCGGCCCGCAGCCACAGGAAGTACTCGACGTTGCCGGACGGGCCGGGCAGGGGGCTCGCGGTGACGCCCAGCACCCCGAGCCCCAGCCCGGCGGCCTGCCGCGCGACGTTGCGCACGGCCTCGGCGCGCAGTTCGGCACTGCGGACGACGCCGCCGCTGCCGAGCCGCTCCCTGCCCACCTCGAACTGCGGCTTGACCATCAGCACGAGGTCGCCGCCGGGCGCGGTCACCCTGGTGAGCGCCGGCAGGACCAGGCCCAGCGGAATGAAGGAGAGGTCCCCGACGACCAGGTCCACCGGCTCGCCGCCGACCGCGTCGAGCGTCAGCTCGCGGACGTTGGTGCGGTCCTTGACGGTGACCCGGTCGTCGCTCCGCAGCGACCAGGCGAGCTGCCCGTAGCCGACGTCGACGGCGACGACGTGCGCGGCGCCGGAGCGCAGCAGGACGTCGGTGAAGCCCCCCGTGGACGCCCCGGCGTCGAGCGCCCGCCGTCCCCCGACGACCAGCCCCCGCGGGACGAACGCGGCGAGCGCCCCGGCGAGTTTGTGGCCGCCGCGCGACACGTACTCGGGGTCCGAGTCGTCCTGGGCGACGACGATGGCCGCGGCGGTCCCGACCTGGGTGGCGGCCTTGGTGGCGGTGGCGCCGCCGACCGTCACCCGCCCCGCGGCGATCAGCTGGCTCGCGTGTTCGCGCGAGCGGGCGAGCTTGCGGCGCACAAGCTCGGCGTCGAGGCGGCGGCGTGCCACTCCTGCCACGTTCGGTTCAGCTCCTGTGGTCGTTCGGGGATCCCGGCCGGGGGTCCGCGTCCAGGGCGGCCAGCGCGTCGCGCAGCCCCTCGTGCACATCCTCGTACACCCGCGGGTGCCCCTCGGTCGGGAGGTGGTCGGCGTCGCCCAGCCGCTCCAGCAGGGCGTCCACGGCGGCGTGCCCGGTGGCGGTCCGCCCGACGCCGAGCGGCGGGACCGCGCCGCCGTCCGGCCCGGGCCGGGCGGGGGGCGGCGCCGGGGCCCCGGCGGTGCCGGGGGCGGACGGGGACCGGGGCTCTGGCGGAGGCGTGGCGTCCATCCCCCGACGCTACCGCGAAGCCTCCGCGTGACGCCGGTCCCCGGCGGTGCCGTCCCCGTCCCGCCGCGTCCGGGACGCCCGCGCCTCCCGGGCCGCCGGGACGACCAGCGGCGTGCCCGTCTCGGGGTCGTCGATGACCTGGCAGCGCAGCCCGAAGACCCGTTCGACGAGTTCGGCGGTGACCACCTCGCGCGGCGGGCCCTGCGCGACGACCTCCCCGCCGCGCACGGCGACGAGGTGCGTGGCGTACCGCGCGGCGTGGTTCAGGTCGTGCAGGACGGCGACGAGGGTGCGGCCCTGCGTCTCGTGGAGCTCGGCGCACAGGTCCAGGACGTCGATCTGGTGCTGGATGTCGAGGTACGTCGTCGGCTCGTCGAGCAGCAGCAGCGGTGTCTGCTGGGCGAGCGCCATGGCGATCCACACGCGCTGGCGCTGCCCGCCGGACAGTTCGTCGACGTACCGGTCGCCCAGCTTCCCGACGCCGGTGGCGTCCATCGACTCCCGGACGATCCGCTCGTCCTGCGCCGACCACTGCCGCAGCAGCCCCTGGTGCGGGTAGCGGCCGCGGGCGACGAGGTCGGCGACGGTGATGCCGTCCGGCGCGATCGACGACTGGGGCAGCAGCCCGAGCGTCCGCGCGACCTTTTTCGCGGGCAGGGAGTGGATGGCCTGCCCGTCGAGCAGCACCCGGCCCCGCGCGGGCTTCAGCATCCGGGCGAGGGCGCGCAGCAGCGTGGACTTGCCGCAGGCGTTGGGCCCGACGATCACCGTGAAGGAGTTGTCGGGGATCGCCACGGACAGGTCACGGGCGATGGTCCGCTCGTCGTAGGCGAGGGTGACGGACTCCGCGGCGAGGCGCTGCCGCGCGGGCTGGGGCATGGGCGTACTCCTGACGCTCCGGTCGTTCACGGGGGTCATATCCGGCCTGCCCGGCGCTCGGTGACCAGGAGCCACAGCAGGTAGCAGCCGCCGACGACGCCGGTGACCACGCCGACGGGCAGCCGGCGCTCGCCGAAGGCGTTGGTGGCGGCCCAGTCGGCGACCAGCAGCAGCGCCGCGCCCGTCAGGGCGGACGCGCACAGGTTCGGGCCGGGCGACCGGGTCAGCCGGCGGGCCAGCTGGGGCGCGCTGAGCGCGACGAACGTGATGGGGCCGGCCGCGGCGGTGGCGGAGGCGACGAGCAGCACCGCGCACACCAGCTGCACCATCCGCACCCGCTCCACGCGCACGCCCAGCGCGTACGCCGCGTCGTCGCCCATCTCCAGCATCCGCAGCGGCCGCCCGTAGGCGAGGACCACCGGCAGCAGGACGGCGCTGGCGGCGAGCAGCGGCCGGAACTGCGTCCAGTCGCGGCCCTCCAGGGAGCCGGTCATCCACACGACGGCGCGGGTCGCGTCGACCAGGTTCGCCTTGGTGACCAGGTAGTGGATGACCGCGGTCAGCATCGCGGCGAGGCCGATGCCGACCAGGACGATCCGGAAGCCGTGCACGCCCCGCTTCCACGCGAAGACGTACACGGCGGCGCCGGTCAGCGTGCCGCCGAGGAGCCCTCCGACCGCGGCGGCGGCGCCGCCGCCGTGGAACAGCACGATCACGGCGAGGGCGCCGACGATCGCCCCCTGGTTGATGCCGAGCATGTCGGGGCTGCCGAGCGGGTTGCGGGTGACGGTCTGGAAGACCGCCCCGCCGACCGCCAGGCCCGCGCCGACCAGGACCGCGACGAGGACGCGCGGCAGCCGCAGGTCGAGGACGACGAACTCCTGCGCGGCCGTGCCGCCGCCGAGGAGGGTGGCGACGACCTCGCCGGGCGCGACGGGGAAGTCGCCGCTACCGACGAGGACGACCCCGCCGCCGAGGACCAGAGCCAGCAGCAGCAGGCAGACGGCCACGGCGCGCGGCTCGACCCGGACGGACAGCCCGCCCCGCGTCCGGACGGCCCGGGCGGTGCGGGTGCGCCCGGGCGGGGCGTCCCGCCCGGGGGCGGCCGGCGCGGGGGCGGGGTCGGTCGCGCGGGTCGCGGTCACAGCTGGACCATCCTCTTGCGGCGTACGAGGTGGAGGAAGACGGGCCCGCCGATCAGCGCCGTGACGATGCCGACCTGGAGTTCGGACGGGCGGGCAACGATCCGGCCGACGACGTCGGAGCCGATCAGCAGCACCGGCGAGAGGACGGCCGCGTACGGCAGGATCCACCGCATGTCGGGCCCGGTGACGGCGCGGACCAGGTACGGCACCATCAGCCCGACGAAGACGATCGGCCCGCACGCGGCGGTCGCCCCGCCGCACAGCAGGGTCACGGCGAGCATGGCCAGCACCCGGGTGCGGGTGAGGTTCGCGCCGAGCGCGCGGGCGGTGTCGTCCCCCAGCTCCATGGCGTTGAGGGGCCGGGCGACCAGCACGGCCAGCGCGGTACCGGCGGCGACGAAGGGGCCGACCGCGGCGACGACGTCCGCGTCGGCGCCGGCCAGCGACCCCACGGTCCAGAACCGCAGCCGGTCCAGGGCCGCCGAGTCGAGCAGCTGGACGGCGTTGACGTACCCGTAGAGCGCGGCGGTCGCGGCGGTGCCGGCCAGCACCAGCCGCACGGGCGTGGCGCTGCGCCCGCCGCCGAGCACGTACACGAGCACCGACACGGCCGCGGCGCCGGCGAACGCGAACCACACGTACCCCGTGAAGGAGGTCACGCCCAGGACACTGGTCGCGGTGACCACGGCGGCCGCCGCGCCCGCGTTGACCCCCATCAGACCCGGCTCGGCGAGGGGGTTGCGCGTGAGGGCCTGCATGACGGCGCCGGCCAGGCCGAGCGCGACGCCGGCGAGGAGCCCGAGCAGCGTGCGCGGGAGGCGGACCTCGGCGACCAGGACGTCGTTGCCGGTGCCGGAGTCCTGGAACAGGCCGTGCCAGACGTCGCCGAGCGGCACCGGCCTGGCCCCGACGGCGATGCTCGCGACGCACACGAGCGCCAGCGCTCCGAGGGACAGCAGCAGCCCGGCGGCGCGCGTCGAACGGCGGCCGCGGGGCCGCGGCGCGGCCCGGGGCCCCGCGCTCTGTCCGGGGAGACTCTCAACCAACACCCGGTTAGGTTAGCCTACCCTCCCCCGAATTGACCGTGAGGGTGTCACCAGCCCAGCCCGCTCAGGGCCCCGGCCGCGTCCAGGGCGCACGACCCGTCCCCGGCGTGGCTCCAGGCGGCCGCGCACAGCGCCCGCAGCCCGTCCACCGGGTCGCCGCCGCCGCCGAGGACGAGCGCGTCGCCGTCGGCGGCCGCCGTCCACCCCCCGCAGCGGAAGCCGCCCGCCTCCGCCGACACCTCCGGCTGCCCGGTCAGCAGGCCCCGCAGGTCCGCGTCGACGTACGTCGGCCGGTGCTCGGGCCGGGCCGCCAGCAGCTCCGCCGGGGCGGTCACGCCGGTGAGGACGAGCAGCGAGTCGACGCCGCCGTTGTGGGCGCCCTCGATGTCGGTGTCGAGCCGGTCCCCGACGACCAGGGGCCGGCGCGCCCCGGTCCGCAGGATCGTCTCGCGGTGCATCGGCGGCAGCGGCTTGCCCGCGACCTCCGGCTCGGCGCCCGTCGCGATGCGCACGACCTCCACGGCGGCGCCGTTGCCGGGCGCGATGCCGCGCGCCCCGGGAATGGTGCGGTCGGTGTTGGACGCGTACCAGGGCAGGCCCCGCGCGATCGCGTACGACGCCTCCGCGAACCGGCCCCACGGCAGTTCGGGCCCGCCGTACCCCTGGACGACAGCCGCCGGGTCGTCGTCCGCCGACTCCACGGGGACGAGCCCCCGCTCGCGCAGCGCCACCCGCAGCCCCTCGCCGCCGACCACGAGGACGCGCGACCCCGGCGGCAGCCGGTCGGCGACCAGCCGTGCCACCGCCTGCGCCGACGTGACCACGTCGGCCGGCTCGGCGGGCACGCCCAGCCCGGTGAGGTGCGCGGCGACGGCCTCGGGGGTGCGCAGCGCGTTGTTGGTGACGTACGCGAGGCGCATCCCTCCGGCCCGCGCCTCCCCCAGCGCCTCCACCGCGTGCGCGACGGCCTCGCCGCCCGCGTAGACGACGCCGTCCAGGTCCAGCAGCGCCGTGTCGTACGCCGCGCTCAGCGCGGCCGCGCTGCCGCCCGGCGCGCTCCGTCCGTGCCGTTCCATCGGCCTGGCTCCTCACTCGTCCGGCGGATCCCGTCCCCCGATCATCGCCCATCCGCGCCCCCACTTACGATGCATGGATGAACGAGAGAGGTCCCACGGCCGGGGACGGTCTGCGCCTGAAGCCGTTCCGCGGACTGCGGTACGTCCCCGGACGGGTTCGCAGCCTCGCCGCGGTGACTTCCCCTCCGTACGACGTGGTCGTGCGGCCGGACGGGCTCTCCCACCTGGAGTCGTCGGACCCTCACAACATCGTGCGGCTGATCCTGCCGCAGGCCCCGACGGCCGACGCCCGTCCGCGCCGGGCGGCGGACACCCTCGCGGACTGGCTGGCGGACGGCGTCCTCGCCCCGGACGCGGAGCCCGCCCTCTACGTGTACGAGCAGAGGAAGGGCGACCTGCTGCAGCGGGGCCTGATCGGCGCGCTGGAGCTGTCCTCGCCGGCGAAGGGCGTGGTCCTCCCGCACGAGGACGTGATGCCGCACGTGGTGGAGGAGCGCGCGGACCTGATGCGGACGACGGGCGCGCACCTGGAACCGTTGCTGCTGACGTACCGCGGCGAGGGCCGCGCGACGGGTGCGGCGGCCGTGATCGAGCGGGCCACCGCGGGCACCCCGCTGCTGTCGACGACGACGGAGGACGGGTTCGAGCACCGGCTGTGGGCGGTGACGGACCCCGGGGAGCTGGCGGCGGCCGCGGAGGACCTGGCGGGCCACCAGGCGCTGATCGCCGACGGCCACCACCGCTGGGCGACGTACCTGCGGCTGCGGGAGGAGCACTCGGGCCCGGGGCCGTGGGACTACGGCCTGGTCCTCCTGGTCGACACGGCCCGCTACCCGCTGCAAGTGCGGGCGATACACCGGCTGCTGCACCGCCTGCCGGTCGCCGGGGCGCTGGCGGCGCTGGACGGGGCGTTCCGGGTGCGGGCGCTGGGAGGCACCCCGTTGGAGACCGCCCTGGACGCACTGGCGGAGGCGGCGGACGACGGCAACGCGTTCCTGCTGGCCGGCGACGGCCGCTTCCACCTGGTGGACCGCCCCGCCCCGGGCCTGCTGGAGCGTACGGTGCGCCGGGACCGGCCGGAGCCGTGGCGGAGGCTGGACGCGACGGTGCTGCACGCGACGCTGCTGGAGCACGTGTGGCGGGTCCCCGACGCCCCGGAGCACATCGCGTACATCCACGACGCGCGGGCGGCGGTGACGCAGGCGGAGCGGAGGGGGGCGACGGCGGTCCTGATGCACCCGGTGCGCGAGGAGGTCGTACGCGACCTGGCGCGGCAGGGCGTGACGATGCCCCGGAAGTCGACGTCGTTCGGCCCCAAGCCGGCGACGGGCCTGGTCCTGCGGAGCCTCGCCCTGGACTGACGGTACGGGAGGGGGCGGCGCCCCGCGGGGTGCCGCCCCCTCCCGTACCGCCCGGCGATCAGCGCCCGGCGCCGGCCTCGCCGTCCTCGGTGGCCGGGCCGTCGTCCTCGGCCTCGTCGTCCTCGTCGGCCGGCTCGGTCCCGCCCTCCTGGCCTTCCTCGCCCTCTTCGCCTTCCTCGCCCTCTTCGAACGCGTCGACGAATTCGACACCGTCGAGTTCGGCGAGCCGGTCGGAGGCGTCGGTGGTGCCCTCCTTGTCGGCCTCCAGGGCCTTGGCGAACCACTCGCGCGCTTCGGTCTCCCTGCCGGCGGCGAGGAGCGCGTCGGCGTAGGCGTACCGCAGGCGCGCGGTCCACGGCTGGACGGAGTGGGAGGCGAGTTCGGGCGACTGGAGGGTGACGATCGCCGCGTCGAGCTGACCCATGTCGCGGCGGGCACCGGCGGCGACGAGCCGCATCTCGACCTGCCCGGCCTTGTCCAGCTTCTGCACCTCGGGCTCGCCGGCCATGGCGAGGGTCCGCTCGGGACGGCCGAGGCCGCGTTCGCAGTCGGCCATGACGGGCCACAGGTCGACGTTGCCGGTCATGCGCCGGGCGGCGCGGAACTCGGCGAGCGCCTCGGCGTACTTCTGCGTGGCGTACGCGGCGAACCCGGCGGCCTCGCGGACGGCGGCGACGCGGGAGGCCAGCCGGAGGGCGATCCGCGAGTAGGCGTACGCCTCCTCGGGGTCCTCGTCGATGAGCCTGGCGACCATCACCAGGTTTCGGGCGACGTCCTCGGCGAGGGTCCTGGGCAGGCTCAGCAGCTCCTGCCGCACGTCCTCGTCGATCTCGTCACCGGTGACGTCGTCGGGGATGGGCAGCCGCTTGACGGGCTCACGGTCCCGCCGGTCGTCGCGCCGGTCGTCACGGCCACCGCGGAACCCGCCGCCTCCGCGCCGGTCGTCGTCACGACGTGGGCCACGGTCGCGGTCGTCGTCGCGGCGCGGGCCACGGTCGTCACGACGGAACGGCGGACGGTCGTCACCACGCCGGAAACCGCCTCGGTCCTCACCCCGCGGGGCACGATCGTCCCGCCGGAAACCACCGCGGTCGTCCCGCCGGTCCTCACGACGCGGGGCACGGTCGTCACGCGGGAAGCCACCGCGGTCGTCCCGCCGCTCGTCACGGCCGCCGCGGAACCCGCCGCCCCCACGTCGGTCGTCGTCACGACGCGGGCCACGGTCGCGGTCGTCGTCGCGGCGCGGGCCACGGTCGTCACGACGGAACGGCGGACGGTCGTCACCACGCCGGAAGCCACCGCGGTCGTCCCGCCGCTCGTCCCGCCGGAAACCGCCGCGGTCGTCCCGCCGGTCCTCACCGCGCGGGGCACGGTCGTCACGCCGGTCGTCACGGCCGCCACGGAACCCGCCGCGGTCACGGTCGTCGCGACGAGGTGCGCGATCGTCACGCGGGAAAGGCGGCCGGTCGCCACCGCGGCGGAAGCCACCGCGGTCGTCCCGCCGGTCCTCCTGGCGGAAACCGCCCCGGCCGTCGCGCCGGTCGTCGTTTCGGCGGTCATCGCGCTGGTCGTCACGGCGGAAGCCACCTCCGCGCCGGTCATCGTCACGGCGCGGACCGCGGTCCCGGTCGTCGCGGCGGAACGACGGACGGTCGTCCCCGCGACGCGGGGCGCGGTCGTCGCGCGGGAAGCCGCCTCGGTCGTCGGAACGGTAGCCGCTCCGATCGCCACGGCGGTCGTCGGAACGGTAACCGCCACCGCGCCGATCGTCGCTCCGGCGGTCCTCACTCCGGCGGTCGTCGTCACGGCGAAAACCACCACTTCGGTACCCACCGCGGTCCCGGTCGTCGCGGCGGAACGGCGGACGGTCGTCACCACTTCGGGAACCACCACGATCATCGCGGCGTTCGTCACGGCGGAAACCACCACTTCGGCGGTCATCGTCGCGGCGAGGTCCGCGGAATCCGCCCCGTTCACCGCCATCGTCCCTACGACGAGGCTCGCGCTCCGGACGGTCGTCGGAGGAGTTGGGGGACATGGGCGTGGCTCCTGTCTTCGGGTACCGCAGATATTCTCGCGCAGTGGGCGCTCCACCGCGCTTCGAGCAAATTCCAGTGACAAAAAAGGACCCTTGGTCCCAGCATGCACGCTGGGACCAAGGGTCCTGAAAAATTGTTCGGCGGTGTCCTACTCTCCCACAGGGTCCCCCCTGCAGTACCATCGGCGCTGAAAGGCTTAGCTTCCGGGTTCGGAATGTGACCGGGCGTTTCCCTCACGCTATGACCACCGAAACCCTATTGGGTTCGAGCGAACAAGCACACTATTCACTTGAATAGACGTTGTCTGCCGGAGCGATTGTTCGCAACCCGGGAACAACACAGTGGACGCGAGCACCTGAGGACAAGCCCTCGGCCTATTAGTACCGGTCAACTCCACCCATCACTGGGCTTCCATATCCGGCCTATCAACCCAGTCGTCTCCTGGGAGCCTTACCCTC
>JAAXOU010000012.1 GCA_012396115.1 Streptomyces somaliensis DSM 40738 | reverse complement strand
GGGCGCCCGGGTGCACCGGCCCGCCGGGCCTTCCGGGAGGGGCGCGGCCGCCCGGCCCCGCCGGCCCGGGCTCAGGCGGGCTGGCTGGCCGCCGCGATCCGCTCGGCGCGCAGCGCCTCGTACCACCGGTCGTCGGTCGGCGGCAGCGCGTTCACGTCGAGGGCCAGCTTCAGCAGCAGGTCCGCGATCTGCGGGTTGCGCGCCATGACCGGGCCGTGCATGTACGTTCCGAAGACGGTGTCGTTGTACGCGCCCTCCGTGCCGTCCCCGGTGCCGTTGCCCCGGCCGAAGACGGTCCGGGCGAACGGGCGGGCCGTCGGGCCCAGGTGCGTGATGCCCTGGTGGTTCTCGAAGCCCGTCAGCTGCGGCAGGCCGAGGCGCGGGTCGATGTCGGCGAGGACGTCGCCGACGCACCGCTCGCCCTCGCCGCGGGTGGAGACCACGTCGATCAGGCCGAGGCCGGGCTCCCGCTCGCCCAGGTCGTTGATGAACTCGTGGCCGAGGATCTGGTACCCGGCGCACACCGAGAAGATGATCGCGCCGTTTCCCGCGGCCCGGCTCAGGCCGCCGTCCCGCCTCAGCCGCTCGGCGGCCAGCCGCTGAGGCCGGTCCTCGCCGCCGCCGATGAGGTAGATGTCGCCGGAGGTCGGGATCGGCTGGTCGCTGCGCACGTCCACGCGCTGCACGCCCAGGCCGCGCTGGCGGGCGCGGCGCTCGACGACGAGGACGTTGCCCTGGTCTCCGTAGGTGCTGAGCAGGTCGGGGTAGACCCACACCACGCGCAGGCTGCTGTCGCTCATGCTCTTTCGTCCTTAGAGGGCTCGTGGGTCAGTTGCCGACGCGGCGGCGGACGTCCTGGAACGCGGTGTAGTTGGCGATCAGTTCGATCCGCCCGGGCGGGGCCAGCTGCACGGCCTCGTCGACGGTGTCGCACACCCGGAACTCCAGGCCGGCGACCTCCAGCCGGACGGCGAGGTCCAGCCTGCGGTCGCCGATGACGAGGATCGGGTGGCCGGCGAGGCGCGTGTAGTCCACGTCCCACAGCCACGAGGTGTCCATGCCGTCCGCGCCGCGCGCGTTGACGGAGAGGACGACCGGTGTCGGCGGCCGGTCGATGAGCGAGAACGTCTCCAGCCAGCCGGCCGGGTTCTTCGCCAGCAGCAGCCGCACGTCGCGGCCGAGGAAGGAGACCACGTCGTACCGGCCGGCGACGGCCTGCACCTGGTACATCCGCTCCAGCGCGACCTGCGGCGGGACGCCGAACACGGCGGCGACGGCGGCGGAGGTGGCGGCGTTCGCCCTGTTCGCGCGGCCCGGCAGCTGGAGGCGGATCGGCCAGGCGGAGCCGTTCGGGTCCAGGACGTGGTCGCCGCTGAGCGCCCACGTGGGCGCGGGGCGGCGGAAACCGCACTCGCCGCAGAACCAGTCGTCGCCGGGGCGCTGCATCACGCCGCCGCACGCCGGGCAGGACCAGGCGTCGTCCTTCCACTCCTGGCCGGCCGCCACCCACACCACGTTGGGGGAGGAGGAGGCGGACCACACGACGAGCGGGTCGTCGGCGTTGGCGACGACCACGGCCTTGGTGCCGGCGAGGCCCTCGCGCCACTTCTCGGCGAGCATCCGGGTCTCCGCGGCACGGTCCAGCTGGTCGCGGGAGAGGTTGAGCAACGCGATGACCTTGGGCTCGGTGTCCCGGGCCACGCCCGACAGGTACTTCTCGTCCACCTCGATGACGCCGTACTTCGACTCCGTCCCGCCGGCCAGGGCGGAGGTGATGCCCGCGGGCATGTTCGCGCCGAGCGCGTTGGAGACGACCGGGCCGCTGGCCCGCAGGGCCTCGGCGATGAGGCGGGTCGTGGTGGTCTTGCCGTTGGTCGCCGACACCAGGACGACGTCCAGGTGCTGCGCGAGCCGGCCCAGAAGGTCGGGGTCGAGCTTGAGCGCCACCCGGCCGCCGATCACCGATCCGCTGCCGCGCCCCGCCGCGCGAGACACCGCCGCTGCGGCCTTGCCCGCCGTCACGGCCAGCTTGGCGCGCGGCGACAGCGGCTCCGAGTTGCCTGCCATCGTCCTTGTTCCTCCTAGCGTGGGTCGCCTCAGCCTATCGAGATCCGGCCGCCGCCCCGAACCCCGCTACCCGCCCCCGGCAGGTGGTGGGGCCGAACGTACCCTGAGCGCCATGCGAAACCGGCCTATCCCCGGCAGTTCCGGCGCCGTACGGGCGATGAGCCTGCTCGGCTCGCCCGCCCTGCACGCCCCCTGCGACACCGTCACCGACTTCGGGCCGTCCCTGGCCCGCCTGGTGGAGGACCTGTTCGCCACGATGTACGCGGCGAACGGCGTGGGCCTCGCGGCGAACCAGATAGGGGTGGGCCTGCGGGTCTTCGTCTACGACTGCCCGGACGACGAGGACGTCCGGCACCTCGGGCACGTCGTCAACCCCCGTCTGGTGGAGGCCGGCGGGGTGACCGTGCGCGGCCCGGAGGGCTGCCTGTCGCTGCCCGGCCTGGAGGCCGGGACGGAGCGCTTCGACCGGGCCGTGGTCGAGGGCGTCGACGTGCGGGGCGAGCCGGTGCGCGTGGAGGGGACGGGGTTCTTCGCCCGCTGCCTCCAGCACGAGTGCGACCACCTGGAGGGCCTGGTCTACCCGGACCGCCTGGGCGGCTGGCGCCGGGCGAGGGTCCTGCGCGCGGCGCGGCGCTCCCCGTGGGGGCGCCGCGCGGGCTGAGGGGAACGCGGGCCCGCCGTCCGCGCCGCCCCGGGGGTCGGCGGTCAGAACCGGGGGCCGTCCGCGCGGTCGGCCGCCTCGGCGAGGCGGCCCCACAGGAGGTCGGCCAGGGCGGAGACCAGTGCGGCCCGGCTGCACGGCCGTTCGCCCAGCCACCAGTCGCCCGCCGCGTGCATCATGCCGACGATGCCGTGCCCCCACACCCGTGCCAGGGCCTCGCCGCCCCCGCCCGGGTCGATGCGCTCGGCGATGACCCCGGCCAGCTCCTCGCCCATCCGGCGCAGCAGCGGCGCCGAGTGCCGGCCCGCATCGAACCCCGCCTCCGAGGACTGGCCGGCCCCCTCGGCGGGGTGCATCAGGAACCGGTAGACCTGCGGGCGCGCCTCGATCGCGGCGAGGTACGTGTCGAGGGTCGCCTCGACGCGGCGCCGGCGGTCGGCCGGGGCGTCGAGCGCGGCGCGCAGCGCGGCCAGCAGGGCGTCGGTGTGCCGCTGGGCGAGCGCCCGGTACAGTCCGCCCTTGTCGCCGAAGTGGCGGTAGAGGATGGGCTTGGTGATGCCGGCCTCGGCGGCGATGGCGTTCATGGACGCCCGCGGCCCCTCGCGCAGGACCACGCGGTCCGCCGCATCGAGCAGTTCGCGCCGCCGTCGCTCGGCCGATCGCTGCTGCTCGGTCCGGTGTGTGGTCTCCATAGGTGTCTCTCCCCGCCCGTCGGTGGTCCTGAGGCCAGCGCAACGTAACACCGACCCGGCGAGGGCTGCTGGTTGACAGATGCTACTTGCCGGTAACAGACTTTGGTTACCGTTGGTAACGTGCATGTGTCCGCCAGGAGGGAACCATGGCCGAGTTCACGCTCGAGCTGAACGACGACCAGAAGCAGGTCCGTGACTGGCTGCACGGATTCGCCGAGGACGTGATCCGGCCGGCCGCCGCCGAGTGGGACGAGCGCGAGGAGACCCCCTGGCCGGTCATCCAGGAGGCCGCCAAGGTCGGCATCTACTCCCTCGACTTCTACGCCCAGCAGTTCTTCGACCCGACCGGCCTCGGCATCCCCGTGGCGATGGAGGAGCTGTTCTGGGGCGACGCGGGCATCGCCCTGTCCATCGTCGGCACCGGCCTCGCCGCGGTGGGCGTCCTCGCCAACGGCACCGAGGAGCAGATCGGCACCTGGATCCCCCAGATGTACGGCACCCCCGAGGACGTGAAGGTCGCCGCGTTCTGCTCCTCCGAGCCCGACGCCGGCTCGGACGTCGCCTCCATGCGGACCCGCGCCGTGTACGACGGGGCCAAGGACGAGTGGGTCCTCAACGGCACCAAGACCTGGGCCACCAACGGCGGCATCGCGAACGTCCACGTCGTCGTGGCCGTGGTCGACCCGGAGCTCGGCTCCAAGGGCCACGCCTCCTTCATCGTCCCGCCGGGCACGCCCGGCCTGTCGCAGGGCCAGAAGTTCAAGAAGCACGGCATCCGGGCCTCCCACACGGCGGAGGTGGTCCTCCAGGACGTGCGCGTCCCCGGTTCCTGCCTGCTCGGCGGCAAGGAGAAGCTGGACGAGCGCCTGGCCCGCGCACGGGAGAAGGCCCGCAAGGACGGCGAGCGCGTGAAGAACGCCGCGATGGCCACCTTCGAGGCGTCCCGCCCGGCGGTCGGCGCGATGGCCGTCGGCACGGCCCGCGCCGCGTACGAGGTCGCCCTCGACTACGCCACGACGCGTCACCAGTTCGGCCGCCCGATCATCGACAACCAGGGCGTCGCCTTCCAACTCGCCGACATGCGCACCCGGATCGACGCGGCCCGCCTCCTGGTGTGGCGCGCCTCCTGGATGGCCACCGCGGGCAGGCCCTTCACCTCGGCGGAGGGCTCCATGTCGAAGCTGTACGCCAGCGAGGTCGCCAAGGACGTCACGGCCCGGGCCGTCCAGATACTCGGCGGCAACGGCTACACCCGCGAGTACCCGGTCGAGCGGATGCACCGCGACGCGGCGATCTACACGATCTTCGAAGGCACCAGCGAGATCCAGCGCCTCGTCATCGCCCGCACCCTGTCGGGCGTCCCGATCCGCTGACGGGCCGGGACGGGGCGGCCCGGGCCCGGCGCGGCGACCCGCCGCCCGGCCGGGCCCCGCACCGCGGGTGCGGCCGGGCGGCGGCGGGGGCCGCGTCAGGCCGGGAGCCGCTCCTCGATCGCGGCGACCAGCTCCGGCGCGTCCGGCTCCGTGCGCGGGCGGAAGCGCAGGACCTCGCCCTCCGGTGAGACCAGGAACTTCTCGAAGTTCCACTGCACGTCGCCCGCCTCGCCGTCCGCGTCCGCGGCCCGCGTCAGCTCCGCGTACAGCGGGTGCCGGTCCGGCCCGTTCACGTCCGTCTTCTCCAGCAGCGGGAAGGTCACTCCGTACGTGGTGGAGCAGAAGGTCCGGATCTCCTCCGGGCCGCCCGGCTCCTGCCCGCCGAACTGGTTGCACGGCACGCCGAGCACGGTCAGGCCGCGCCCGCCGTACTCCTGCTGGAGCTTCTCCAGCCCGGCGTACTGGGGGGTCAGGCCGCACTCGGACGCCACGTTCACCACCAGCACCACCCGGCCCCGGTACTCGGCCAGGCTCGTCGGCTCGCCGGACAGGGTGCGCAGCGGGATGTCGTACAGGCTCATGGGCCCTCCTCTTCGTCGTCGGATCGAACGACAGGGTAGACACGTACCGTGAACGACGAGCCACTTCCCCACCGCGCCGCCGAGCCGCCCGCCGCCGAGCCGCCCGCCCTCGACGCGCCCGCCGCCGAGCCGCCCGCCCTCGACGCGGCCGCCGCCGAGCCGCCCGACCGGCCGCCCGTGCGGTGCCGGCTGTGCGGCCGCCCGCTGACCGGCCGGGCCTCGCGCCGCACCGGCCTCGGCCCGGCGTGCGACGCGAAGCTGCACCCCTCCCGCCCCGATGTGCGCCCCCGCCGCCACGAGGTGGAGCAGGAGGGCCTCTTCTAGCGGAGCCGCCGGAAGAGGCCCTCCTGCACCACGGAGACCAGCAGCCGGCCCTCGCGGTCGTAGATCCGGCCGCGGGCCAGTCCGCGGCCGCCCGTCGCGATCGGGGACTCCTGGTCGTACAGGAACCACTCGTCGGCCCGGAACGGCCGGTGGAACCACATCGCGTGGTCCAGCGACGCCATGTCGAAGCCGCGTCGCCCCCACAGCGGCTCGATCGGGATGCGGACGGCGTCCAGCAGCGTCATGTCCGACGCGTAGGTCAGGGCGCAGGTGTGGACCAGCGGGTCGTCGCCCAGCGGTCCCACCGCGCGCATCCACACCGCGCTGCGCGGGTCGGCGCCCTCGATCTCCTCGGCGCTCCAGCGCAGCCGGTCCGTGTACCGGATGTCGAACGGCTGGCGCCACGCCATCCGCTCCAGCGACTCCGGCGGCGTCCCCAGGTGCGCGCGGATCTCGTCCACGAGCGGCGGCAGCGTCTCGGGGGCCGGGAAGTCCAGGCGGGGCGGGAGCTGGTGCTCGAAGGCGGCCTCCTCCGGCCGGTGGAACGAGGCCGTCAGGTTGAAGATCGTCTTGCCGCACTGCACCGCCGTGACCCGCCGGGTGGTGAACGACCGGCCGTCGCGCACCCGCTCCACCTGGTACACGATCGGCACGCCGGGGACGCCCGGCCGCAGGAAGTACGCGTGCAGCGAGTGCACCGGGCGGTCGCCCTCCGTCGTGCGGCCCGCGGCGACCAGCGCCTGCCCGGCGACCTGCCCGCCGAAGACCCGCTGCAGGGACTCCTCGGGGCTGCGGCCGCGGAAGATGTCGACCTCGATCCGTTCCAGGTCGAGCAGGTCGACCAACCTCTCGGCGGGGTTCGTCGTCATGGGTGTCCGGTACTTCCTCTCGTACGTGAACGGGGGCGTGCGGCGGTCGGGGCCGGGGTCAGAACGGGCCCACGTGGGTGACCCGGACCACCGCCCGGCCCTCCTCGTCCGAGGCGGCCAGGTCGACCTCGGCGCTGACGCCCCAGTCGTGGTCGCCCTTCGGGTCGGCGAAGGTCTGCCGGACGCGCCACAGGCCGTGCTCCGGGTCCTCCTCGATGGACAGCAGCTTCGGGCCGCGCGCGTCCGGACCGGTGCCCAGGTCGTCGTACTCGTCCCAGTACCCGTCCATCGCCGCGCCCCAGGCGTCGGCGTCCCAGCCGGACTCCCCGTCCAGCTCGCCGAGTTCCTCGACGTGGTCGAGCGCGGCCAGCTCCACCCGGCGGAACATCGCGTTGCGCACGAGGACCCGGAAGGCGCGGGCGTTGGCGGTGACCGGCTTGACCTGGTCGGCCTTCTCCTGCGCCTCCTCGGCCGTCTCCACCTCCGGGTTGGCCAGCTGCTCCCACTCGTCGAGCAGGCTGGAGTCGACCTGGCGGACCATCTCGCCCAGCCATGCGATCAGGTCCTGGAGGTCCTCGGTCTTCAGGTCGTCGGGGATGGTGTGGTCCAGCGCCTTGTACGCGCCCGCCAGGTACCGCAGCACGATGCCCTCGGTGCGGGCCAGCTCGTAGAAGGAGGTGAACTCGGTGAAGGACAGGGCGCGTTCGTACATGTCGCGGACCACCGACTTCGGCGACACCGGGTGGTCGCCGACCCAGGGGTGGGACTTCCGGTAGAGGTTGTACGCGTGCCACAGCAGCTCCTCCAGCGGCTTCGGGTACGACACCTCCTGGAGCCGCTCCATCCGCTCCTCGTACTCGACGCCGTCCGCCTTCATCGCCTGGACGGCCTCGCCGCGCGCCTTGTTCTGCTGGGCGGCGAGGATCTGCCGCGGGTCGTCCAGCGTCGACTCGACGACCGACACCATGTCCAGGGCGTACGAGGGCGACTCCGGGTCCAGCAGCTCGAACGCGGCCAGCGCGAACGTCGACAGCGGCTGGTTCAGCGCGAAGTCCTGCTGCAGGTCGACGGTGAGCCGGATCGTGCGGCCCTCCGCGTCCGGCTCGTCCAGCTGCTCGACGACGCCGCCGGCCAGCAGCGAACGGTAGATCGCGATGGCGCGGCGGATGTGGCGCAGCTGGTTCCTGCGCGGCTCGTGGTTGTCCTCCAGCAGGCGGCGCATCGCCGAGAACGCGTCGCCGGGCCGGGCGATCACCGACAGCAGCATCGTGTGCGTCACCCGGAAGCGGGAGGTCAGCGGCTCCGGGTCGGACGCGATCAGCTTCTCGTAGGTGGTCTGCGTCCAGTTGACGAAGCCCTCGGGGGCCTTCTTGCGGACGACCTTGCGGCGCTTCTTCGGGTCGTCGCCCGCCTTCGCCAGGGCCTTCTCGTTCTCGACGACGTGCTCGGGCGCCTGCGCCACCACGAATCCGGCCGTGTCGAACCCGGCCCGTCCGGCGCGGCCGGCGATCTGGTGGAACTCGCGGGCGCGCAGGGTGCGCACCCGGTTCCCGTCGTACTTGGTCAGGGCGGTGAACAGCACCGTGCGGATCGGGACGTTGACGCCGACGCCGAGGGTGTCCGTGCCGCAGATGACCTTCAGCAGGCCGGCCTGGGCGAGCTTCTCCACCAGCCGCCGGTACTTGGGCAGCATGCCCGCGTGGTGCACGCCGATGCCGTGGCGGACGTACCGCGACAGGTTCCGGCCGAAGGCGGTGGTGAAGCGGAAGTCGCCGATCAGCTCGGCGATCCGGTCCTTCTCCTCGCGGGAGCACATGTTGATGCTCATCAGCGACTGCGCCCGCTCGACGGCGGCGGCCTGCGTGAAGTGCACGATGTAGACCGGCGCCTGCCGGGTCTCCAGCAGCTCGGTCAGCGTGTCCGTGATCGGCGTCGTCCGGTACTCGTACGACAGCGGCACCGGACGGGTCGCCGAGCGGACCACGGCGGTGGGGCGGCCCGTGCGGCGCGTCAGGTCCTTCTCGAACATCGACACGTCGCCGAGCGTCGCCGACATCAGGACGAACTGCGCCTGCGGCAGTTCCAGCAGCGGGATCTGCCACGCCCAGCCCCGGTCGGGCTCCGCGTAGAAGTGGAACTCGTCCATCACGACCTGGCCGACGTCGGCGTCCCGGCCGTCGCGCAGCGCGATCGACGCCAGCACCTCCGCCGTGCAGCAGATCACCGGCGCGTCGGCGTTCACGGACGCGTCGCCGGTGAGCATGCCGACGTTCTCCGTGCCGAACAGCTTGCACAGGTCGAAGAACTTCTCCGACACGAGCGCCTTGATCGGCGCCGTGTAGAACGTCACCTGGTCGTGGGCGAGCGCCGTGAAGTGCGCGCCCGCCGCGACCAGGCTCTTCCCCGAGCCGGTGGGGGTGGAGAGGATCACGTTGGCGCCGGACACCACCTCGATCAGCGCCTCCTCCTGGGCCGGGTAGAGGGAGATGCCCCGGCCCTCCGTCCACGTCGAGAAGGCCTCGAAGAGGGCGTCGGGACCGGCGGTCTGCGGCAGCTGATCGATAAGGGTCACGCCTCCATCTTGCCTGGCCCCCTCGGGGAAGCGGGAACCGGCCGCCACCGGGAAGATCACGGACGGTACCCTGTGCCGTCGACTCGGCCACACCACCACACAACCGCGGGGCACACACATGATGGGACCGGCGCACTCACTCTCCGGGGCGGCGGCCTGGCTGGGGGTGGGCGCCGCGGCCACGGCGGCCGGACGCCCCATGCCGTGGCCGGTTCTCGTCGCCGGGGCGCTGATCTGCGCCGGCGCGGCGCTGGCCCCCGACCTCGACCACAGGTCGGCGACGATATCCCGGGCCTTCGGGCCGCTGTCCCGCTGGGTGTGCGAGGTCGTCGACAGGCTGTCGTACGCCGTGTACCGGGCGACCCGCACGCGTACCGACCCGCGCCGCAGCGGCGGCCACCGCACGCTGACCCACACGGCCCTCTGGGCGGTCGCGCTCGGCGCGGGGAGTTCCGCGCTCGCCGTCGCCGGCGGCCGCTGGGCCGTCCTCGGCCTCCTCTTCGTCCACCTGGTCCTCGCCGTCGAGGGCCTGCTGTGGCGGGCGGCCCGGGTCTCCAGCGACGTACTGGTGTGGCTGCTCGGCGCGGCCTGCGCCTGGATCCTCGCCGGCGTCCTGGACCGGCCCGGGGGCGGCGCGGACTGGCTGTTCGAGGCCCCCGGCCAGGAGTACCTGTGGCTGGGGCTGCCCGTCGTGCTCGGCGCGCTGGTGCACGACGTCGGCGACGCGCTGACCGTGTCGGGCTGCCCCGTCCTGTGGCCCCTGTCGATCGGGGGGAAGCGCTGGTACCCGGTCGGGCCGCCGAGGGCGCTGCGCTTCCGGGCAGGCGGCTGGGTGGAGGTCAGGGTGCTGATGCCGCTGTTCACGGTGCTCGGCGGGTACGGCGGCCTGGTCGCGCTCCACGTGATCTGACCCGCTGACCGACTGATCCCGCTGACCGGCGGGGGCGGGGGCGGGAGGGGGCGGTCCGGGCGGCCCTGGCGGGCTTCCCCTGCCGTCCGCGTGGCGGGCCCCCGGAAGGCGACGCCGGCGCCGGCCCGGCGCCCCCGCCCTCGTACGACGGCGCACTCCGGCTCAGCGGCACCGCTCCGGCGCCCCGTCGACCAGGGCGGACAGCAGATCGCCGAGCACCTCGCGCTGCTCGGCGGTCAGCGGGGCCAGGACGTCCTCCGCGGCGCTCCGGCGTGCCTTCCCCAGCCGCCCGAGCGTGGCGCGTCCCTCGTCCGTGAGCTCGATCCGGATGACGCGGCGGTTGGCCGGGTCGGGGACGCGGCGCACCCGGCCGCTCGCCTCCAGCCCGTCGACGAGGCTGGTCACCGCGCGGGGGACGACCTCCAGCCGTTCGGCGAGATCGGCCATGCGGGGCGGCGCCCCGCAGCGCCCGACCGTGCGCAGGAGGCGCGACTGCGCGGGCGTGATGCTGATGCCCTCGGCCTCCAGCTGCCGCTGCTGGCTGCGGTGGAGGCGGCGGGTCAGCCGCAGCAGCCGCTCGGCGAGCAGACCGTCGGCGTCGGAAGCGTCCATGGCCGGAAGGGTATCAGGATCATGTTCATTGTGAACAGAGGTAACAATGGGCTAGGCTCTGCGCGCAGGGCCGTGCCCCGTTCCGCGGGGCGCACGACCGCGGAAGGAGCCCATGCGTATCCACGCCGAGTCCACCTGGACCCCGCCGCCGCCCGACCCGGACCAGCCGCCGGCCCAGATCGGCCGCATCCTGCGCCTCTTCCGCCCCTACCGCGGCCGGCTCGCCCTCGTCGGCCTGCTCGTGGGCGCCTCCTCCCTGGTCGGGGTCGCCTCGCCGTTCCTCCTGCGCGAGATCCTGGACACGGCCATCCCGCAGGGGCGTACGGGGCTGCTCAGCCTGCTCGCGCTCGGCATGGTCCTCACCGCGGTGGTGAGCGGCGTCTTCGGCGTCCTGCAGACGCTGGTCTCCACCACGGTCGGGCAGCGCGTCATGCACGACCTGCGCACGGCCGTCTACGCCCGGCTCCAGCGGATGCCGCTCGCCTTCTTCACCAGGACGCGCACGGGCGAGGTCCAGTCGCGCATCGCCAACGACATCGGCGGCATGCAGGCCACCGTCACGTCGACGGCCACCTCCCTCGTCTCCAACCTCACGGCCGTCGTCGCGACGGTCGTCGCGATGCTCGCGCTCGACTGGCGCCTCACGCTCGTGTCGCTCCTCCTGCTGCCCTTCTTCGTGTGGATCAGCCGCCGGGTCGGCAGGGAGCGCAAGACCATCACCACCCAGCGGCAGAAGCAGATGGCCGCCATGGCGGCGACGGTCACCGAGTCCCTGTCCGTCAGCGGCATCCTGCTGGGGCGCACCATGGGCCGCGCCGACTCGCTGACCCGGTCCTTCGCCGCCGAGTCCGAGCGCCTCGTCGACCTGGAGGTCCGCGCCTCCATGGCCGGGCGGTGGCGGATGGCGTCCATCGGCATGATCATGGCCGCCATGCCCGCGGCGCTCTACTGGGCGGCCGGGCTCGCCCTCCGGACGGGCGGCCCGGCGATCTCCATCGGCACGCTCGTCGCCTTCGTCTCCCTCCAGCAGGGGCTGTTCCGCCCCGCCGTCGGACTGCTCTCCACGGGAGTGCAGATCCAGACCTCGCTGGCGCTCTTCCAGCGGATCTTCGAGTACCTCGACCTGCCCGTCGACATCACCGAGCCCGAGCGGCCCGTGCGCCTGGGCGGGATCCGCGGCGAGGTGCGCTTCGAGAACGTCCGCTTCCATTACGAGGAGGGCGACGGGAAGGGCGCCCCCGCGCTCGACGGCATCGACCTCGTCGTCCCGGCGGGCAGCCGCCTCGCCGTCGTCGGCGCCACCGGCTCCGGCAAATCCACCCTCGGCTACCTGGTGCCCCGCCTCTACGACGTGACCGGGGGCCGGGTCACGCTCGACGGCGTCGACGTCCGCGACCTCGACTTCGACAGCCTCGCCCGCGCGGTGGGCGTCGTCTCCCAGGAGACGTACCTGTTCCACGCCTCGGTCGCCGACAACCTCCGCTTCGCCCGGCCCGACGCCACCGACGCCGAGATCGAGGCCGCCGCCGGGGCCGCCCAGATCCACGACCACATCGCCTCGCTGCCCGACGGGTACGACACGCTGGTCGGCGAGCGCGGCCACCGCTTCTCCGGCGGGGAGAAGCAGCGCCTGGCCATCGCCCGGACCATCCTGCGCGACCCGCCCGTACTCATCCTCGACGAGGCGACCAGCGCCCTGGACACCCGGACCGAACACGCCGTCCAGCGGGCGATCGACGACCTGTCCGCCGGCCGCACGACCATCACCATCGCCCACCGGCTCTCCACCGTCCGCGACGCCGACCAGATCGTCGTGCTGGACGCCGGGCGCATCGTCGAGCGCGGCACCCACGAGGAGCTGCTGGCGGGGGGCGGCCGGTACGCGGCCCTGGTCGACGGGGACGTGCCGGCGCCGGGCGGCGCGGGCGTCGGGCCGGCCGGCCCGCGCGGCGGGTGAGGCCGGCCGGGGCGCGCGGCGGCGGGGCCCGTGGCCGTCCGGCAGTGCGCTCACCCCGCCGTACGTAACGACATGTCCGATATGCGAAATTTCTGAGCGTTTGCGGGTTAGCGTGCCCGCATGAGGTACCAGGCCCCGCAGGCGCCCCGTCGCAGGCACCGCAGACACCGCAGGCCGCGGCTGACCCGCCGCGGCCGGGTGGTCCTGATCACCGGCGTGCTCGCCCTCGTCGCGGCGGGCGTCCTGGTGCCGCTCCTCCTCGTCCGCGAACCCCCCGTGCCGCCGCCGCCTCCGTCGAGGAGCGGGACGCTGCTCATCCCGGAGGGCTGGCGCGCGAGCCAGGTCTACGACGCCGTGGACAAGGCCCTGGAGCTGCCGCCCGGCACCACCCGCGTCGAGGCCGGCACCGCCGGGCTCGACCTGCCGGCCGCCGCCCGGGGCAACCCCGAGGGCTTCCTCTTCCCGGCGACCTACCCGATCGACGGCACGACCACGCCGCGGAGCCTGCTGCGGTACATGGTCACCACGGCGGGGGAGCGGTTCGGGACGCCGGAGGTCACCCAGGGCTCCCAGCGCACCGCCACCGGCCTCTACGAGACGATCACCATCGCCAGCATCGTGCAGGCCGAGGCGGACACCGAGGACGACATGGGCAAGGTGGCCCGCGTCATCCGCAACCGGCTCGCCCGCGGCATGCCCCTCCAGATGGACTCGACGCTCAACTACGCCCTCGACCGCTCCACCCTCGACACCTCGCGCGCCGACACCCGCGTCAAGAGCCCGTACAACACCTACGCGGCCGCCGGACTGCCGCCGACGCCCATCGGCAACCCCGGCGAACAGGCCGTGCGCGCCGCGCTCGCCCCGCCGCCCGGCGACTGGCTGTACTTCGTCACCGTCAAGCCCGGCGACACCCGCTTCACCGCCGACTACGGCGAACACCTCGCCAACGTCGAGGAGTTCAACCGGTACCGCAGCACCACCGCCTCCTGACGCCCCGCGGCGGTCAGGCCGCCGCCGGCTCGCGCGCCAGCAGCCGCCGCACCTCCCGGACGGCGGCCCGCCCGGCCCGGTTCGCCCCCACGGTCGACGCGGACGGCCCGTACCCCACGAGGTGGACCCGCTCGTCGCGCACGGCGCGGGTGCCGTCCATCCGCACCCCGCCGCCCGGCTCGCGCAGCCGCAGCGGCGCCAGGTGGCCGATCGCCGCCCGGAAGCCGGTCGCCCAGAGGATGGCGTCCGCGTCCACGCTCCGCCCCCGCCCACCCGCCGCGGTCGGGTCCCAGGCCACCCCGGTCGGGGTGATCCGGTCGAACACCGGCAGCCGGTCCAGCACGCCGCGCGCCCGCGCCTCCCGGACCGCGTCGTCCAGCGGCAGCCCCGTCACGCTCACCACGCTGCGCGGCGGCAGGCCCTCGCGCACCCGCTCCTCCACCAGGGCGACCGCCGCCCGCCCCTCGGCCTCGCCGAAGCCCCCCTCGCGGTACACCGGCTCGCGCCGCGTCACCCACGTCGTCTCCGCCGCCACCCCGGCGATCTCCATCAGGTGCTGCGTGCCGGAGGCCCCGCCGCCGACCACGACCACCCGCAGCCCGGCGAACGGCCCGGGCCCCGGGTAGTCCGCCGTGTGCAGCTGCCACCCCCGGAACGTCCCCTGCCCCGGGTAGCGCGGCCAGAACGGCCGGTCCCAGGTGCCCGTCGCGTTGATCAGCGCCCGCGCCGCGTACACCCCCTCGGACGTCTCCACGCGCAGCCTCCCGCCCTCCCCGTCCCGCACCGCCGTCACCCGGACGGGCCGGCGCACCCGCAGGTCGAACGCCTCCTCGTACCGGGCGAAGTACTCCCCGACCACCTCGGCGGAGGGCCGGTCGGGGTCCGCCCCGGTCAGCTCCATACCGGGCAGCGCGTGCATCCCGTGCACCCTGCCGTACGTCAGCGACGGCCACCGGGACCGCCAGGCGCCGCCGGGCCCCGGGGCGCGGTCCAGCACGACGAAGTCCCGCCCGGGCACGCCCCCGGTGCGCCGCAGGTGGTACGCGGCGGACAGCCCGGCCTGCCCGGCGCCCACGACGACCACGTCCACGTCCCGCACCTCGAACCCGTCCACGTCTCCACCAACCCCCCGGACGCCGGGGATCTTCCCGGGCCGCCGGGCGGGCACCATGGAGCCATGAGCGACGCATTCACCACCCGCACCCTGGACATCGCCACCGGACGCCGCGAGACCGTCCACGACCTGACGGAGGCGTGCGCCGCCTTCCTCGACGAGGTGGCGGCCGGCCGCGACGGCCTGCTGAACGTCTTCACCCCGCACGCCACGGCCGGCGTCGCCCTCATCGAGACGGGCTCGGGCAGCGACGACGACCTGCTGGCCGCCCTGCACACCCTCCTCCCCGCCGACGAGCGCTGGCAGCACCGCCACGGCAGCCCCGGCCACGGCCGCGACCACGTCCTGCCGGCCCTGGTCCCGCCCCACGCGACCCTCCCGGTCGTCGACGGCCGCCTGGCCCTCGGCACCTGGCAGTCGGTCTGCCTGGTCGACACCAATGTCGACAATCCGGAGCGCCAGGTGCGGCTGAGCTTCCTGGGCTGACCGGACGGGCCGCCGCCGCGCCGGCCGCCGGGGCCGGCCCCCGGCCGGCACGTCGGCGTCCGGAGGTCCCGGCGGCGCCGCGGGCCCGGTGTCCCGCCGCGCGGGCGGGTCAGGGACCGGACGCGGGACGCCGCTTCCGCAGGCCGCTCGCGGCGCGGCGAGCGGCGGCCGCGAGCGCCGGCCCGCGCCGGACGAGCCGACCGGTCGCCGCGGCGTACCCGATGCCGAAGAGCAGGGACACGACGAGGGCCAGGTGCTTAGAGACGCCGTCGAGGACCGGGTAGACCTGCCAGTGCGTCAGGTAGATGGCGAGCGAGGCGCCCGCCAGCAGGCCGGCGGCCCGGTTGACGCGGTGGACGCTCGGCAGGGTCGGGAACCACGTCAGCAGGCAGAAGCCCGCCATGACGAACAGCTCCCGGCGCGGCTCGCCGGGGAAGAAGCCCGGGACGGCGGCGAGGGCCGCGACGGTCACGAGGAGCCGCCGGGGCACCGTGCGGGACCGGGCCGCGGCCCAGCCGAGGGCGAAGAGCCAGAAGACGGTGACCGCGTCGGTGATCTGGGTGCGGTCCGGCAGGCCCACCAGCTCGTAGCGGGTGAGCAGACCCAGGCCGACCAGGGCCGTCGGCAGCCCGTAGGGGAAGCGGCGCTCCAGGCGGTGGACCGCGGGGACGGCGAGCAGCGCCGTCAGGGCCAGCAGGATGTAGACGAGGGCCTCCACGAACCACAGGTGGATCCCGGGGCCCATCACGTCGGGCCAGAGGGCGTTGTGGAGGAGGAGCACGTTGGACAGGTCGTAGTCGTCGGTGAGGAGGAGCGCGAAGGCCGTCCAGGCCATGGTGGGGACGGCGATCCGCGCGACGCCGCGGAGGGCGCGGCGCGTCCGTTCGCGGCGTTCGGGCGGGGCGAGGAGGAACCGGGCGAAGTTGAACCCGGCGACGGCGAGCAGGAGGTGGGCCCCGCCGCGCAGTTCGAAGAGCCTGATGTGCGAACCGACGACGCACACGATGGCCACCGCGCGCAGGGCCACGCTCGTCTCGAGGCTCCGCCACCGGGGCCGGCCGGCCGGCCCGGCCGCGGCGTGCCGCGCCAGCTCACGGACGGGGGTCGTGTGCCACTGGGGCGGTACCCGGCCCAGACGCCGTTCGAGGTGGAGCGACACCTCCACGTACGACAGGGAGTCGCCGCCGAGGGAGACGAAGGAGTCGTCGGGCGTCGCGTCCGGGCGGTCCAGGATCCGCGCGTACAGCGCGCACAGGGACTCCGGGGTCGCGTCCCCGCCGGCCGCGCCCCCCTCGGCCGGGGCCCCGTCGGCGGGGCGGTCCAGGGCGCGTACGGCCCGGTGGTCGGGCTTGCCCGTGGGCAGCCGGGGGAGTTCGCCCACCAGATGGACGCGGACGGCGCGGGCGGGCAGGCCGCACTCCTCCACCACGCGCCCGCGTATCCGCCGCTCGTCCCACCCGGACTCGCGCACGACGGCGAGGACGACCCGTTCGTCGTCGCCCGCGCACAGGGCGGCCAGGCCGTGCCGCTCGAGCACCGCCTCGACCCGCCGGGGGTCCACGCGCAGGCCGAGGATCTTCAGGAAGCTGCTGCGCCGTCCGACGATCTCGTACAGCCCGGCCTCGGTGCGGCGGGCGAGGTCGCCGGTGCGCAGGGCGTCGACCGTGCGGCCGAGGGCGAGGTCGCCGGAGGTGCGGGCGTACCCGAGCATGACGTTGGGGCCCGCGTAGACGAGTTCGCCCACGCCCTCGGGCGCGTCCTCGACCGGCTCCAGACGGAACGAGCCGCCGGGGACCGGGACCCCGATCGCGCCGGGGTGCTCGGCCGCCAGGGCGGGGGGCAGGTACGCCATGCGGGCGGTCGCCTCGGTCTGGCCGTACATGACGAACAGGTCCCAGCCGCGCCGCCGCCCGAGGTCGGCGTAGCGCGCGACCCGCTCGGGCGCGAGCCGCCCGCCCGCCTGGGTGACGTACCGGAGGTGGGGGAGGTCCATGTCGGCGAAGCCGACCCGGTCGAGCAGGTCGAAGGTGTACGGGACGCCGGCGAGGGCGGTGCCGCGGGCGGCCCGGAAGAGGTCCCAGAAGCAGGCGTCGGCCACCGACAGGCCGGTCAGGACGAGTCCGGCGCCGCGCAGCAGGTGGCTGTGGACCACCGACAGCCCGTAGCAGTAGTGCATCGGCAGGGTGGTCGCGGCCCGGTCGGTGTCGCGGATGCCGAGGTACGCGGCGATCGACTCGGCGTTCGCCTGGAGGTTCTCGTACGACAGCCGCACCAGCTTGGGGGAGCCGGTGGAGCCGGAGGTGCTGAGCAGCAGCGCCAGGTCGGGGTGGAGGACGTGCGCGGAGGCGGCCCGGCGCTCCTCGATCCGCCACTCGCCGCCCGCCTCCGGGTGGACCACGACGTCGGGGTCGTACGCGGCGGTGAGCGCGGCGACCGCCTCGGGGTGGCCGCCGGGCACGAGCAGCACCGGGTGGCCGGCCGACAGCGCGGCCAGGTGGACCACGAGCGCCCCGACCTCGTTGGCGCCGGGCAGCAGGACCAGCCGCCGCCCCGGGCCGAGCCGCCGCGCCGTCTCGTCGACGCGTCCGGCCAGCTCGCGGTAGGAGATCCCGCCCTCGGCCGTCACGAGGGCGGTGCGGTCGCCGTGGCGTGCGAGGTCGCGGGCGAGGGGGAGGGCCCGGCCGTCGAGGGGCGGGGCGGGGAGGAGCGTCACGGACGCATCGTAGGTAAGGCTTCCCTTATCAGGAAAAGGGGGGAGGGGTCCGGATGCCCTTTCGCGGCCGTGCCGTTATCAAAACCTGACTTGACTCTTAGGTTAGCTTTACCTTATCAATGCCGTACTTGCAGATTCTCTTCACATGTGACGGCAGGAAGGCCCCACCCGTATGCGCCGCCCCCCGGCCCGCACGCTGACCGCGATCGCCGCGGCCGTCCTGCTCACCCCGGCGCTCGCCGCCTGCGGCAGCGACGAACCGGCCGATCTCGTCATCTACTCCGGCCGCAACGAGAACCTCGTGCAGCCGCTCATCGAGAAGCTGGAGAAGCACCTCGGCGCCGAGGTCGAGGTCCGCTACGGCGACAGCGCCGAACTCTCCGCCCAACTCCTCGAAGAGGGCGACGAGACCGAGGCCGGCCTCTTCCTCTCCCAGGACGCCGGCGCCCTCGGCGCGCTCTCCAAGGAGCGGCGCCTCGCCCCGCTGCCCGAGGCCACCCTCGACAAGGTCGCCCCCGCCTACCGCGGCTCCGCCGGCGACTGGACCGGCGTCAGCGGCCGCGTCCGCGTCCTCGCCTACCACCCGGACCGGGTCCCCGCGCCGCCGAACAGCGTCCACGACCTCGTGAAGCCGGAGTGGAAGGGCAGGATCGGCTTCGCGCCGACCAACGCCTCCTTCCAGGCCTTCGTCACCGGCATGCGCGTCCTGGAGGGCGACGAGGCCACCCGCACCTGGCTGCGGGGCCTCAAGGCCAACGAGCCCAAGGCGTACGAGAAGAACAACGACGTCCTGCAGGCCGTCGACAAGGGCGAGGTCGCCCTCGGACTGCTCAACCACTACTACTGGTACGAGCAGGTCGCCGAGAAGGGCGCCGACAAGGTCGAGGCCAGGATCCACTACCTGCCCGGCGGCGACCCGGGCTGCCTGGTCAACGTCGCCGGCGCGGGCGTCCTGAAGGGCGCCGACGACAAGCAGGCCGCGTACGCCCGCAAGGCCGTCGACTTCCTCCTCTCGGCCGAGTCCCAGCGCTACTTCGCCGAGGAGACCAAGGAGTACCCGCTGGCCGCCGGCGTGAGGACGGCCGAGGGCGTCCCGCCGCTGGAGTCCCTCCAGCCGCCGAGGATCGACCTCGGCAGGCTCGACTCGCTCAAGCAGACCCTCGCCATGCTCCAGGACGTCGGGCTCGTCTGACATGGCCTCACCGGACGCCCCCGTCCGGCCCCCCGGCACCCCCCGCCCGGCAGGTGCCCCGGCACCCGCCGGGCGGTGGCGCGCCGCCGGCCGGCCCGCCCGCACCCTGGTCGTGCCCGCCGCGGCCGCCGCCCTGCTCGCCGTCCTGCCGCTCGGCTACCTCGCCGTCCGCGCCCTCGAACGCGGCCCCGCCTACGCCTGGGACGTCGTCGCCGACCGGCGCACCGGCGAACTGCTCCTGCGCAGCCTCGGCCTGACCGCCGCGGTCGTCGCCGCCTGCCTGCTGATCGCGGTCCCGCTCGCCTGGCTCACGGTCCGCACCGCGCTGCCCGGCGCCCGGGCCTGGTCCGTCCTGGTCACCCTGCCGCTGGCCGTGCCGAGCTACGTCACCGCCTTCGCCTGGCTGTCCGCCGCGCCCTCGCTGGCCGGCTTCGCCGGATCGGCCCTCGCGCTCACCCTCGCCAGCTTCCCGTACGTCTACCTGCCCGTCGCCGCCGCACTGCGCGGCACCGACCCCGGGCACGAGGAGGTGGCCCGCTCCCTCGGCCACGGCCCCCTCCGCACCTTCCTGCGCGTCACCCTGCCACAGCTGCGGCCCGCCGCGGCGGGCGGCGGCCTCCTCGTCGCGCTGTACGTCCTCTCCGACTTCGGCGCCGTCTCCCTGATGCGGTACGACACCTTCACCCGCGGCATCCACACCTCCTACCGGGCCAGCTTCGACCGCACCCCGGCCGCCGCGCTCAGCGTCGTCCTGGTCGTCATGACCGTGCTGCTCGTCGCCGCCGAGACCCGCACCCGCGGTCGCGCCGACTACGCCCGCACCGGCACGGGCACCGCCCGGCGGGCCGTCCCCCTCGCCCTCGGGCGGCTGAAGCCCCTCGCCCTCACCTGGTGCGGGGCGGTCGCGGCCCTGGCCGTCGGCTTCCCGCTCGCGACGCTCGGCTACTGGCTCGCCGTCGGCACCTCCGCCACCTGGGACCCGGCCGCGCTGACCACCACCGCCCTCGCCACCCTCGGCGTGGCCGCCGCGGGCGCCGCCCTGACCACCCTGCTCGCGCTGCCGGTCGGGATCATCGCCGCCCGCCACCGCGGACGCCTCGCCCACCTCCTCGAACAGGCCGCGTACGCGGGCCACGCCGTGCCCGGCATCACCGTCGCGCTCGCCCTGGTGTTCCTCGCCGTCCGCTACGCCCGCCCGCTCTACCAGGAGACGCCGCTGCTGGTCTGCGCGTACGCGGTGCTCTTCCTGCCCGTCGCGGTGGCCGCCACCCGCGCCGCCGTCCTCCAGGCGCCGCCCGTCCTCGACGACGTCGCCCGCTCCCTCGGCCGCACACCGCTCGGCGTGCTGCGGGAGGTCACCCTGCCGCTCGCCGCGCCCGGCGTCGCGGCCGGCGCCGCCCTCACCTTCGTCGTCTGCATGAAGGAACTCCCCGCCACGCTGCTGCTGCGCCCCACCGGCATGGACACCCTGGCGACCCGGCTGTGGACCGAGACCGGCACCGGGTCGTTCGCCGCGGCCGCCCCCTACGCCGCCGCGCTGATCCTGCTGGCAGCCGTCCCCTCGTACCTCCTCGGAAGGCACCGCACATGAGCGAGCTCCAGGTCGACGGCCTGGTCAAGGCGTACGGGCCGGGGGCGCCGGTCCTCGACGGGCTCGACCTCACCGTCCCCGGCGGCGCCCTCGCCGCCGTCCTCGGCCCCTCCGGCTGCGGCAAGACCACCCTGCTGCGGGTGGTGGCCGGCTTCCTGAAGGCCGACGCCGGCACCGTGACGGTCGCCGGCCGGCTCCTCGGCGGCCCCGGCGTCCACCTGCCGCCCGAGCGGCGCCGCATCGGGATCGTCCCCCAGGAGGGCGCGCTCTTCCCCCACCTGAGCGTGGCCCGGAACGTCGCCTTCGGGCTGGGGGACCTCGACCGCCCGGCCCGGCGGGCGCGCGTGGGGGAGATGCTCGACCTGGTGGGCCTGCCCGGCTACGGCGACCGCATGCCGCACGAACTCTCCGGCGGCCAGCAGCAGCGCGTGGCCCTGGCCCGCGCGCTCGCCCCGCGACCCCACCTCGTCCTGCTCGACGAGCCGTTCAGCGCACTCGACAGCGGACTGCGCGGCGCCGTGCGGGCGGAGGTCCGCGCCGTGCTCCGGGAGAGCGGCGCGACCGGCCTGCTCGTCACGCACGACCAGCAGGAAGCGCTCTCCACCGCCGACGTCGTCGCCGTCCTGCGCGAGGGGCGGGTGGCCCAGTGCGCCACCCCGGAGGATCTCTACCACCGGCCCGCGGACCCGTGGCTGGCCTCCTTCGTCGGGGACGCCGTCCTGGTGCCCGGCACCGCCGAGGGGGGCGCGGCCACGACCGCGCTGGGCCGCGTCCCGCTGGCCGCCGCCCCGGCGGGCCGGCGCGAGGGCCTGGTCCTCCTCAGGCCCGAACAGCTCCGGCTCGTGGAGCCGGGCGGCGCCGGCGCCGAGGGCGTCGTGACCGACGTCCGCTTCTTCGGCCACGACGCCCTGGTCACGGTCGCCGTCGACGGCCTCGACCGGCCGGTCGACGTCCGCGCCCCCGCCCCGCTGCGGGTCGAACCGGGACGGAGGGTCGGCGTCCACCTCACCGGCGAGGCCACCCTGCACCCGCACGGCACCTGAACCGGCCCCGACGGAAACCCCCTCCCACGGCCGTGCCGCGGCCCGGGGCCGCCGCGCGCCGCCGTCAGGACGTGGCGGGGGAGGGCTCGGCGCCGGACTCGGACGCCGATGCCGGGCCCGCCGGGCGAGGGGCCGCCGGCCGCGCGTGCGGGTGGCCTCCGGCCGGTACGCGCAACTCCGCCCAGACGGTCTTGCCGGGAGCGGCCGTGCGGGCGGCGACACCCCAGTCGTCCGCGAGCGCCCCGACGAGGTGGAGGCCGCGGCCGGACTCGGACAGCGGCTCGGGGGCCGGGGGCGCGAGCGGGGGGTGCTCCTCGGCGCGGGTGTCGCTCACCTCGATGCGGAAGGTGCCCCCGGCCAGGGTGAGCCGGACGTGGAAGTCCCGGCCGGGGACGCGTCCGTGGCGTACGGCGTTGGCGCCGAGTTCGGCCGTGATGAGGGTGAGTCTGTCGTTGACCGGGGTCGCGTAGGGGTGGCCCCAGTCGTGCAGGCGGTGCGAGACCAGCCGGCGGGCGAGCCGCGCGCCGCGCGGTGTCGAGGTGAAGCGCATGGCGAAGGTCCGCTCCACGTGCCCGTTCGGGGGAGTTGCTGACTTCATGCCGCCAACGTTCGTGGCAGCCCGTAGCGTTGACCAGGTGTGACGTGTTGACGGGTGCCTGCTGTACCCGTGATCGGCGCGCTTGTACGCGGTGTGGGGCGTGACCGGCTCGCGGGTCGTGCGTTGGGCGGGCGAAGCCGGTGACTGCGGCGGTCGTACGGGAGGAGCTGCGGCGTGGACGACGAGGTTCAGCAGCCGGAGAACGGGCTCGGGTCGGGCATGCTGTCCGTCTTCGGGCGGCAGTTGAAGTTGTTGCGGGACCGGGCGGGGATGGACCGCGCGAAGTTCGGTTCGCTGACCGGGTACTCGGCCTCGACCATCGCGTCGTTCGAGCAGGGGAGGCGGATCCCGCCACCCAGGTTCATCGACCGGGCGGACGAACTGCTGGAGGCGGGCGGGGTCCTGAGCGCGGGCAAGGAGGAGGTGGCCCGGGCCCAGTATCCGGCCTTCTTCCGGGACGCGGCGCGGTTGGAAGCGGAGGCGGTCGAGCTGCATGTGTATGCGAACCAGGCGGTGCCCGGGCTCTTGCAGACGGAAGAGTACGCGCGGGCCATCTTCATGATGATGCGGCCACCCATGGACGACGAACTGATCGAGCAACGGGTGTCCGCACGTCTGGCACGGCAGGAGATCCTCTCCGGCCGTGACGCGCCGCTCGCCAGTTTCGTCGTCGACGAGGCTGTGCTGAGGCGGCCGATCGGAGGACGGGAAGTCCTACGCGGCCAGCTTGAGCACGTCCTCCTGACGAGGGAGCGGCGGAACGTCGAGATCCAGGTGATGCCTCTCGACCGTGAGGAGAACGCCGGTATGGCCGGTCCCTTCACCTTGATCGAGACGAAGGAAGGGCGGAGGATCGCGTACGTCGAGGTACAGAACGTGAGTCGCTTGCAGACGGAGCGGGATCGAGTTCGTGCGCTGGAGGCCAAGTACGGAATCATCCGGGCACAGGCCCTGACTCCACGCGAATCGTTGGCGTACATAGAGAAGTTGCTGGGAGAGCCGTGAACGCACACGTAGATCAACTGTCCATAGACCGGTTGACATGGCGCAGGAGCAGCTACAGCAGCGAGGAAGGCGGCGAGTGCGTCGAGGTCGCCGCCTGCTCCGGCAGGGTTCACGTCCGTGACTCGAAGGACACCGCCCGTGCGCCACTGGCCGTGGACGCCCCGGCGTGGGCCGCGTTCGTGGAGTTCGCGGCACTCTGACGGGAACGGGGCCCCGGGCGGGCGGGTGCGTGCGCGTCCGGGGCTCCCGTACGTCCCCACGGGCCAGGAGGCCGGAGCTTCGGCCACGTCGTTCGGCGGGCCCACCGACGCCACGCCCACCCGTCACGCCCCGTGCCGCGCTCCGGGGCGTACGCCGGCAGGGCCGTCAGCGCACGCTCAGGGCTCGGCGAGCCGAGTCGATGACGTTGCGGGCGTCGGCCCGACCGGTACGGCCGTTCCTGGCGCTGGACCCGGGAGTCGGCGCCGGACGGGTGGGCGACCATGCGGAGCCTCGGGCGGAGACGATTCTCCCGGCCGAAAACCCGACTGCCGGGAGTTCGGCCTGTTGTCACCTCAACTGCCATTTCTGGGAAACGAGTTGAGAACGGCATAGTGGCTCTCCGTGGTAGCCCGCACTTTCATCGCCGGCCGGGCCGGCACCCCCGACTCCCAGGAGCAGTGATGTTCGACCTCATCGTCATCGTCCGGGTTCGCGAGTCCGACGACATCGCCCCGGTGGCCGACGCCTTGGCCCGGATGCGCCCCCTGTGTCTCGCCGAGGAGGGCTGTGTCAGCTGGGAGGCGTACGCGTCGCAGGAGGACCCGGGCCGTTTCGTCCTCGTCGAGCGCTGGACGAGTCGTGCTCACTGGGAGGCGCACGACTCCGGCGACGCCATCCAAAAGATCTACCTCCCGGAGATCCTGCCGCGCGTCGACCGCGAGGTGCACCCGAGCGTCCCGGTGAGCGGCGCGCGGTAGTGGACGACAGGGCGACGGGAGTGCGGACCGGCCGCGCCCGTCTTCCGCGTCGTCCGCGGCATCCGCTCGGACGCGCCGTCCGCCGGCCGTCCGCAGGAACGGTGCGGAGCACCGTCCACGCGGGACCGTCCCGGTGTGAGCCGTCCCCGGCACGGGCCGTGACGGCACGGGCTCATCGGACGCCACTCGGCACCGGACGGTTCACGGTGATGCGTCACCCTCACCACGGCCCACGGCCCGGGACCACTCCGGTGGCGGGGCTCAGCGTCCCCGGGCGGCCCGCGCGGTCGCCCACGCGGCCCGGAAGAAGAAGACGACGCCGCCGAGCCCGCAGAGTACGGCCACGACGGAGCAGGCCGCGACGACGCCGGTTCCGGCGTCCAGGATCCGCGGCACCGCGTTGACCAGCACGAGAAGCCAGAAACCGATCAGGGCCAGAGCCAGCGACCGCGGGTCGGCGACTCGGGTCCGCAACCTCCCGGGCATGCGTCCGGTCAGGACCAGCAGGGGCAGCGGAAGCAGCACCAGTGTGTAGAAGGCCAGTCCTACAGCGTGGAACAACGCGTTTCCGTTCATCGGTCCTTCTTCGGTGTGAGGGTTCGGGCCACCGGCGTTCTCGGTCCGCGGCGACACCGGTCAGCGCCGCCGGCACGCTTCCGCCGAGGGGCGCCCGCCCGGCACGGTGCGGATGGGCGGCGTCCTGGGAGGCCCTTTTTCGTAGCCTCAACTGCCCCTGTCAGCATGGAGGATACGGTGTGAGAGCGGTTGGGCGCCGATGTGGGGCGCTGTGCGCGGGCCGTACGGCCGATCGTTCAGCACGAGGGGCTCATGGAGCGTACGCGGCCCCGGCAGGCCTCCGCCGATCCGCCCGTCCGGCCGGTTTCGGAGGCGCCCGCGCGGTGCTCGAACGTCGCGTACGCTTCCGGCGCGGCGGCTGGCCCGGTTCGGCGGGCGGGTGGCGACCCGGCTCCCCGCCCGGCGCGCCCCCGGGCCGGCGGTGCGTACCGCGGCCGCTTCGAGCGGCGCCCCCCGGGGCGGTAGCATCGCGCCCGGACCGCGATCGGCTGCCGGGCACGGAGGGTTCATGGAACAGCGGTTGAGCCTGGTGACGCTGGGCGTCCAGGACGTGGGGGCGAGCCGCCGGTTCTACAGCCGCGGCCTGGGCTGGGAGCCCCTGCTCGACATGGAGGAGGTCGTCTTCTACCAGGTCGGCAGCGGCCTCGCCCTGGCGCTCTTCTCCCTGGCCGACCTCGGCGCCGACACCGGGCACCCGGCGGTGGCCGGCACGCCCTTCACCCTCGCCCAGAACCTCGACTCGCCCGCCGAGGTCGACGAGGCCGTGCGGCGGGCCCGTGCTGCGGGCGCGACCGTCCTCAAGGAGCCGCAACGCGCGGCGTTCGGCGGCTACCACGGCTACTTCGCCGACCCCGACGGCCACCGCTGGGAGGTCTGCCACAACCCGGGCTGGTCGGTTGCGCAGGACGGCACCGTGACACTGGCGCCCGTCGACGCCCCCGACGGGGAGGGCTGACGGCGCTCCGGCCCGCCCGCCGCCCCTCGTGGCCGGGCGCTGCGCGTGCCGACCGTGCCGACCGTGCCGGCCCCGCCGACCCCACCGACCGCGCCGCCTCCGCCGTCCGGGTGCGGCCGCCGGTCCGGTGGCGTCCGGATGGCCGAAGGGGCGCGCGACCCCGGCCGCCCGGGGAGTCGGCCGAAAAGTTCCGGAACACCGGCGCGGGAGGCGCCGCACACCCCGTGACCACGGTGTCGCCCCTCCGGCTGACGTCTCGGGGGCGGCCGTGTGTCGTATCGGGACACGGTGAGGGCGACGCGTACCGTTGACGGCCCATGAGCTGCGGCGTATCACTTTCGGCTAGTGCCGTAACTCTCTTCCTCCAGGGAGGTGTTCCGTCTGTGGCGACGCGACGCGCGTTCCTCGCCGGCTCGACCGCAGTTATCTCCGCCGCCCTCCTGCCCCCCTCTCCCGAAGCACACGCCGAGGCCGGGAGCCAGCTCATGCGCGAACCCCAGTTCATCGGGATCCCCCTCGCCGACGTCCTGCTGCTCGGCGGCACCGTCGCTCCGGGGCCCTCCGGGAGGCAGGCCCTGTGGAGCGCCTCCACGGGCAAGCCCGCCCGCCTCAACGCGATGGACCCCACCACCGGAGACCTGCTGGTCAGCGCCCCGCTGACGGGCGCCGACGGTGCCTGGGCCGTCACCGCCGCCCCCAGCGGCGTGTACGCGGGCACCTACGGCAACGCGCACCTGTACCGCTGGACGCCGGGCTCCGGCGACACCGTGGAGGACCTGGGCCTGCCGGTGGCCGGGCAGACCTTCATCTGGTGCCTCGCCACCGACGCCGACGGCAGGGTGTGGGGCGGCACGTTCCCCGGCGGCAGGGTCTTCCGCTTCGACCCGGCCACCCGCGCCTTCACCGACTTCGGGCAGGCCGTCCCGGGACAGACGTACGTGCGCAGCATCGCCTGCTACGGCGACAGGGTGTACAGCGGCTCCTACGCGGCCGCCCACATTGCCGAGCTGGACCCGGCCACCGGCGTCTTCACCCAGCTGCCCACGCCGCCCGGCCTCGGCACGATCGCCGGCAAGCCGGTCTACGACCTCAACGCGTACGACGGCCGGCTGTACGCCCGGATCGGTTCCGACGCCCCCAGCCCGCTGTACGTCTTCGACCTCGCCACCCGCACCTGGTCGGACCCCATCCCGGAGGTCCACGGCCTGAGCGTCTCGCCGCCGGACGAGGACGGGGCGGTCTACTTCTTCCAGCGCGGCGAACTGCGCCGGTACGACCCGGTCACCGGGCAGAACACCGGCACGGGCCTGTTCCTCACCGGCAAGGTGCAGAACGCCCGCTCGTTCGGCTGGGCCGAGCTGGGCCTGCCCGACTACCCCGGCCGGAGCCTCGTCGGCACCCTGTGGCGTGGCGACATGTTCCGGTACAACCCGACCACGGGCGCGCACGCCGTGCTGGGGACGGATGTCCGCAGGGAGCCGATCGACATCCAGGCCCTCGCGGCCGGCGGCCGCCGCACCGTCTACGCGGGAGGGTTCCTCAACGGCGGTCTGTCGTCCGTCGACACGGTGACGGGTGAGGCGTCCTTCCACCGCTTCGGCCAGATCGAGGCGATCCTGCGCGACTCCGAGGGCACGGTCTGGATCGGCCAGTACCCCGACGCGAAGCTCTTCCGCTACCGGCCGGACCGGCCGTGGAACAGCCCCGAGTACTCCCCGGAGGGCCCGCCCGGCACCCCGGCCAACCCCGAGGTCGTCCTCACCCTCAGGCCCCACCTGCAGGCGCGGGCCCGCAGCCTCGCCGAGGTCGACGGGAAGATCGCGGTCGGCACGGTCCCGGAGGGCAACCGCCTGGGCGGTGGCCTCGCCGTGTACGACAAGGCCACCGGCGGGTGGACGTTCACCCGCAACATCGTCCGGGACATGTCGATCATCGCCCTCGCCGCGGCCGACGGCGTGGTCTACGGCGGCGCGTCGATCTTCGGCGGCCTCGGCACCACCCCGCCCACCCGGACGGCCGGCGCCGCCTTCGCGTACGACGTGGAGCGCGCCGAGAAGCTGTGGGAGCGGGAGCTCGTCCCGGGGACGGCGGCGGTGAGCGCCGTCGCGGTCGCCTGCGACGCGGTCTGGGCGCTTGCCGGGCACTCGCTGTTCGCCCTCGACCCGCGGACGGGAGCCGTCCTGCGGCGCCTGGAACTGGGCACGCGCAACAACGACGGGTCGATCGCGGTCAGCCGCCGCAAGCTGTACGTCTCCGTCGACGGCGCGCTGATCTTCCGGGTCGACCCGCTCTTCCCCCACCGCGACCCGCAGCTCCTGGTCAACTTCCCGCACCGGCGGCTGATCGCGCACGAGGGGTGGCTGTACCTCAGCCGCGGCCCCGAGCTGTACAAGGTCGACGTGCGCCGCTGAACCCGCTTCCGGTCCCATTGACAGCCGATTTCCGCCCGGTTACTTTCGGCCCTGACCGAAAGTGACCGGGCTTGCCTCTCCTTCTCAGGCCTGCGGAGGCCCTCCATGACGACAGGCTCCAAGCGCGCCACCACCCTCCTCGCCCTCCTCGCCACGGCCTCCCTGCTGGCCGGCTGCGGCGGCGGCGACGGCGGGGCCGGATCGAACGACGTCACCGTCTGGATGTATCCCGTCATCGCCGACCCCAAGGCCAACTCCGCCTACTGGAAGAAGGTCGAGGAGGACTTCGAGGCGGCCAACCCCGGCACCCCGGTCACCATCGAGGAGCAGCCCTGGGAGAACCGCGACGAGAAGCTCGCCACCGCCCTCGGCAGCGGCAAGGGCCCCGACGTGATGCTGCTCAACCCCGACCAGGTCCCCCAGTACCTCGGCAACGGCGCCCTGCGCCCCGTCGACAAGGCGGTCGAGGGCATCGAGGAATCGTTCCTCCCCAACGCCCTCAAGGCCCTCAGCCACGACGGCAGGCTGTACGCGGTGCCGATCTACCACACCGTCACCACGACGCTCTACAACAAGCGGCTCCTCGACCGGGCCGGCATCGAGGAGCCGCCCGCCACCTGGGACGAGATCAGGGCCGCCGCGCCCAGGCTGAAGCGGGCCGGCGTCGCCACCCTGGACTACTCGGCGAGCAACGAAGCGACCCTCAACCTGAACTTCTACCCGCTGCTGTGGCAGGCCGGCGGCAGCGTCTTCTCCGAGGACGGCCGGAAGGCCGCCTTCAACGGGCCCGAGGGGGTCGCCGCCCTCACCTTCCTCACCGACCTCTACAAGGCGGGCGCCATCCCCCGGACGGCCCTCACCAACACCAACATCTTCGCCGACCACCCCCTGGGGAAGCAGCAGGCCGCCATGGGCTTCTCCAACACCCCCGCCGACGCCGACCTGGCCCGCAGGACCTGGGGCGCGGAGAACGTCGTCGTCGGCAAGCCCCTGCGCGACGCCGAGCAGGTCGCCTTCGGCGTCCCCGGCGGCCTCGGCCTCAACGCCGACTCGCGCAACGTCGCGGGCGCCGAGAAGTTCCTCGCCTTCATGGCGCAGCCCGAGCGCATCCGGAGCCTGGGCGAGGCCAGCGGCTTCCTCTCGCCCCGCACCGACGTGACGGTGACCGGCGACACCCCGTACGCCAAGCGGTTCCAGGAGGCCCTGCCGTTCGCCCACCCCGGCGAGCCCAGCCCCGTCGCCCGCCAGCTGATGTCCCTGATCGCCCCCGAGATCCAGGCCGCCCTCACGGGGCGCAAGAGCCCGAAGGAGGCCCTGGACGCGGCGGCCGCGCAGGCCGACGACCTGCTGGCGAGGCAGCGTTGACGGCGGACACGGCGGGCGAGCGCACCGCCGCGACCCCCGGGCCCGCCGCCGCGAGGCGCGCGTCGGACTGCTGTTCGTCGCGCCGATGCTGCTGCTGTTCGCGGTCTTCCGGTTCGGCCCGACGCTCGGCGCCGCGTTCCTCTCCCTCACCGACTACCGGCTCAGCGGCGACTGGAGCTTCGTCGGGGCCGCGAACTACGCCCGGCTCCTGAGGGACGACCTGTTCTGGTCCAGCCTCGGCGTCACCGCCCTGTACACCCTGTTCCTCGTGCCGCTGACGGTCGGCCTCTCGCTCGGCACGGCCCTGCTGCTGCACCGCACGGTCTGGCTGCGCGGCTTCTTCCGCGGCGTGTTCTTCCTGCCGTACGTCACCAGCATCGTGCTCGCCGCCGTCGTCTGGAAGTGGATCTACGACGTCGAGGACGGCCTGCTCAACGCGGCGCTCGGCGTCCTCTCCCTGGGCCCCGTCGACTTCCTCGGCGACGAGGCCCTCGTCCTGCCCGCCATCGCGGCCGCGTCCGCCTGGAAGGGCTTCGGCTACTCGATGCTGATCCTCCTCGCCGGGCTCCAGTCCGTCCCGCGCGAGGTCACCGAGGCCGCCGTCGTCGACGGCGCCACCGGCTGGCGGCGGCTGCGCTGGATCACGCTGCCGCTGCTGCGACCGGTGCTCTTCTTCGTCCTGGTCATCGAGGCGATCGGAGCGTTCCAGGTGTTCGACGCGATGTACGTGATGACGGCGGGCGGCCCCGTGCGCGCCAGCTACTCCCTCGTGTACCTCCTGTACGACACCGGCTTCAAGTTCTTCGACTTCGGCTACGCGAGCGCGCTGGGACTGGTCCTCTTCCTGGTGGTCCTGGTGTTCTCCCTGATCCAGCGCCGGCTGATCGGACGGGACGGGTGATGGCGAGGGTGCGGCTGCCGGTCCTGCTGGTCCTGGTGGCGCTGGTGACGGTGACGCCCTTCGTCGTGATGGTGCTGGTCGCGTTCGCGCCGCCGGGCGGGAGGACCCTGCCCGGCGCCTTCGACCTGACACGGGCCACCTGGGAGAACTTCTCCGCCGTGCTCTCCGGCGCCGACGTCACCCGCTGGGCCGTCAACTCCCTGGTCTACTCGCTCGTGTCGGTGGTGCTGATCCTGCTGTTCTCGTCCATGGCCGGGTACGCCTTCGCCAAGAAGCGGTTCCCGGGGCGCGAGGTGCTGTTCTGGTCGTTCCTGGCGACGCTGATGGTGCCGTTCCAGGCCACGCTCGTCCCGTACTTCGTCCTCGTCTCCCGGCTCGGCGGCGTGGACACGTACTGGGGCCTGATCGTGCCCACGCTCGCCAACTCGCAGGCGGTCTTCCTGATGCGGCAGTTCATCGCACAGCTCCCCGACGAGCTGTTCGAGGCCGCGAAGATCGACGGGGCGTCCGAGTGGCGGATCTACACCACCGTCGTCGTCCCGCTGATCACCCCGGTCCTGGCCACCCTGGGCGTCTTCGTCTTCCTGTGGCACTGGAACGACTTCCTGTGGCCGCTGGTGATCGGCCAGTCCTCCGGGATGCGGACCCTCACCGTGGGCCTGGCCACCCTGGAGGGGGAGAACGTCGCCGTCAACCAGGTCATGGCCGGGGCGACCATCACGGTCCTGCCGTGCCTGCTGGTCTTCGGCCTCCTCCAGCGCTACCTGACCGAGTCCGTCGCCACGGCCGGCCTCAAGGGCTGACCCTCAGGCGGCCCGCAACCCCGGCAGCACGTGCGCGCCGTACGCCTCGACGGCGCGCAGCGCGTCCGCCTGCGGCATGCCCGGCGGCTGGACGCGCAGGACGACCCCGTCCGCGCCCATCGCCGCGTAGCGGCCGAGCCGGTCGGCGCACTCCCCGGGGGAGCCGATCACCGACCGGGCCGCGATGTCGTCCCACTCCTGCGCGTACCGCGCCGCGTCCGCAGAGGTGCGCTTCCAGTCGCCGTAGGCGTCGTACAGGCCGCGCAGCGGGCCCTCCAGCGCGGCCCGCGCCAGCCGCGTGGTGGGGGCGCAGTAGCCCTCGCGGCAGACGACGACCTCCGCGCCGAGGCTCGCCGCGCCCCGCGGGTAGGCCCGGTACTCGGCGATCTTGGCGGGCAGCTCCGCGTCCAGCTCGTTGAAGGACGTCGTCCAGCCGTCGCACATCCGGGCCGTCCGCTCCAGCGAGGCGGACACCCGCCCGCCGTTCCAGATCCGAGGGCGCGGGTCCTGCACCGGGCGGGGCGACAGGAATGCCCCCTCCAGGGAGGTGAAGCGGCCCTCGTGGGTGACCTCGTCCTCGGTCCACAGCCGCGTCACCAGCTCCAGGCACTCCTCGAACCGCGGCACCCGCTCGCGCGGCTCGGTGCCGTACAGCCGGAACTCCTCCGGCCGGTAGCCGAGGACGAAGCCGGCCGTCAGCCGCCCGCCGGACAGCACGTCGACGTGGGCGAGGGTCTCCGCCAGCCACACCGGGTGGTAGACGGGGGCGATCAGCCCGGCCGTGGCCAGCCCGATCCGCTCGGTGTGCGCGGCGAGGTACGCCAGCGTCGTGACGGCCTCGTGGTAGCCCGGGCGGTGCAGGTGCCGCTCGCCGAGGACCGCCCAGGCGAAGCCCGCCTGCTCCGCCAGCCGCACCTGCTCCACCGCGTCGGCGAGCCGCGGCCGGTCGGCCCCGTCGGCGTAGAGGTTGACGTAGAGGCCGAGGCGCATGGCACCGGTTCCTTCCTTTACGGTCCGGGCCGCAAAGGCTAGCGTGAACGCACACCGAGGCGACAGACCGTCAGACAGGGGGCCGCCCGTGTCCGCCACCGAGGAACTCGCCGGACGGCTGCGCGGCACCGTGCTGCCCGCCGTGCTCACCCCGATGGACGCCGCCGGCGCCGTCGACCACGCCGCCCTGCGCCGGTACGCCGAACGGATGGCGGCCGAGCGGATCGGCGGCGTCGCGGTGTGGGCGCACACCGGCCGAGGACTGCACCTGGCGGCGGCCGACCGGCGGCGGGTGCTGGCGCTGTGGCGGGAGGCGGTGGACGTACCGGTCGTCGCCGGGGCGGGCGTGCCGCGCGCGCTGCGCGGCGCACCCCTGGAGGACGCCGAGGACGCCGCGGTGGCGATGGCGGCGGAGGCCGCCGAACTGGGCGCCGACGCCGTGATGGTGTACCCGGTGGCCCGCCACCACGCCCTGCCCGACGGGACGGAGCGGGCCGTGCGGCTCCACGAGCGGGTGGCGGAGGCGAGCGGGCTGCCCGTCCTCGGCTTCCTCCTCCACGCGGAGGCGGGCGGCTACCCCTACCCGCCGGAGCTGGTCCGGCGGCTGCTGGCGCTGCCCTCCGTGGCCGGCATCAAGATCGCCACGCTGGACCGGGCGGTGGACTGCCAGGACGCCGTCCGGGCCGCCGAGGGCACCGGCGCTCTGGTCGTGACCGGCGAGGACCGCATGTTCGGCCCGTCGCTGATGTGGGGCGCCGACACGGCGCTGGTCGGCGTCGCCGCCGCCCGCGCGGGCCTGACCACCGCCGTGCTCGACGCGTGGAGGACGGGGGACGCCGCCGGCTTCCTGCGGGCCTCCGGGCGGCTGGACCGGTTCGCCGAGGCCACCTTCCACGCCCCCGTCGAGGGCTATGTGCAGCGGATGCTGTGGGCCGCCGTCTGGGAGGGCGCCATCCCCGAGGAGGCCGCCTTCGACCCGTACGGGCCGGCCCTGCCCGACGCCGAGCGGCGCGCCGTCGTCACCTGCCTGGAGCGCCTCGCCGCGGAGGACGGCGCCGGCTGACCCCGGCGCGCCGGCTCACCCGGCGCCCGCCCGCCGGCCGGCCAGGCGCAGGGCGCCGGCGATCCGGTCCACGTGCTCCCGCCTGTACGCCTCGTTCCACGGCAGCGCCAGCAGCGTCCGGCCGATCAGCTCCTCCGCGCGCGGGCACAGCCCCGCCCGGCCACCCGGCACCGCCGGGTTGGCGTACAGCGGGCGTTCCAGGTAGCCGGGGAGCGCCGGCACGCCCTGCGCCGCGAGCCCCTCCGCCCAGCGGGCGTTGTCGTCGACCAGCAGCGGGAACATCCACCACGCGTGCCCCGCCGGCTCCCCGGCGAGCGCCACCCCCTCCAGCCCCTCCAGCGCGGCCAGCAGCCGCCCGGCCGCCTCCCGCCGGGCCCGTACGACGCCCCCGACCTTGCGCAGCTGGGCCCGCGCCACGGCGGCGACCAGCTCCGGCATCCGGTAGTTGAGGCCCATCTCGCGGTGGACGCGCCCCTCCGAGCGGTCCCAGCCCTTGTCCATGAACAGCCGCATCCGCCGGGCCCGCTCCGGGTCCCCCGTCACGGCGAGGCCGCCGTCGCCCGCGGTGATGTGCTTGAACTGCTGGAGGCTGAGGCACGCGACGTCGCCGACCGTACCGAGCAGCCGCCCCGACGCGTCCTCGCCGAGCCACGCCTGCGCGCAGTCCTCGACCAGCGGCAGCCCGTGCCGGTCGCACACCTCCCGCAGCCGCGCCGTGTCCGCCGCTCCGCCGAACAGGTGAACGGCGATCACCGCCTTCGTCCGCGGCGTGATCGCGGCCTCCACGGCGTCGGGGTCGAGGTTGCCGTCCTCGGCGCGCACGTCCGCGAAGACCGGCACCGCGCCCTGCGCCAGGACCGGCGCGACCGTGCCGAAGTCCGAGATCGGCGTGGTCACCACCTCGTCGCCCGGCCCCACCCCGCACGCCGCGACCGCCAGGTGCAGCGCCGCCGTGCCGGAGGAGCACGCCACGGCGTGCGGACGCCCGTACAGCGCGGCCGTCTCCGCCTCCAGCGACCGCGCCTCGGAGCCGAACGCGCTGCACAGCACCGCCGAGTCGAGGACCCGCAGCACCGCGGCGCGCTCCTCCTCGCCGATCGTCCTGCCGCCCGGGTCGAGCACCGTGGGCAGGGGGATTTCCCGTTCGGGCATCGGGTTACTATCCTTCCGCCAGACACGCGGTTGCGGCCTGGGCCGAAACTAAGACCCCCGCGGGCGGGCGTCAACCGGCCCGCGGAAGGCCCCGCGGCACTTCGCCGAGACGAACGGAGACCGGCCGATGACGCTCACGGTCGGCGTGATAGGCCCCGAGGACCTGGTGGGGAAGGCGGTCGCGGTCGGCGGCGGGACCGGAGCCGCCCGGCTGCGCGCCTTCCCGTACCGGCACGAGGACGAGACGCCCGACGTGGTCCGCGACGCGGGCCCCCGCGTCGACGCCCTGTTGTTCACCGGCGTCGTCCCGCACGCCCTCGCCGCCGGCGCGGGCCTGCTCGACCGCCCCGCCATGTACGTCCCGTACAGCGGCGCCACCCTGCTGCGGGCCCTCGTCGAGCTGCTGCGCCTCGGCCACGACGTGTCCCGCCTCTCCATCGACACCCTCGGCCGCGCCGAGGTGACCGAGACCCTCCTCGAGGCCAAGCTGCCCACCGAGCACGTCCGCGTCCTGCCCCACCGGCCCGGCCTCACCTCCCAGGACCTGGTCGACTTCCACCTCGCCGCGCGCGACCGCCACGGCACCACCACCGCCCTCACCTGCCTGGGCTCGGCCTACCACCGGCTGGAGCACCGCCTGCCCGCCGTGCGGCTCGCCCCCTCCCGCCACTCCATACGCGCGACCCTGCGGGCGCTGGTCCTCGCCACCACCGGCGCGCACAGCGACGACGCCCGGATCGCCCTCGGCATCGTCGACCTGCCGGCCGCCGACGAGGACCTCGCCGCGGACCTCGCCGTCCTCGGCGGCAGCCTCGCCGCGCTGCCGGACGGCAGCCGCCTCGCGGTGACCACGCGCGGCGCGCTGGAGGAGGCCACCGACGGGTTCACCCGCCTGCCGTTCCTCGACGGCCTCGCCGCCCGGCACGGCTCCGTCCGCGTCGGCTTCGGCCTCGGCCGCACCGCCGCCGAGGCGGAGGCGCTGGCCCGGCGGGCGGTGAACCGGGCCCGCTCCGTCGGGCCGGTCGCCGGCGTCGTCTGCATGAAGGACGACGTCGACGTCGTCATCGCCGGCGGCGCGGACGGCGCCCGGCCCGACGGGGCGGAGGGCACCGGGCTGCTCGCCCGGCGGGCCGGCCTCAACCCGGGGACGCTGGAGCGGCTGCGGGAACTGGTCGCCGCCGAGGAGGAGCCCGGCATCACCGCGCACCGCGTCGCCGAGCACCTCGACGTCCAGCAGCGCACCGCCCGGCGCATCCTCAAGCGCCTGGAGCGCGCCGGCGTCGCCGTCCCCGTCGGCAGCCGGCAGGAGGGGCGCACCGGCCGGCCGCCCATCGTCTACCGAGTACGCCTCTAGGCACGGCGCCGCGACGGCGTCGGGCCGCGACCCGTCAGGAGCCGCGTGAAGATCGAGTCGATCCGCAGCCACGTCGTCCGGGCCCCCTACCGACGCCCCTTCGCCATCAGCAGCGGGACCAGCCCCGACCTCGTCAGCCTCGTCGTCGAGGTGCGCACCGGCGACGGCGCCACCGGCTACGGCGAGGCGTCGCCCATGACCGCCTACACGGGGGAGACCCTCGACGGGCTGCGCGCCGCGCTCACCGGCCACGCCGCCCCGGCCCTGGTCGGCCGCGACCCGCGCGACCTCGCCGGCGCCCACGCCGCGATGGATGCGGCGATCCGCGGCCAGCGCCTGGCCAAGGCCGCCCTCGACCTGGCCCTGCACGACCTCGCCGGACGCGCCGCCGGCTGGCCCGTCCACCTGCTCCTCGGCGGGCGGCTGCGCACGCGGGTGCCCACCGCCTGGGTGGTCGGCCTGGGCACACCCCGGGAGATGACCGAGGAGGCCGCCGAGTACGCCGCGCGGGGCTTCACCCACGTCAAGCTCAAGGGCGGCGAGGACCCGGACCGCGACGTCGCGCTGGTCCGCGCCGTCCGGGCGGCCGTCCCCGACGGCGTCGAGCTCTGCCTCGACGCCAACGAGGGCTACGACCCGTCCACCGCCGCCCGCACCGTGGCGCGGCTCGGCGAGGAGGGCCTCGACCTCGTCGAGCAGCCGCTGCCGCGCTGGGACCTCGCGGGGATGGCCGCGCTGCGCGGCCGCGGCGGGCCGCGGGTGATGGCCGACGAGTCGCTGCAGTCGCTGCACGACGCCATGGAGATCGTCCGGCGCGGCGCCGCCGACGTGCTCAACGTCAAGGTCCTCAAGGTGGGCGGGCTGCACCGCGCCCGCCAGATCGCCGCGCTCGCGGAGGCCGCCGGCCTCACCGTGAAGATCGGCTCCATGCCGGAACTGGGCGTCGCCACCCTCGCCGCGGCCCACCTCGCGGCCGCCCTGCCCCACGCCACCGTCCCCGCCGACCTCGTCGGCCCCCTGCTCGTCGCCGAGGAGCCGCTCGCCCCGCTGGCCTTCGCCGGCGCCGCGGACACCGGCCGCGTCGACCTGCCCGGCGCCCCGGGCCTCGGCCACGGGCTGTCCGAACTGCCCGGCCGCCCGTGACCGCCGGGAACCGGCCACGCCGTGGACCGGGCCCGACGAGAGGCGGGTGTCCCGGGGACCGGCCCCTCGGCCGCGTACCGGCTGGTCGGCGGCGGCTGCCACCGGGTCGGTGGCCCGGTCGACGGCGCTCGATTTGAGCCAATGCCATGACGGATGGTTCTCTTGTCCCATCCACGTAACAGCGGCGCCGCGACGCCGGACGGCGACGAGGCCGGATCCGGACCGCGGTGCCTTCGCCGTGCCTCCGGCGCGCCCACCACCCCCGGGCGCCCCGCGGCCGGCGGGAGCGAGACAGGGGGGCGGCACCACCGTCATGAAGAGGATCCTCGTGGCCCCGGACCCGGGGCGCTTCCGGTTGCGGAACGCCACCCGCGCCGTCCTCGGCATCGGGCTCGCCGTCACGGCCACCGAGCTGGCCGGGCTGCCGCTGACCGCGTCCATCACCGGCGGACTCGCCGCACTGCTCGCCCTCTTCACCGTCGCCGACGGCACCGTCCGCGCCCAGCGGGCCACCACCGCGCTGCTGCCCGCCGCCGGGTTCCCCGTCCTCGCCCTCGCCACCGCCCTGCACGACCTGCCCCCGGCCCGGGACGCCGCGTTCCTCGCCGTGGTCTTCTGCGGGGTCTACGCCCGGCGCTGGGGGCCGCGCGGCCACGCGCTCGGCATCTTCGCGTTCATGCAGTTCTTCGTGGTGCAGTTCCTCCACGCCACCCCGGCCCAACTGCCCGGGCTGTGCCTCGCCACGGCCGTCTCCCTGGCCGTGGCCGGCGCCGTCCGGTTCGCCCTGTGGCCGATCGAGCGCCGGACCCCGCCGGCCCCCGCGCCCGCGCCGCCGTCCGGGCGCGGCCTGGCCCGGCCGACCACCCGCCAGGCGTTCCAGACGACCGTGGCCTGCGCCTTCGCCCTGGCCGTGGGCCAGGTGCTCTCCGAGGAGCGCTGGTACTGGGCGGTGGGGACCACCTGGTGGATCTTCGTCAACACCGCGTCGCGCGGCGAGGCCCTGGTACGGGGCTTCCGCCGCGTCCTGGGAACCGCCGCCGGCATCCTCGCCGGCCTGGTGGTCGCCCTGCCGCTGCACGGCGCGCCCGCCCCGACCGCGGTCCTCGTCGCCGTGTGCGTCTTCGGCGTCTTCTACACGGCCCCCGTCTCGTACAGCTGGATGATGCTCGCCGTGACGCTGATGGCCGGGCTCCTGTACGGGCTGCTCGGCGTGCTCACCCCCGGCCTGCTCCTCCTGCGGGCCGCCGAGACCGGGGTCGGCGCACTGTTCGCGGCGCTCGCCGTGACGTTCGTCCTGCCGGTCACCACCCACGCCACCAACGACGCCTGGATCCAGCGCGCACTGATCGCCGTGCGCCGCTGCACCGCCGAGGCCGCCGAACGGCTCGCCGGCTCGCCCACCGCCGACCCCGCCCCGCACGCCGCCGAGCTGGAGGTGCTGCTGGGGCGCGTACGGCTCGCCCTGGCGCCGCTCGTCCACCCGCTGAGCCCCTTCCGCGACCGCAAGGCCCGCGCCCGCCGGGTGCTCGCCCTGCTCGACGACTGCGCGCGGGAGGTACGGGGGCTGGCCGCGGTGGTCGCCGATCCGGACGCCGGCCGCGACGTCCGGCTCGCCACGGCGTGCCGGCGGGTCGAGGCCGCCGTGGAGGCCCTGCTCGAAGGACGCGCGCGGGAGCGCGGACCCGCCGGCCGCGACGCCGCCGGTACGGCCCCGGCCGCCCCCGC
>JAAXOU010000119.1 GCA_012396115.1 Streptomyces somaliensis DSM 40738 | reverse complement strand
CGATCATCAGGACGCTCCTGCCCGCGGCCACCAGCTCGCGGGCGAAGGTGCACCCGACGGGGCCGCTGCCGATGATCAGCACGTCGGCCTCGCGGGGGGCGGCGTCAGCCGTTCGGGGTTGGACGGCCCGGTGTCCGGACGCGGGCGCCGAGTCGGCATCGGATACCGTCGCGGAGCCGGGCGCCGGACGCAGCAGGGGCACCTGCCCGGGGCCGGCCTCCTGCCGGGGGGCGGCTTCCTGCCCGGGGGCGGGGCCGGTCTCCTCGGCGAGGCGGTGGAGCGGGATGCCGTGGCGGAAGGCGGTCTCGCCGACCTCGGCGCAGTCGCTGCCGTACACGTACAACCGGTTGCCCCGCTCGGTGACGGCCTCGACCGACCGGCGGGCGGCCCGGGCCTCGCGGGTGAGCTGCGCGGCGAGGCGGGCGGCGTGCGGGGTGCTGACGGCGACGCGGGGGCGCAGCCGCGTACGGGCGAAGGAGGCGGCGTCCTGGGCGGCGACGAGGCGCCCGGCCCGGATCGCCACGACGTGGTCCGCGGTGCGGGCGGCTTCCTTGGGGTCGGCGGTGGTGTACAGGACGGTGCCGCCCCGGGCGGCGTGGGTGCGCAGTACCCCGTGCAGCCAGGCCGCCTCGTGGGGAGGGAGGCCGGTGGCGGGCTCGTCCAGGACCAGTGCGTGCGGATCGCCCAACAGCGTCGTGGCGATGCCGAGTCGGCGGTCCGCGCCGCGGGAGAGGGTGCCGAGCCTCTGGTCGGCCAGCCCTTCGAGGCCCACGGCGCCGATCAGGTCGTCGGCGCGGGCGGTGGGGACCCCCACGACGGCGCAGACCATCCTGAGGTGGCCTCGGACGGTGCGCGCGGGGTGGCCCGGCGCGTCACCGAGGAGGGCTCCGACCTCCCGCAGCGGGTGGGAGGCGCGGTGGAGGGGCCGGCCGCGGAAGTAGGCGACGCCCCGGCCGCGTTCGAGGCCGAGCACCAGGCGCAGGGCGGTGGTCTTGCCCGCTCCGGCGGGCCCGAGGAGAGCGGTGACCCGGCCGGCCCCCGCCTCGAAGGTGAGGTCCTCCACGGCGGGCGGCCGGTTCCGGCGCGGTGTGCTGGTGAGTCCGATTGCCTGGAGCATCGCTTCTCCCGCGGTAGGTGAGACCGCTCGGCGGCAGGGCGGGTACCGCAGCACGATAACCCGGCATTTCGGACTTTCCACGCATGGTGAAAGCTGCGGGGCGCCGGCTCCCGGTGCGCCCCGGACCCCTCAGACCTCGGGACGGAGCATCGGCGGGTTGAGCAGTGTCGCGCCGCCCGCGCGGAACAGCTGCGCCGGACGGCCGCCCTGACGGGTGGTGGTACCGCCGGCGGGCACCAGGAAGCCCGGCGTCCCGGTCACCTTGCGGTGGAAGTTGCGCGGGTCGAGTGCCACGCCCCACACCGCCTCGTACACCCGCCGCAACTCGCCGACCGTGAACTCGGGCGGGCAGAAGGCGGTGGCCAGCGAGGAGTACTCGATCTTGGAACGGGCGCGCTCGACGCCGTCCGCGAGGATCCGCGCGTGGTCGAAGGCGAGCGGCGCGGGCGGCTCGCCCCCGAACCCCGCCCCGGAGCCGAGCAGTTCCCCCACGGGTGCCCAGCGGGCGCTGTTGGCGTCACCGCCCGGTCTGGGTGCGGGCAGGTCGGGGGCGAGGGCCAGGTGCGCGACGCTGACGACCCGCATGCGGGGGTCGCGTTCCGGGTCGCCGTAGGTGGCGAGCTGCTCCAGGTGGGCGCCGGCGCCGGGGGCGGGTGCCGGATCGCCCGGGTCGTGTACGCACAACCCGGTCTCCTCGGCCAGTTCCCGCGCCGCGGCGGCACCGAGGTCCTCGTCGGCCCGCACGAAGCCCCCCGGCAGGGCCCAGCGCCCTTGGAACGGCGCCTCTCCGCGCCGGACGACCAGTGCGCACAGGGCGTGGCGGCGCACGGTGAGGACGACCAGGTCGACGGTCACGGCGAAGGGCGGGTAGGCCGAGGGGTCGTAGGGGGGCATGCCGCGATCATAGTCGTCTTCCTGACGATAAGCACGTTCGTCGTGATCCCCGGTCACGGTGCCCGTCGCGCTCCCACCCGGCCGTCCGGCCGCTCGTGTCCCCGTCCGCTCCCCGGCAGCGGTCGCCATGTGGTCACACTCCCAACTGGAGTCCGTCGGCGGCCTCTTCGACCACGCCGAGGCCCGACCTGCTCACGCGCGCCGCGAACGGCCGCCCCGCGACGCGGAGCCCGTGGAGCCGGACCGCCCCCAGCGGGGCCCGGCGCATCGGGTGCAGCGCGACCGTACGGGCCGGGGCGTCGGGGCGGATGCCCACGAGAGTGGTGAGGAGGTGGACGACGGCGGCGGCGGCCACGGCGGCGGGGCGGCACGCCGAGGGGTGCGGCGCCGGCACGCCGCGCTCGGTGCGCTGCTCCCCCGCGTACATCTCGGGCAACCGGTAGGCGAAGGCTTCCGCGGCGTCCAGCAGACCGCGCAGCAGCCCGGACGCCTCCTTCTCGTGTCCGGCGGCGGCCAGTCCCGACACGGCGACGGCCGTCTCGTGGACGCGGACCGCCCCGGCACGGTGGCCGAACGGATTGTGCCCGGCCTCCCCGGCACCGAGGCTGCGCAGGCCCCAGCCGGTGTCCAGCGCCGGGCCGCCCAGCAGTCCGGCCACCTGTGCGGCCCATACCCCGTCGAGCAGTCCTTCGGCGTGACGGCCGGCTCCGAGCAGGCCTGTGTCGAGCAGGTGTGCCATGGCGCCGCCCGAATACGGCAGGGGCCGACCGGCCGCGGTGAGGGCGGCCGCCGGCCGGCCGCCCTCAGGGCCGTCCAACCAGAAGTCCTGCCGGAACCGTCGGCGCACGGCCCGTGCCCGGGCACGCCACTCCTCGGCGCCGGGCCGGCCGCAGGCGTCCAGGAGCTCGGCGCCGAGCAGGGCGGCCCGGTGGCCGTGGGCCTGCGTCTCGGCACGCCGGACGGGACCGGCCGGACCGGGTTCGGCCACCAGGCCGTCGTCCTCCGTGGCGGTGCGCAGCCAGTCCAGGCAGCGCTCGGCGGCGGGCAGCAGGGCTGCGAGGTCCCGCTCGGGGAGCCCCCAGAGGCGGGCCTCGGCGAGTACGGCCGGGAAGGCGAGGGTCGCCTCCACCCCGGTGCAGGCGGGCGGCAGGTGGGGACCCGCGTCGCGGAGCGGCCCGGGGACGCGTCCGGCCGGTCCGGGTTCCGCGTCCATTGAGCGGACGACGCAGCGCAGGGTGTCGGCGGCGAGCCGGGTTCCCAGCGGGAGGAGCATGCGGGCGGCCCAGAGGGCCTCGGCCGGCGCGGGGCCCGTCCGCCAGGGCACGCCCGCCGCCAGGTGGAGGTCGGAAGGGTGCGCGGGATCGCGGACGAGCAGACCGCGCAGGTCCTCCAGGGCCGTCTCCAGGAACTTCCCGACCCTCGGGTCGTCGGCCTCGGCACCGGCGTCGGGGATGTGCGGGCCGCCGGACCGTCCGGCCGGCCTGACGGGGCGCCCCCCGTGGACGGACAGCGCGATGGTGCGGGCGGCACCGGGGGCGAGGTCGAACTCCCAGCGCAGGAGCCCGGCCGACGCGAGGGCGTCCTGAGGAGGGGGGGCGGCGGCGACGACGGCCCGGGCGCCGTCGGGTGCCGCCCAGCTGAGCCCCGCCCCGTAGACGATGGCCGGCAGCTCGGGCCCGGGCCGGCCGGAGGCGACGGCGCCGAGTACGGCGAGGTCCGTGCCGAGGGCCAGCTCGACGGGGAGGCGGAGCGGATGGGCCGTCGCGTTGCGCAGGGTGATCCGCTCGGAACCGTCGGCGTCCCGTGAACGCTCGACGGTGACACCCGGGTCGGGGCCGGGATCCGAGGGGGTGCGGACGACGGCGACGAACCGGGCCCGGCCCGCCGAGGCCGGCCCGCCGTGGACCGTGAGCGGTTCCCGGCCGAAGACCCGCAGCCGGCAGCGGGAGAGCAGACGGCGCCCGCAGTGGTAGACGCCTTCCAGTCCCCGCCCGGTGAGCTGGCCGTGTCCGGCCGAGATCGCCAGCCCGGGAAGGGCGACGCAGACGAGGGCGTGGTGCACGGGTGGCGGTTCGCCGGGGCGTCCCCCGGGCGGCGGGCCGTGGCCGGTGGTGGAGGGGTGCCGGCCCTGGGCTCGGAGCGCCCGGGCGGGCGCGGACGCGGCCTGGTGGGAGGCCGGGGTGGAGACGGTGAGGTCCATGGGTCGTCTGCTGAGCCTTCTGTGCGCTCCGGACATCCGCTTGAGGTACGGCGGCACGGGTCGGGCGACTCCGCCCTCCAGGTGAACGGCCGTACCGGGGCGGGGGTCACGGCCGTCATCGGGCGTTCCCCCGGTCGCTCCCGTCCGCTTCCCCGGCACCGGACGCGGCGCCGTCAGGTCCGCCGTCGCGCGTGCCGTACGGTTCCCGCAGGTCGGCGCGCCGGTCCGAACGCGCCCCGGGGCCGGACGCGCCGGCGGAGCGGCCGGGGCCCGTGGACGGGGCGTCCTGACCGGTTCCCCGGGGGCGGCCGACCCTGGCCCGCAGCCGGCGCCGCACCCCGCGCGCGCCGGCGCCCCGTCCGGCCGTCCTCGTGCGGAACGCACGCCGGACCCCGGCCTCCACACGGGCCTCGCGCTCACCGCGCAGGCACTCCCGGAGCGTCTCCGGGTCCAGTTGCTCGTTGCACGCCTGGTGCAGCAGCCGGGCGAAGACGTACTCGGGATCGGCCTCGAGCGCCAGACCCAGCGCGATCCGGGCACCGGGCTCGTCCGCCGTCGACCAGGCGACCCACCCGGCGAGGGTGAGGGGCGCGGCGGCGTGCTCGCCGTAGGCGCCGACGCAACGGCGGGCCAGGGCGCGCCAGAGGCGGAGCGCGTGGTCCGCCTCCGGGCCCTCCATCCACTCGGCGGCGCGGTCCCGGGTGCGCCGGTCCTGTAGTCCGACGATGAGTTCGGCGGCTTCCTCATGCGTGATCAGCGCGTCGTCCCTGGTGTCGGAGGCGCCCTCGTCGGCGAGCGGCGGGTGCTCGGCGAGGCGGTCGAGGAGCCGTCGGGCCAGTCGGATCGTGTCGTCCCGCACGTCCTTGCACGTCCTGGTGTCGAGGATGCGGTGGACGAGCTCGGCGCTGGCGGTGTCCAGGGCCCGCTCCTGCCCGGCCACGGTGGTGCGCGCGGTGCGGGGCCTGAGCCTGGCCTCCATGTCGCGCAGCGAACCCCGGACGTGGATGCCGGCATAGGCGGCCGCCGCCGCCATGACCGACGTGCCGGCCGGAGTGAGGACGGTGCCGTCGGGCGGACAGCAGTCGCTGTCGGGGCAGCAGTACGACCAGAACCTTCCACCGGACAGGCACAGCGCCTCGTACACGGGGACGTCGAGGGCCCCGCAGGCCGTGCGCAGCTTCTGGGCGAAGGGCCGCAGCCGCTCCATCACCCTCCGGCCGCTCTCGCCCTCGGCGGGGTCCTGGCACAGGAAGACGACGATGCCGTCCGGGCGCGAGCCGCGGCGCTCGGACCCCTCGACCAGGCATTCGGCGAGCTGTTCGGCGACGGGCGCCCACTCGTCGGGCGAGCGCGGGATGCCCAGCCGGAGGCGCCCGCCGAAGCGGCCGTGCTCGCCGTGCAGGGCGAGGAGGACCACGGAGTCGGTGGGGTGGAAACCGAGCGTGTAGGGGAGCGCGTCGGCCAGCTCGGCGGGACCGCGCAGGGTGATCCGGGGCTCGTCGGCGAAGCCGGTGGTGCTGACGGGCAGCGCGTTGCCGGACGGGGACGTACCGCGTGGGCCGGTGTGGCCGTGGTGTGCGTTCATGGCTAGACGGTCCCGCCCGCCCCGCCGTTCCGTCGACCCCTGTGGACAACGGTTGTCCACAGGTTCGGCGGCCCGTTCGCCGGTTGTCCGTGCCGTGCTGTTCCATGTACCGCGTCGTCGGGCCGTCCGGGTCGGTGGGCGGGCGTCGGGCCGGCCGCCCCTCCGCGGGTGCGCGCCGGAGTCGGGGAGGGAACGGCCGGGCGAGGCCGGGCCCGTGCGACCGGCCGGGCGGAACCGTCCGCGGTGCGGCCGGCCCCGCCCCCGTCGCGGGGGCCGGGGATTGGCCGCGAGGAGTTCGTGTTCAGGGTTTGCTGTCCGGCGACAGGAAGGTGGGGTCGTGAACTCGATGCGGCGACGGCCCGCGGTGACGGACCGGACGGCGGGGGCCGCGGCCCTGCGGTGGGAGCCGGTGGGCGGGGCCCGCGGCCGGGAAGCCGGAGCGGCCGCCGCGCTGGACGGCGTCTCCCTTCGGAATCCCGCCCGGGTCGTTCAGCGCCGTCGTGGAACCGTCCGGCTCGGACGGGAGCGTGTTCCCGCGGTGCCGGGCCGGGCTCGACCGACCGGCTTCCGGGCGCGTGCGCCCGGAAGGCACCGAGTCGAGCGGTCCGAGGGGGCGGCGCCGACGGTCGTTCTCCGGCACCGGATCGGTTACGCGTTCCAGGCGTACGGCCCGATGCCCGCCCCGGCGGCGAAGCACGACGCGGCGTCGGCGTCCCGGTTGTCCGGGGCCCGGTGGGATCGCAGGGGCTCAGCCGGCCGCGGCGAGCACCAGGGGGAGGACCCGGGTGGCGCCCGCCCGGCGGAGCAGGCGGGCGGTGACCGCGAGCGTCCAGCCCGAGTCGGTCTCGTCGTCGACGAGCAGGACGGGGCCCGGGGCCCCGGCGAGGGAGGCCGCCAGGTCCTCGGGGACGGCGAAGGCGCCCGAGAGCGCCCTGAGCCGTTGCGCGGAGTTGCTGCGGCGGGCCGCGTGCGCGCCCTCCGGCCCGGTGTACACCAGGCCGCCCAGGTGGGGGAGGCGGCCGACGGCCGCGATCCCCCGCGCGAGGGAGCCGATCAGGTGCGGGCGGGTCAGCGACGGTACGGAGACGACGCCCACGGGCCGGGCGGAGGCGTCCGGGGCGTTCGGGGCCCAACCGCCCGGGGACCGCGCCCAGTCGGCGAGGACGGCCACCGCGGCCTTCAGGACGTCGTCGGGGACCGGCCCGTCGGGCGCGTCCTCGGCCAGCAGCGGACGCAGCCGGTTGCCCCAGCCGATGTCCGAGAGCCGCCCCAGGGCGCGTCCGGCGGAGCACTGCTCACCGGCGGGGATGCGGCCCTTGAGGTCGACGCCCAGTGCGGGCATCCCGGTCGGCCACATCCGGCGCGGTTCGACCTCCACCCCCGGACGGTCCAGTTCCCTCGCCGCCCCCGCCAGCGCCTCGGCCGAGACGGAGGAGCCGATCCAGGTGCCGGCGCAGTTGTCGCACCGGCCGCACGGCGCGGCGCCCTCGTCGTCCAGCTGCCGGCGCAGGAACTCCATCCGGCACCGGGAGGTGCTCACGTAGTCGCGCATGGCCTGCTGCTCGGCCGCCCGCTGCCGGGCGACCCGCGCGTACCGCTCGGAGTCGTAGACCCACGGCCGGCCGGTCGAGGTCCAACCGCCCTTCACCCGCCTGACCGCCCCGTCCACGTCGAGGACCTTGAGCATCGTCTCCAGGCGGGTGCGCCGGAGGTCCACCGCCGCCTCCAGGGCCGGTACGGACAGCGGCCGCCCGGCGTCGGCGAGGGCTGCGAGGGTCTGCCGGACCTGCGCCTCGGGCGGGAAGGCGGTGTCGGCGAAGTAGCGCCAGATCGCCTCGTCCTCCCTGCCCGGCAGCATCAGCACCTCCGCGTGCTCCACTCCGCGGCCGGCGCGGCCCACCTGCTGGTAGTAGGCGATCGGCGAGGAGGGCGAGCCGAGGTGGACCACGAAGCCCAGGTCGGGCTTGTCGAAGCCCATGCCGAGCGCGGAGGTCGCCACGAGGGCCTTGACCCGGTTCCGCTGGAGGTCGGTCTCGGCCTGCAGCCGGTCGGCGTTCTCCGTGCGCCCCGTGTAGGAGGCCACCTCGAAGCCGCGCTGCCGCAGGAAGGCGGTGGCCTCCTCGGCCGCCGCCACGGTGAGCGCGTAGACGATCCCGGAGCCCGGCAGCTCGTCCAGGTGCTCGGCGAGCCAGGCCAGCCGGTGTGCCGCGTCCGGCAGCCGTACCACGCCGAGCCGCAGGCTCTCCCGCTCCAGCGAACCGCGCAGCACCAGGGCCTCGCTCCCGCCGGTGCCCAGCTGCTCGGCCACGTCCGCCGTCACCCGCGCGTTGGCGGTCGCGGTGGTGGCCAGCACCGGCACGCCGGGCGCCAGGTCGGCGAGCATGGCCCTCAGCCGGCGGTAGTCGGGGCGGAAGTCGTGGCCCCAGTCGGAGATGCAGTGCGCCTCGTCGACCACCAGCAGGCCGGTCGTGGCCGCGAGCCCGGGCAGGACCTGCTCGCGGAAGTCCACGGAGTTGAGGCGCTCCGGGCTCACCAGGAGGACGTCGGTCCCGCCGTGCTCGACCTCCTCGTAGACGGCGTCCCACTCCTCCGGGTTGGCCGAGTTGACGGTGCGCGCCCGGATGCCGGCCCGCTCCGCCGCCTCGACCTGGTTGCGCATGAGCGCCAGCAGCGGGGAGACGATCACCGTGGGGCCCGCACCGCGCCGCCGCAGCAGGGCGGTGGCGACGAAGTACACCGCCGACTTGCCCCAGCCGGTGCGCTGCACCACCAGCGCGCGCCGGCCCTGCTCCACCAGGGCCGCCACCGCCTGCCACTGGTCCTCCCGCAGCCGCGCGGCCCCCTGCGGGGCACCGACGAGCTCGGCGAGTACGGCATCGGCTTCGGCGCGGAGCTGCGGATCGTCCATGTCCCCCATGCAACCCGATGCCGGGGGCCGCCGGCCAGCTCACCGAGTGTGACCGCGAGCGGACGGTCGGGGCCCGCCCGGCGGCGGCCGGAGCCCCTCCTGAGGAACACGCGGCAGCGGGGGCCGCGGCGGACCCGCCCGGATCGGCGGCGGCCGGGGCGGCCGGGCCTTCCGCGACCGGCTTCCGCCCACCCCCCCGAAGGCCCCGCGGTGACGGTCCGGCTCCGGTGGCGGTCCCGCTGCGGCGGGCGCCAACGCCTTCGCGCCCTCCGGCGGCGGGCGGCGCGGCGGCGGGCGGCCACGGTGCACGGCCGCTCCGCGGGGCCCGTCGGCGGGACGTTTCCGCCGGTCGGTGCGGTCGAGTACCGTTGCGGAGCGGTGAAGGGGGTCGCGCGGCCGGGAATCGGTGGCCATACCGGCCCATTTCCATCGGGTGCCGCAATTGCTCGTTGCCGCCTGCCCGTGCGGCCGGGGAGAATCGGATTCCGCCCCCACGCGGTCCGTTCGCGGTCCGGGAGGGTCGCGTCGCGGCGGGCCCTCATCCGACCCCTGCCCGCTCTGTGGGCGCGTATGCGAAGGGAGGACCGTGACCTTCGGATTCGCTCCGTCCGCAGCTCGTTCGCTGACCTCGCCCACCGGTTCGGCCAGCCGCCTCGCCCGTGTGCTCGAGCCCGCCGAGTGGACGTCGGCCGGGATCCCCTCGCCGCGCAATCCCCGCGGCCTCGTCGTGGGGCTGCACGCCCGCCATCGGCCGGGGCCCGGCACCGCCGTGGTCGCCGTCCTCGACCACGAGGAACGGCTCGTCGCCAGCGCCTCGTTCGTGCCGCGACCGGTCCCGGCGGACGGATGGGACTTCCGCAACGCGCTTCTCGCGCACCTGCGCCGGGTGGTCCCGCACGACCTGCGGCGCCGCACCCCGGTGCGCACCGCCGTCCTGCTCTACTGCCGCGGGGGCGACGCGCGCTGGACGGAGGAGGACGGGGCGTGGATGTGGGGCCTGCGGGACGCCTGTACCCTCCACGGGCTCCGTTGCGGCGCCTACATCACGCTGACCGGCGACGGCTGGCGGGTGCTGGGTGAGGGCCGCGGGGGCCGGATCCCGCACGCGTCGTCGCCGCCGGCCGACCTGTCGGACGCCGGTGCGGACGAGACGGCGTCCGCGGTCCGCGGGACGAGCGGCGGCACCGGCGCCCTGCGCCGGACGGCGGCGCGCTGACCTCGCGCCCGGGCCCGGCGGGGGCCCGCCGGGCCGGACGGCGGCGCCGTCCGGCCACGGGGTGACCCGTCGTCAGAGGGCGGTGCCGAGGGCGGCGTTGATCCGCTCCGGGTCACCGCAGACGATGAGCAGCGCACCGGCGCGGTTCATCGCGGCGGGCAGGGCCCGGGCGGCCACGTCGTCGCCGCCGCCGTTGACCGCGACGACGACCACGGGCCGGGTCGAGGCGCGGTCGACGGCGGAGGCGTCGGCGAAGAACACGTCGTCACGGGCGTCGTGCTGGGCCCAGTAGGAGGTCTCGCCGAACGACAGCTCGTGCGCCGCCCACGGGTGCCGCTCCCCGGTGGTGAGCACCAGGATGTCGCCGGGGGCGCGCCCGCTCTCCAGCAGGAGGTCGACCGCCTCCTCGGCGGCGTCGAGGGCACCGTCCGGCGGGGCCGGGACCAACTGGAGTTGCGGCGTGTTCCGGGGCTCCTCGAAACGGTTCCCCGGCCGCGGGGACGGCCGCCCGCCCGCGGTGTGCGGGCGCGGCAGCGGCGGTGCGGGCCGGGCCGGGCCGGGGCCGCCGGGACGGGGCGAGGCCGCGGTACGCGGGCCGGGTACGGGTCGGGGGGTCGGCGCGGGGCGGCCTGCGGCCGGCGCGGTGCGGGGACCCTGGGCACTCTCGTGAATCTGAGGCTCCTCGGGGGTGAGAGGCATAATCGGATGTCTATCAAACGCCGGTGCGAGTGGCATCGGCGGGTGGCTGGTGCGCGGCTCCTCGGCGGGAGCGCGTTCCCGGTGACCGGTCAGAAGTCGAAGCCGAGTTGGCCCCCGCTTTCCGGTCCGGCCGCCCCCGCGAGGGGACGGGTCCTCCTCAGGTGCCGCCAGCGGGGCAGCGCGTCCAGGTAGGACCAGGTCATGCGGTGCTGCGGGGTGGGGCCCAGTTCGGCGAGCGCGGCCTTGTGCACCGGCGAGGGGTAGCCCGCGTTGGCCGCGAAACCGAACGGCGCGTACGCGACGTCCCGCGCCTCCAGTTCGGCCATCATCGCGTCCCGCCGCACCTTGGCGATCACCGAGGCCGCCGCCACGGCGACACAGGACCGGTCGCCCTTGATCACCGTACGGACCCGCCAGGGGCCTTCGAGGTAGTCGTGCTTGCCGTCGAGGATGACCGCGTCGGGTCGTACCGGAAGCGCCTCCAGCGCGCGCACGGCGGCCAGCCGCAGCGCCGCCGTCATCCCGAGCTCGTCGATCTCCTCGGCGGAGGCGCTCCCCAGGGCGTGGGCCGTGACCCACTGTTCGAGTTCCGCGGCCAGACGGGCCCGGCGCCCGGGGGTGATGAGCTTGGAGTCGGTGAGTCCGGCGGGAGGGCGGCGCAGTCCGGTGACGGCGGCGCACACCGTGACGGGCCCCGCCCACGCCCCGCGTCCGACCTCGTCGACTCCGGCGACGACCTTGGCGCCGGTCGTCGCCCGGATCGAGCGCTCGACGGCGTGTGTGGGGGGTTCGTACGGCATGGCGCCTGACAGGGTACGCCGCCCCCACCCTCCGGTGACAACCGGATTGGCGCCCGGCGCCCCGTCCTTCCGGTCGCGGCCCCGCGGGCCGGGGCGCCCGGAGGTGGCGGGGCGGGGTGCGGGGCCGCGTGCGCGGCACGGCCACGGGTACGCCCGGGAGATCGCGGACCACCCGCCCGACCTGGACGGGAACGGACGGGACGAGTTGCCGACGGTGTGTCAACCACCGGGGCCGGCCGGAATCCAGCCGGGGAGGTCCTCGGTGCGGGCGAGCCAGTCGGCGGGCGGCGCACCGGCCGGTGTGGCGGCCACCACACCGCCGACGACGGCGCACGTCGTGTCGACGTCGCCACCGGCCCGCGCGGTCGCCCAGAAGGCCCGCTCGTAGTCGCCGAGGGAGCGGGCGGCGGACCACAGGGCGAAGGGCACCGTGTCGTGGGCGCTGGCGCGCCGGCCGCAGCCGAGGACCGCGGCGACCGCCCGCACGTCGCCGTGGCCGAGCATGTCGCGGGCGCGCCGCAGTCCGGCGCCGACGGCGCTGCGCGGTACCAGGGCGAGGACGGCGTCGAGGAGGTCGGCGGCTCGGGGCGGCCCCTGCGGCGCGGCGGCGAG
>JAAXOU010000118.1 GCA_012396115.1 Streptomyces somaliensis DSM 40738 | reverse complement strand
CCGGGGCGGGGCGGCCCTCATCGTGACCGGCGGCATCGCCCCGAACGACGCGGGGCGGCCGTACGAGGGCGGTGCCAAGCTCACCACCGAGGAGGAGGCCGGACGGCACCGGGTGGTGACGGACGCGCTGTTCCCGCTGGGCCGCGGGCGGGTGGAGGTCGCGCCCGGGGCGGTGCACGTGCCGGGGTGGCTGTCCCCGGAGCGGCGGCGGGCACTGGTCGAGGCGTGCCGGGCGTGGGCGTGCGGGCCGGTGCCGATGCGGCGGGTCGCGCTGCCGGGCGGCGGGGTGATGTCGGTGCGGACCGTGTGCCTGGGCTGGCACTGGCTGCCGTACCGGTACTCGCGTACCGCCGACGACGTGAACGGGGCACCGGTCGCGGCTTTCCCCGACTGGCTCGGGGCCCTGGGGCGGGAGGCGGTGGCCGCGGCGTACGGGGAGGACGGCGGTTACCGGCCCGACGCGGCGCTGGTCAACTTCTACGACGGGGACGCCCGCATGGGCATGCACCAGGACCGCGAGGAGCGGTCGGCGGCGCCCGTGGTGTCACTGAGCATCGGGGACGCCTGCCTCTTCCGGTTCGGCACCGCGGAGGGGCGGGGCCGGCCGTACACCGATGTGCGGCTGGAATCCGGTGACCTGTTCGTCTTCGGCGGGCCGTCGCGGTTCGCGTACCACGGCGTGCCGAAGGTGTACCCGGGTACGGGTGACCCTTCGGCGGGGCCGCGCTCCGGACGGCTCAACATCACTCTGCGGGAGACCGGGTTCGCCGGCGGCCGGTAGGCCGCCCGGCACGTCCGCGGGGCCTCCCGTCGGTGCCGCGGGGGCGGTGCCCCGGGGGCGGATGGGGCAGCTCCGGTGGGACGGGCCGCCCCGGTGAAGAAGGGGCAGCTCCGGTGGGACGGGCGGGGGCTCAGTAGGGTGCGGTGCATGACAGGGACTCTGCGGCGGTCGCTCGGGGTGTTCGACGCGGTCGTGATCGGCTTGGGGTCGATGGTGGGCGCGGGCGTCTTCGCGGCCCTCGGGCCGGCCGCCGCGGCCGCCGGGAGCTGGCTCCTCGTCGGCCTGGTGCTGGCGGGGGCCGTCGCGTACTGCAACGCGATGGCGTCGGCGCGGCTGGCCGCGCGCCACCCGGCGTCGGGCGGTACGTACGTGTACGGGCGTGAGCGGCTGGGTCCTTTCTGGGGGTACCTGGCGGGCTGGGCGTTCATCGTCGGCAAGACGGCCTCCTGTGCGGCGATGGCGCTGACGGTGGGGGCGTACGCCTGGCCGGAGCACGCGCACGCGGTGGCGGTGGCCGCCGTGGTGGCGCTGACGGCCGTGAACTACGGCGGCGTGCAGAAGTCCGCGCTGGTGACGCGGTCGATCGTGGCTGCGGTCCTGGCGGTGCTGGCGGCCGTGGTGGTCTCCTCCCTCGGGTCGGGCGCGGCGGACGCCGGGCGGCTGGAACCGGGCGGCGACGCCTCGCCGGGCGGGGTGCTGCAGGCGGCCGGGCTGCTGTTCTTCGCCTTCGCCGGGTACGCGCGGATCGCGACGCTCGGGGAGGAGGTGAGGGACCCGGAGCGGACGATCCCGCGGGCGGTCCCGCTGGCGCTGGGCATCGCGCTGGTGGTGTACGCGTGCGTGGCGGTCTCCGTCCTGTCGGTGCTGGGCGCGGGGCGGTTGGGCGTGTCGGGCGCGCCGGTCGCGGACGCGATGCGGGCGGCCGGGGTGGACTGGATGGTTCCGGTGGTGCGGGCGGGTGCCGCGGTGGCGGCGCTCGGCTCGCTGCTGGCGCTGATCCTCGGAGTCTCGCGGACGACCCTGGCGATGGCGCGGGACGGCCACCTGCCCCGGGCGTTCGCCGCCGTCCACCCCCGGTTCCGGGTGCCGCACCGTGCCGAACTGGGGGTGGGGCTGGTCGTCGCGGTGGTGGCGGCCACCGCGGATCTGCGGGGCGCGATCGGGTTCTCGTCGTTCGGCGTGCTGGTCTACTACGCGATCGCCAACGCATCGGCGTGGACCCTCACCGGACGGCCCTCGTCGGTACGGCCCCTGGCCGCCTGCGGGTTGGCCGGGTGCCTGGTGCTGGCCTTCTCCCTGCCGCCGTCGTCGGTCCTGACGGGCACGGGCGTCCTGGCGGCGGGGGCGGTCCTGTACGCCGTGCGCGCCGGGTCGGGGCGGGGGCGGGGGAACGAGCACTAACCGGGGCGGAGGTCCTCGGCCGGTCGGCGGCCGTGTGCACGCGGGCGCCGGCCGCGCCCGTCGTGCGGGGGCCGCGGGCCGTGGGGTGCCCGGAGTCCGGGGGCGCCCCGGGCGGCCTCGCCCTCGGCGGCGGGGAGGGGCGGGCGGCCGGGCCTGCGAGCGGTCGCCGTCGGCCGTGGCCCCGGTGGTACGGGCCTTCAACTCTGCGTGTTCGTTCATGTGGTCACGGTGACACACGCCGCTGACACTCCGCTCGGCCTGTGGACAACCCGGCCGCCGACGACCTGCGAGGGCCTGCCGCCGCTCCCGGCCCCGGGGCGGAGGTGCGGGGCCGGGAGCGGTTCGGGGCGGTGGTGCCGTGCGGGACGCCGACGGCAGGGGCGTAATCGGGCGGCGCCCGTGGCAAGGCGGCCGGGGTGGGCCGCCGAGGGGGGCGGGGACGGCCCCGCCGCGGTGACCGGCGGCCGTGCGGCCGGACGACGGAGCGCCCGCTCACCGTGCGGAGCGCGCCCGCTCGCCGTACCCAGGGCGCCGCGCGGGACGCGGCAGCGGTGGCTCGCGGTGGGACGGCCCCGGCCACGCGGGCGCGCGGGCGGGGGACGGCCGCCGGGGAGCGGTCGGACGGTGGCCCGGATCTCCGGGCCGTCCGGCGTCCCGGGCCGGTCTCAGGGCCGGTGGCCCGCCATCTGTTCCAGCCGGGCGATACGTTCCGCCATGGGCGGGTGGGTGGAGAACAACCGGGCCATGCCCTGACCGGGCCGGAACGGGTTGGCGATCATCATGTGGCTCGCCGTCTCGATGCGCGGCTCGGGCGGCAGCGGCAGCCGCCGCGTCCCCGCCTCCAGCTTGCGCAGCGCGCTCGCCAGCGCCAGCGGGTCGCCGGTGAGCCGGGCCCCGGAGGCGTCCGCCTCGTACTCCCGGGAGCGGCTGACGGCCAGTTGGACGATCGAGGCGGCGACCGGCCCCAGGATCATGATCAGGAGCATGCCGAGGAGGCCGGGGCCCTCGTCGTCGTCGGAACGGCCGATCGGGACGAGCCAGGCGAAGTTCGCCAGGAACACGATCACCGAGGCGAGGGCGCCGGCGACCGAGGAGATCAGGATGTCCCGGTTGTGGACGTGGCTCAGCTCGTGCCCGATGACGCCGCGCAGCTCGCGCTCGTCGAGGAGGCGCAGGACGCCCTCGGTGCAGCACACCGCCGCGTTGCGCGGGTTGCGGCCGGTCGCGAAGGCGTTGGGGGCCTGCGTCGGCGAGATGTACAGCCGCGGCATGGGCTGCCGGGCCTGCGTGGACAGCTCGCGGACCATCCGGTACAGCTGCGGCGCCTCGAACTCGCCGACCGGGCGGGCGCGCATCGCGCGCAGGGCCAGCCTGTCGCTGTTCCAGTACGCGTAGGCGTTCGTCCCGAGGGCGACCAGGACGGCGGTGACGAGGCCCGTGCGCCCGAAGAGACCGCCGATCAGGATGATCAGCGCGGACAGCGCCCCGAGGAGTGCGGCGGTCCTGAGCCCGTTGTGCCGACGGTGCACGGTACGCCCTCCAAGTGGTGCGGCAGGGGAACCCTTCGCTGGTTGCGCTCCACTTTCCAGTGGACCTTCCCGTACTGGTCAACGCCAGGTGGGAGCAGTGGGTTCCCCGCCGCGCGCCGGGCGGACGCTGAGCCGTTCGGGTGAACGGCGCGCGGGCCGTCAGAAGAGGGCCGCCCCCGCGAAGCGGAGGACCCACTGCGGATAGCCGGACAGCAGCGCGCCGACGGCGGCGGTCAGCGCGATCACCGCGGCCACCCCGGCGGGCGCGCGGCGTCCCGCCGGGGCCCCGCCGGGGGCGTCCGGGGCCCGGAACAGCAGGGCCGTCCAGCGCAGGTAGTAGTAGAGGGCGACCACCACGTTCACGCCCATGACCACGGCCAGCCAGCCCAGGCCCGCGTCGACGGCGGCGGAGAAGACGACGACCTTGGCGAACAGGCCGATGACGCCGGGCGGCAGGCCGGCCAGGCACAGCAGGAAGAAGCCCAGGGCGAGGGCGGCGGCCGGCCGGGTGGTGTACAGGCCCCGGTAGTCGGCGATCCGGTTGGCCGGGCGCGTACGGGCGACGAGGGCGGCGACCGCGAAGGCGCCCAGGTTCACCACGGCGTACACCAGGGCGTACGCCACGGTGGCGCCGATCCTGCCGTCGCCGGAGTACGCGGCGGCGGCGATCGGCACCAGGAGGTAGCCGGCCTGGCCCACGGACGACCAGGCGAGGAGGCGGACCGCGCTTCGCTCGCGCGTGGCGACCTGGCGCAGCGCGGCGACGTTGCCGACGGTCATGGTGAGCGCGGCGAGGCCGGTGAAGCCGACGGCCTTGCCGACGACGGACAGGTACGCGGCGACGGGCAGCGGGGCGCCGACGTACGTGTCGGGAACCCAGAAGTGGAACGGCGCGGCGGCCGTCTTGAAGGCGAAGCCGACCAGGGTGAGGGCGACCCCGGCCGCGGCGAGGGTGCCGAGCCGCGCGGGGACGTCGTCGAGCCGCCGGGCGATCTCCGTGAGGTGGAGGGTGCCGGTGGAGGCGTACACGAAGCCGGCGCCGAGCAGGGTGACGGCGGTCGCGGTGACGGAGGAGAGGAAGAACTTCAGCGCCGCCTCGCCGGACGCGCGGTCGCCGCGCCTGAGGCCGACGAGCGCGAAGGCGGGGAGGGAGGCGACCTCCAGGGCGACGACGAGGGTGGCGAGGTCGCGGGAGGCGGGCAGCAGCGCGGCGCCCGCCGCGGAGGACAGCAGCAGGAACCAGAACTCGCCCGCGGGGAGCTCCTCCTCGGTGTCCCTGACGGACAGGAGGGCGGTGAGGAGGGCGCCGCCGAGGACGAGGAGCTGGACGGAGAGGGTGAAGTGGTCGGCGGTGTAGCTGCAGGTGCCGGGGTTCCCGGTGAGGCAGAACGTCGACCGGTCGCCGGAACGGAGCGGTACGAGGGCGAGGAGCGCGGCGGCGAGGCCGGCGACGGAGATCCGGGCGAGGAGGGGCTTGCGGGCCGGGGGGAGGAACAGGTCGGCGACGAGGACGACCAGGGCGACCGCGGCGGCGACGGTCGGCGGGGCGATGGCGGCCCAGTCGACGGACTGCACGAGGTCGCCGTGCGCGGGCGCCGCGGCCGGGGCGGTGGGGACGGCGGTCACGACTTGCCTCCTGCGAGGAGCTGCTGCACGGCCGGGTCGGTGAGACCGAGGAGGGCCGCCGGCCAGAGCCCGGCGAGGACGGTGAGGGCGACCAGCGGGGTCCAGGCGGCGAACTCGTACCTCCGGACGTCGGCGATCGGCGGCCGGTCGGCGGCGGGCCGGGCACCCATGCAGACCCGGCGCACGACGACCAGGAGGTACGCCGCGGTGAGCAGCGTGCCGAAGCAGGCGACGGCCGTGCAGACGAGGAACAGGGGCCGGCTGAGGCCCTCGGCGGGCCGGAACGCGCCGAACATGGCGAGCATCTCGCCCCAGAACCCGGCGAGGCCGGGCAGGCCGAGGGAGGCGACGGCGCCGAAGGCGAGCAGTCCGCCGAGGCGGGGGGCGCGGCCGTACAGGGCGGCGCCGGTCGTGCCCGCGAGGGCGTCGAGGTCGGCCGTGCCGCAGCGGTCCTTGACCGCGCCGACCAGGAAGAAGAGGAGGCCGGTGATCAGGCCGTGGGCGATGTTGGCGAACAGGGCGCCGTTGACGCCGGTGGGCGTCATCGAGGCGATGCCGAGGAGGACGAAGCCCATGTGGCCCACGGAGGAGTAGGCGACGAGCCGCTTCAGGTCGCCCCCGGCGCCGGTCCGGGCGAGGGCGAGGCAGGCCAGGGACCCGTAGACGATCCCGGTGACGGCGAAGGCGGCGAGGTACGGGGCGAGGGCGCGCATGCCCTCGGGTGCGATCGGCAGGGCGATCCGGACGAACCCGTACGTGCCCATCTTCAGGAGGACACCGGCCAGGAGGACGGAGCCGACGGTCGGGGCGGCGGTGTGCGCGGCGGGGAGCCAACTGTGCAGCGGCCACGCCGGGGTCTTCACCGCGAGCCCGATCCCGATCGCCAGAACGGCGGTGACCTGCAGGGACGTGCCGAGGCCGCGGCCGTTGTCAGTGGCGAGTGCCACCATGTCGAAGGTGCCCGCCTCCAGCCCGACGAGGAGCAGGCCCAGCAGCATGACGACCGAGCCGAGCAGGGTGAAGAGGATGAACCTCCAGGCGGCCGACCGCCGCCCCTCGCCGCCCCAGCGGGCGATGAGGAAGTACATCGGGACGAGCACCGTCTCGAAGGCGAGGAAGAACAGCAGCAGGTCGAGGACGGCGAAGGTCGCGAGCGTGCCGGCCTCCAGCAGCAGCAGCAGCGCGACGAAGGCCTTCGGGGAGGGGCCGGCGGGCGGCTTGAAGTAGCCGTGCAGCGCGCAGAGGAAGGTCAGCAGCGCGGTCAGGACCAGGAGGGGGAGCGAGATGCCGTCGACACCGAGGTGGATCCGCACGTCGAGTGCGGGGATCCAGCTGATGTCCGTCGTGGCCTGCATCCTCGACGGGTGGCCGTGGTCGAAGCCGAGCGTGAGGGCGAGGGCGGCGGCGAGGACGGCGCCGGTGACGGTGACGCCGTGGCGGAGCACGGCCTGGTCGGGCGATCTCCCCCTCAGCCCGGGCGGGGCCGGCAGGAGGGCCGCCGCGGCGCCCAGGAGCGGGCCGGCGACGAGGAACGCGAGGAGGAACTGCATCACGGACTCGCTGATATCGATCACGGTTCACGCTCCGGCGGCGGCGAGGACGGCGGCGACCGCCAGGACGACGGAACCGGCGAGCAGGACGCTCAGGTAGGTCTGCACGTTGCCGGTCTGGGCACGGCGCACGGCCGCGCCGAGCAGGCCGGTCGCGGCGCCCGCCCCCCGTACGTATGTGTCGACGACCTCGCGGTCGAGGAAGCGGACCAGTGAGGCCGCCGCGCGGACGGGGCGTACGAACAGGGCGGTGTACACGGCGTCCAGGTGGAAGCCGGTCGCGGCGTGCCGGTGGAGCGGGCCGAGGAGGAGGCGTCCGGGGTCGGCCGGGTCGGGGGCGGAGGCGATCGACCCGTACGCCGGGGTGTGGGTGGCGATGGCCTCGGCTTCGGAGACGGCCGGTTCGGCTCCGGGGTGGGCGGCGACGGCGCCGATCGGCACGTGCGCGGCGCGGGCGGCGGCCCGGCGCCAGGCGGCGTAGGTGACCAGGCCGCCGGCGAGGGCGAGGCCCGTGCCGAGGACCGCGGTGGTGGTGGTCGGGGTGAGGGCGTTGCCGTCGAACCACTCCCCGAGGGAGGTGGCGGTCAGGCCGAAGGCGAGGGAGGGGATCGCGAGCACCCACAGGACGGCGTCCATGGCGGCGGGCCGCCGGCCGTGGTCGGGGGCCTGGGGGCCCCTTCCGCGGAAGGCGAGCAGCCACAGCCGGGCCGCGTAGGCGGCGGTGAGCAGGGCGGTGAGCAGTCCGGCGGCGAGGACGGTCCAGCCGGCGGCGGCCGGGGCGGCGGCCCGGCCGTCCAGGGCGGTGTGCTCGGCGGCGACGAGGACGGCCTCCTTGGAGAAGAAGCCGGCGAACGGCGGGACGGCGGCGAGCGCCAGGAGGGCGATCGTCATCGTCCAGTACGCGTCGGGGACGCGCCGGGCGAGGCCGCTCGTGCGGGACATGGCGGCGAGCGAGTTGGTGCCCGCGGCGTGGATGACCACGCCCGCGGCGAGGAACAGCAGCGCCTTGAACGCGCCGTGGGACAGGAGGTGGAAGACGGCGGCGCCGCGGTCGCCGACGGCCAGGGCGCCCGACATGTAGCCGAGCTGGCCGATGGTCGAGTAGGCGAGGACGCGCTTGACGTCGTCCTGGGCGAGCGCGGCGAGGGCCGAGCCGACCATGGTGAGCGCGGCCGTCACGGCGAGGACGGTCATGGCCGCCGCGGAGGCGGCGAAGACGGGGAGGAGGCGCGCGACGAAGTAGACGCCGGCGGCGACCATCGTCGCGGCGTGGATGAGCGCGGAGACCGGCGTGGGGCCGGCCATCGCGTCGGGAAGCCAGGTGTGCAGCGGGAACTGGGCGGACTTGCCCGCGACCCCGGCGAGGAGGAGCAGCGCCACGAGGGTGGGGTGGTCGAGTCCGCCCGCGGCGACCGAGCCGAGGACGCCGGTGATCCGGAACGTGCCGGTGTCCGCGGCCAGCGCGAACAGGCCGATGAGGAACGGGACGTCGCCGAGCTTGGTGACGAGGAACGCCTTGAGGGAGGCGGCCCGCGCCTCGGGGGTCTCCCAGTAGTGGCCGACGAGGAAGTACGAGCAGATGCCCATGACCTCCCAGCCCACCAGCAGCACCATCAGGTCGCCGGAGTAGACGACGAGCAGCATCGCGGAGGTGAAGAGGGAGACGAGCGCCGCGTACGAGGGGTAGCGGGGGTCGTCGCGCAGGTAGCCGGTGGAGTAGATCTGCACGCAGGAGGCGACGACGGCGACGAGGACGGCCGTGAGGGCGGCGAACCCGTCGAGGTGGAGCGCCAGCTCGATCGGGACGGAACCGGTCGGAGTGAGCTGGGTGGCCGCGTCGACGGCCCTCCCGCCGCCCTGCCGTACGGCGACGAGGACGGCGAGGACGAGCGCGGCGACGGTCGGCAGGACGGCCAGGGGTCGCACGAAGCCGGGGGCGACGCGGCCGAGGAGCAGGCCGGCGGTGGCGCCCAGCAGCGGGAGGAGGGGTACGAGGACGGCGAGGGTCGTGGTGGTCACGCGGTGGCCTCGGCCTTCTCTCCGGTCTGCCCGCGGGCGGCCCCGCCGGCGCCGGGGGGTTCCGAGGCTCCGCGGGGTTCGGCGTTGTCGCGGAGCCGGTCGACGTCGGCGGTGCCGCGGGTGCGGTGGACCATCAGCACGATCGCGAGGCCGATGCCGATCTCGGCGGCGGCGATGGCGATGGTGAACAGGGTCAGCGCCTGGCCGGCGTGCAGGGTGTCGCGGAGCCAGACGTCGAAGGCGACGAGGTTGAGGTTGACGGCGTTGAGCATCAGCTCGACGGACATCAGGACGAGGATCGCGTTGCGGCGGGCGAGGACGCCGTACAGGCCGGTGCAGAAGAGGAGCACGGCGAGGACGGCCGGGTAGGCGAGGTGCATCAGCGCTTCCCCTCCCTGTCCCCGTCGCCCCTGCGGGACAGGACGATCGCGCCGACCAGCGCGGCGAGGAGGAGGACGGAGAGCGCCTCGAAGGGGAGCACCCAGTTCCGGAAGAGTGTCTCGCCGGAGACGCGGGTGGTGCCCTGTACGGGGCCGTCGAGGTCGATCCAGGTGGTGCGGAAGGCGTCGACGACGACCCAGACGAGCGCGGTCGCGGCGGCGGCGGCCACGGCGAGGGCGGCGGGCCGGTTGCCCGAGTCGGCGTCCGGGGAGCGGCCGATGGGCGCGCGGGTGAGCATGAGGCCGAAGAGGAGGAGGACGACGACGGAACCGACGTAGATGAGGACCTGGACCCAGGCGATGAACTCGGCGGTGAGGAGCAGGTACTCGACGGCGATCCCGCCGAGGGCGACGACCAGCCACAGGGCGGCGTGCACCAGTTGGCGGGTGGTGACCGCGACGACCGCGGCGGCGAGGGTGACGACGCCGACGAGGAGGAACGCGACCTCCACCCCGGTGGGCGAGAGGAAGCCGGGGGCGGCGGGGGACAGGACGGGCGCCGTGGAGGGCGTCATGCGGGGCCTCCCTCGGCGGTGCCGGGGGCGCCCGGGAGGCGGGGCGCGGTGCCGGGGCCGTCCGGGCTGGGGGCCGCCCCGGGGGCCGCGGCGGCCTCCTGCTCGGCGGCGCGCCGGGCGGCGAGCTTGTCGGCCGCCTTGCGGGCCGCGGCCAGTTCCTTCGGCTCCTCCGCGCCCGGGTCCAGGGCGGGCGGCTCCGGGACCGTCCACATCCACTCGCGGAGCCTGTCCCGCTCGTGGACGAGGTCGCGCATGTCCGTCTCCGCGTACTCGAACTCCGGCGACCAGAACAGCGCGTCGAAAGGACACACCTCCACGCAGATGCCGCAGTACATGCAGAGGGCGAAGTCGATGGCGAAGCGGTCGAGGACGTTGCGGCTGCGTTCGCGTCCGCCGGGGGCGGCGGGCGGCACCGTCTCCTTGTGGGAGTCGATGTAGATGCACCAGTCGGGGCACTCGCGGGCGCAGAGCATGCAGACCGTGCAGTTCTCCTCGAACAGGCCGATCACGCCGCGGGTGCGCGGCGGCAGCTCGGGCTGGACGTCGGGGTACTGCGCGGTGTGGCTCTTCCTCGTCATCGTCCGCAGGGTGACGGCCAGGCCCTTGGCGAGGCCGGAGCCGGGGATCGGAGGCATTACTGGATCACCACCTTGACGGTGCCGGTGAGGGCGATCTGGGCGAGGGCGAGCGGGACGAGCACGGTCCAGGCGAGCTTCTGCAACTGGTCCTCGCGCAGCCGCGGGTAGCTCACGCGCAGCCAGATCACGACGAAGGCGAGCACGGCCGTCTTCAGGAGCGTCCACACCCAGCCCAGGCCGTCGGCGCCGAGGGGGCCGTGCCAGCCGCCGAGGAACAGGACGGTGGTCAGACCGCACAGGACGACGATGCCCGCGTACTCGGCGAGCAGGAACAGGGCGAAGCGCAGGCCGGTGTACTCGGTGTACGCGCCGAAGATGATCTCCGAGTCGGCGACCGGCATGTCGAACGGCGGGCGCTGCAGCTCGGCGAGGCCGGCGACGAAGAAGACCAGGGCGCCGACGATCTGCCAGGGCAGCCACCACCACTCGAACGCGTCGAGGATGCCCGGCAGCGACACCGTGCCGGCCGCCATGGCGACGGAGGCGGCGGCCAGCAGCATCGGCAGCTCGTACGCGAGGAGCTGTGCCGCGGTGCGGAGGCCGCCGAGGAGGGAGAACTTGTTGGCGGACGCCCAGCCCGCCATGAGGGAGCCCAGCACGCCCACGCCCATGACGGCGAGGACGAAGAAGACGCCCGCATCGACGACCGCGCCGACCGCTCCCTCGCCGGGGCCGACCGGGATGGCGACGAGGACGAGGAGGTACGGCAGGAGCGCCACGGCGGGGGCCAGCCGGAAGACGCGCCGGTCGGCGTCGGCCGGGACCACGTCCTCCTTCTGCGCGAACTTCACGCCGTCCGCGACGAGTTGTGCCCAGCCGTGGAAGCCACCCGCGTACATGGGGCCCAGGCGGCCCTGCATGTGCGCCATCACCTTGTGCTCGGCCTGCCCCACGACGAGGGGCAGGACGAGGAAGACGGCGAAGACGACGGCCAGGCGGAGGGCGACGTCGAGTGCGTCGTTCACGCGTCTCCTTCGGGTCGTCGCCGATCGGGGCCGGGACCGGGGCCGGGGTCGGGACCGGGGCCGGGTTCGGGGCCGGCATCGGCGTCGGGACTGGGGCCGGGTTCGGGGCCGGGGTCGGGGTCGGGGTCGGGGCTGGGACCAGGGCCGGGGCCGAGACCAGGGTCGGGGTCGGGGTCCGGGTCGGGGGTCGACGCAGGGCGTGGGTCGGCGGCCCGGCCGGGGGTCGACGCGGGGTCGTGGTCGGCGGCCCGGTCAGGGGCCGGAGCCGGATGCGTGCCGGGCCCCGAGGGCGTGTCGGGGGTCGGGGGCACGTCCGGGGTCGGGGACACGTCCACCCCCGACGGCAGGTCTGACCCCGAAGGCACGTCCGAAGCCGGGGACACGTCGGACCCCGGGGGCAGGTCCGACCCCGAGGGCGCGTCCGCCCCCGACGGCACATCCGAAGCCGGGGACGCATCCGCCCCCGGGGGCGCGTCGGGTCGCCGGGGCGGGGCGGTCGGCGCCGTGGACGGGGGCGGGGGCGGGACGGGACCGGCCCCGGTGTCCTCGAAGGCCG
>JAAXOU010000117.1 GCA_012396115.1 Streptomyces somaliensis DSM 40738 | reverse complement strand
GTCCCGCCCGTCCCCGCACGCCGCGCCCCGCCGGCGGGAGCGCCGTGGCGGGGGAGGGGCCCGGGCGGGGAGCGCCGCGTTAGTCTCGGTGGCCGAACGGCACGCCGAGGGGAGAACGACCACGATGGACACCGCGCCGCCGCAGGACGCCCGGGAGACCTACCGCGACGCCGCGGAGGCGGACGTCCCCGCGATCGTCTCCCTCGTCGAGTCCGCCTACCGGGGCGACGCCAGCCGCGCCGGCTGGACCACGGAGGCCGACATCCTCGACGGGCAGCGCACCGACCCGGAGGGCGTGCGCGCGATCCTCGCCGCGCCCGGCTCCAGGCTCCTGGTCGCCGAACGGGACGGCTCCCCCGTCGCCTGCTGCCAGCTGGAGCGCCGCGGCGAGGTCGCCTACTTCGGGATGTTCGCCGTCCGCCCCGGTCTGCAGGGCGGCGGGCTCGGCCGGCGCGTCCTCGCGGAAGCGGAGCGCCTGGCCCGGGAGGAGTGGGGGGCGCGGGAGATGCACATGACGGTGATCTCGGTGCGGGACGAGCTGATCGCCTGGTACGAGCGGCGCGGCTACCGCCGTACCGGGCGGACGACGCCCTTCCCGTACGGCGACGAGCGCTTCGGCGTTCCGCGCCGCGACGACCTGGAGTTCGAGCTGCTCGTCAAGGGGCTGGGCTGACCCCCTCGCCCGTCGCGGGCGACGGCTCCGTGCGGAAGACCAGGCCCCCTTCCGCCGCGTCCACGCGGACCCGGCCGCCCGGGGCGAGCCGTCCGTCGAGCAGCAGCCGCGACAGGCGGTTGTCCACCTCGCGCTGGATCGTGCGGCGCAGCGGCCGGGCGCCGTACTCGGGCTCGTAGCCCCGGCGGGCCAGCCAGTCCACGGCCTCCGGGCCGAAGTCCACGGACACGTGCTGGGCCTGCAGCCGGCGGCGGGTGTCCTCCAGCAGCAGGTCGGTGATCTGCCGCAGCTGGACCTCCGCGAGCCGCCGGAAGACGACGACCTCGTCGATGCGGTTGAGGAACTCGGGCCGGAAGTGCTCGCGCAGCGGCCGCAGCACCCGCTCGCGGGCCGCGTCCTCGTCGTCCGCCGGGCCCGCCCCGAAGCCCAGCACGCCGCGCCCGGTGCCGATGGCCTCGGAGCCGAGGTTGCTGGTCATCACGACGACCGTGTTCTTGAAGTCGACGGTGCGGCCCTGCGCGTCGGTCAGCCGCCCGTCGTCGAGCACCTGGAGCAGGATGTTGAAGACGTCCGGGTGGGCCTTCTCCACCTCGTCGAGGAGGAGCAGCGAGTACGGGTGCCGGCGCACCGCCTCCGTCAGCTGCCCGGCCTCCTCGTGGCCGACGTACCCGGGCGGGGCGCCCACCAGCCGGCTGACGGTGTGCCGCTCCTGGAACTCGCTCATGTCGAGCCGCACCATGCGCTCCTCGCTCCCGAACAGCGCGTCCGAGAGCGCGCGGGCCAGCTCGGTCTTGCCGACGCCGGTCGGGCCGAGGAACAGGAAGCTGCCGATCGGGCGGCGCGGGTCGGCCAGGCCCGCCCGCGAGCGCAGCACCGCCTCGGCGACCACCGAGACCGCCTCGTCCTGCCCGACGACCCGCTTGCGCAGGTGCTGCTCCAGACCGAGCAGCCGCTCCTTCTCCTCCTGGGTGAGCCGGCTGACGGGGATGCCGGTCTGCCGGCTGACGACCTCCGCGACGTCCTCGGCGGTCACCTCCAGCACGCGGTCGTCCCGCATCATCGGCCGGCTCCGGCCCGCCTTGACGCGGTCCTGCAGCTCCTGCACGCGGTCGCGCAGCTCGGTCGCCCGCTCGTACTGCTCGGCGGCGACGGCCTGGTCCTTGTCGCGGACCAGCTGCTCCAGCTCCCGTTCCAGGGCCCGCACGTCGGTGTCCTGGGCCCGGGAGCGCAGCCGGACCCGCGCGCCCGCCTGGTCGATCAGGTCGATGGCCTTGTCCGGCAGGAACCGCTCGGTGAGGTAGCGGTCCGACAGCTCGACGGAGGCCCGCAGCGCCTCGTCGGTGTAGCGGACCTGGTGGTGGGCCTCGTACCGGTCGCGCAGCCCGCACAGGATCTCCAGGGCGTCCTCGGGGCTCGGCTCGGGGACGAGGATCGGCTGGAAGCGGCGGGCGAGGGCGGCGTCCTTCTCGACGTGGCGGCGGTACTCCTCCAGCGTGGTCGCGCCGATGGCGTGCAGCTCGCCCCGGGCCAGCGCGGGCTTCAGGATGTTGCCGGCGTCCATGGAGCCGCCCTCCGGGCCGCCGCCGCCCGCGCCGACGACCGTGTGGAGTTCGTCGATGAAGAGGAGGAGTTCCCCGGAGTGGGCCCGCACCTCCTCGATGACGGCGTTCATCCGCTCCTCGAAGTCGCCGCGGTAGCGGGTTCCGGCGACCAGGCCCGTCATGTCGAGGGAGACCAGGCGCCGGCCGAGGAGCGTGTCGGGCACGTCGCCGTCGGCGATCCGCTGGGCCAGGCCCTCGACGACGGCGGTCTTGCCGACCCCGGCGTCGCCGATGAGGACGGGGTTGTTCTTGCCGCGCCGCGAGAGCACCTCGACGGTCTGCTCTATCTCCGTCTCCCGGCCTATGACCGGGTCGATGCGGCCGGCGCGGGCCATGTCGGTGAGGTCGCGCCCGTACTTGTCCAGGGTCGGGGTGCCGTGCTGCGGAGCCGGGCGCTGGTCGGCCGCGGTGTTCTCCCACCCGCCGGACGACCCGGCGCGCGGGGCGGGCCTGAGGGAGGACGGTCCGGGCACGGAGTCCGGGTCGAAACGGGCGGCGCGCAGGATGCGGCCGGCCGCCGAGTCCGGGTTGGCGGCCAGCGCGGCGAGGACGTGCTCGGGCCCGATGTAGGACGCGCCGATGCTCCGCGCCAGGTCGTGGGCGTCGAGCAGGGCGCGCTTGACGGCGGGCGTGACGGCGATCCGGGGCTGCGGCGGGCCCTCGCCGGCCGTGCGGTCGATCTCCGCGGCCAGCTCGTCGGGGTCGGCCCCCGCCCGGACGACCAGGTCCCGCGTCGGCTCGGTGTCCAGCGCGGCGCGCAGCAGGTGCTCGGTCTCCAGGTCCGCGCTGCCGTGCTCGGCCGCGTACGTGGCCGCGTCGTCCACCATGCGGCGGGCGGGCTCGCTCATCATCCGCGCGATGTCGATGTACCGCGGCCCGCGCCGGGCCGCCGAGGAGGTCGGGGCGCCCCCGAACAGGCGGGCCAGGAACTCGCTGAACGGGTCGGGGCCGAAGCCCTCGGGCCCGAGGAATCCATTGCTCATAGATGACCGCCCCAGTCGTCCCGTCTCGCCACTCTTCGTTCGGGGTCCGCGCCGGTCGCGGCACGGGTTCGGCCAGGCGGGTTCCCTCGGGGGTGTCCGTTACACCCCGGGTGCACCCCGGGCCGGAGCACCGGTTCCGGCGATACGGTCGATGTGACCGCGTTTTCCTTGCTGAACGGGAAAAAGGGCGGTGACCGCCGGGGTTGTACAGGATAATTTTCGCCAAGCCCTCTTGTCGGGAAGAACCGTGGCCGGATACGGTGCCTTTACGCGAGGTTCTCCTGTGGAGGAAGTGAGATGACGGAAATTCTTGTGCAGGACGCTGTCGGCGGCGAGCTGTCCGCCGACGTCCGGGTGGTCGACCACCCCGCATGGTCGCAGCTCAAGAATGCCGTGGAGGAGATCCGGGCCTGGCAGTCCGCCGACGGGTCCGTGGACCTGGACGCCGAGGGCGCCCCGGCCCGCGCGGAGGCCGACGCCGCGCTCGACAGGGTCGTCGCCGCGGTCGAGCGGCTCTCCCCGCTGCTGCCGCACGGTGCCGCGTACCACCGCGCGCTCGTCGCCGACCTGCGCAAGTGGGCGGCCGGCGGCTACGGCGTGCCGGACTTCCTCGACTCGCTGACGGCCTTCCAGCCGGCCGCCGAGCGCGTCGACGGCCGCCAGCACCTCGTCGTCTTCCCGATGTACACGCAGAACGGCAACCCGGACCGCAACCTGGAGGCCGTCGTCCTGCGCATGGTGTGGCCGCGGTGGCTCGCGGAGCTGGAGGCCACCCGCTACGACAACCCGCTCTTCTGCGGCATCACCTTCGAGGACTTCACCCCGGGCTACGACACCAACTCCGCCGTCCTCTTCCCCGAGACCGTCTCCGTTCGCGAGGCCCCCGAGCGGTTCACCTGGGGCGGCATCTTCTGCGACCGCGAGGCCGCCCGCTTCCGCCGCGTCACCGAGGCCGCCGTCGAGGCCCTCGGCGTGGAACTGCCCGCCGACATCGAGGAGATGCTCGGCGACCAGCAGCGCTGCCAGGAGGCGTTCGTCCTGTGGGACATGATCCACGACCGCACCCACAGCCGCGGCGACCTCCCCTTCGACCCGTTCATGATCAAGCAGCGCCAGCCGTTCTGGATGTACGGCCTGGAGGAGCTGCGCTGCGACCTCACGGCCTTCAAGGAGGCCGTCCGCCTCGAAGCCGAGGGCAACCCGCACGGCCGCGACGTGCAGTACGCCGTGCTGTTCGACCGGATGTTCCGCTTCCCGCTCACCGGCGACCGCGTCCGCAACTACGACGGCCTCGGCGGCCAGCTGCTCTTCGCCTACCTCCACAGGCACGACGTGGTGCGCTGGACCGACAACACCCTCCACATCGACTGGCGGCGCGCCCCCGAGGTCACCAACCGGCTGTGCGCCGAGATCGAGAAGCTCTACCGGGACGGCATCGACCGCCCGAAGCTGGTCCACTGGTTCGCCGCGTACGACTTCGTCTCCGCCTACCTCGCCCCGCACCCCGGCTCCCGCTGGGCCAAGGGCCCGGACGCGCTGGACCTCTCCCAGCCGCCGCGCAGGCTCGTCGACGACGTGCTCCCGGACGAGTTCCCGCTGAGCATGTTCTACGAGGCCCTCTCCAGGAAGCTGAAGTCCGTGATCGCCTCCGCCAAGGGCATCACTCCGGCCGACGTCGAGAAGGCCGCCGCGTGAGCGGGCCCGCCACGGGTACGACCGGGACGTCCGGTACGCAGACGGAGGAGACGAACACCATGACCACCAACGGCAACAGCGGAGCGCTGGACGGCGCCGTCATCGCGGTCGCCGGGGCCGCGGGCCCCGCGGGCCGCGCCGCCCTGCTGCGGCTCGCCGAGGCCGGCGCGACCGTCGTCGCCGCCGACGCCGACCCCGAGCGCCTCGCCGAGGCGGTCGACGCCGCCCGCTACGCCCACGGCGGCGCCACCGTCACCGGCGAGAAGGTGGACCTGCTCGACCCGGCCGCGACCCGCGACTGGGCCGACCGGACCGAGAAGGAGTTCGGCCGCGTCGACGGCCTCGTCCACCTCGTCGGCGGCTGGCGCGGCGGCAAGCGCTTCGCCGACACAGACCCGGCCGACTGGGAGGTGCTGGAGAAGCTGCTCGTCCGCACCGTCCAGCACACCTCGCTCGCCTTCCACGGACCGCTGTGCCGCAGCGACCGCGGCCGGTACGTCCTGGTCAGCCAGTCCGGTGCGAGCAACCCCACCGAGGGCAACGCCGCGTACGCGGCCGCGAAGTCCGCCGCCGAGGCCTGGACCCTCGCGCTCGGCCACTCCTTCCGCAAGGCGGGGGGCGAGGAGGGTCCGAAGGCCGCTGCTGTCATCCTGGTGATCAAGGCACTGGTGCACGACGCGATGCGCGCCGAGCGCCCGGATGCGAAGTTCGCGGGCTACACCGACGTCGCGGAGCTGGCCGACGCCGTCGCCGGCGTCTGGGACCGGCCCGCCCAGGAAGTGAATGGACAGCGCCTGTGGCTGACCCCCAAGCCGTGACCCCGGCCTTCCCCACCCGTACCGACGCGCGCCGCCACCACGACCCGTCGGTACGGGGCTTCGCCAGCGACAACTACGCGGGAGCCCACCCGGAGGTCCTCGCCGCGCTGGCCCTCGCCAACGGCGGCCACCAGGTCGCCTACGGTGAGGACGACTACACCGACCACCTCCAGCGGGTGATGCACAGCCACTTCGGCCCGACCGCCGAGGCGTTCCCGGTGTTCAACGGAACCGGCGCCAACGTCACCGCCCTGCAGGCGCTCACCGACCGCTGGGGCGCGGTGATCTGCGCCGAGTCCGCGCACATCAACGTGGACGAGGGCGGCGCGCCCGAGCGCATGGCCGGCCTCAAGCTGCTCACCGTGCCCACCCCGGACGGCAAGCTCACGCCCGAGCTGATCGACCGGCAGGCGTTCGGCTGGGAGGACGAGCACCGCGCCATGCCGCAGGTCGTCTCCCTCGCCCAGAACACCGAGCTGGGCACGGTCTACACGCCGGACGAGATCCGGGCGATCGTCGACCACGCCCACGCCCTGGGGATGAGGGTCCACCTCGACGGCGCCCGGCTGGCCAACGCGGCCGCGTCCCTGGACGTGCCGATGCGCGCGTTCACCAACGCCGCGGGCGTGGACGTGGTGTCGCTGGGCGGCACCAAGAACGGCCTGCTCTTCGGCGAGGTGGTCGTGGTCCTCGACCCCGCGGCCGGCCGCCACATGAAGCACCTGCGCAAGATGTCCATGCAGCTCGCGTCCAAGATGCGGTTCGTCTCCGTGCAGTTCGAGGCGCTGCTCGCCAAGGACCTGTGGCTGCGCGGCGCCCGGCACGCCAACGCGATGGCGCGGCGCCTCGCCGAGGGCGTCCGGTCCGTCGACGGCGTGCAGATCCTCTACCCGGTGCAGGCCAACGCGGTCTTCGCGCGGCTCCCGCACGAGGTGGGCCTGCGGCTGCAGAAGCGGTTCCGGTTCTACTTCTGGGACGAGGCGGCCGGCGACGTCCGCTGGATGTGCTCCTTCGACACCACGGAGGACGACGTGGACGCCTTCCTCCTGGCGCTCAAGGAGGAGATGGCGCGCTAGCGCGTGCGGGAGCGGCCGGCCGGGCGTCCACCGGGGACCGGCCGGCCGCTTCCCCGTCCTCCGCGCCCCGGGACGCCGCCCTCAACGCAGGTCCGCCGGGGTCAGCGCAGGTCCGCCGGAGCCGGCGCGGTACCGCCCAGGTGGGCCGGGACCCACCACGTGTCCTGCGCGTCCTTCGGGCGCACCGGGTACGCCCGCTGGGCGGCCTCCAGCAGCTCCTGGACCCGCTCGCGCAGCCGCCGCGTGATCGCCCCGGCGTACTGGTCCGCCGGGGCCTCCACGGGCTCGCCCACCCGGATGGTCACCGGGATGTGGCTGCGCCTGAAGTTCCGGGGGCGGCCCTTCGTCCACAGCCTCTGCGTCCCCCACAGCGCCACCGGGACCAGCGGCACGCCCGCCTCCTGCGCCAGGCGCGCCGCACCCGACTTGAAGCTCTTGAGGGTGAACGACTGGGAGATCGTCGCCTCCGGGAAGACGCCGACGATCTCGCCGGAGCGCAGGGACTCCAGCGCGTGGCGGTAGGCGGCCTCGCCCTGCCCGCGGTCCACCGGGATGTGCTTCATGCCCCGCATCAGCGGCCCGGAGATCCTGTGGCGGAAGACCGAGTCCTTCGCCATGAAGCGCACCAGCCGCTTCTGCGGGAGGGCGGCGAGCCCGGCGAAGACGAAGTCCAGGTAGCTGATGTGGTTGCTGACCAGCACCGCGCCGCCGGTGCGCGGGATGTTCTCCGAACCCTGAACGTCGATCTTCAGGTCGAGCGCCTTGAACAGTGCGAGTGCGGCACCGACGACCGGCCGATAGACGAGTTCTGCCATCTGGAGAACGCCCTTCTTTTCCGTCTGCCTGGGGAGGGTCTCCCGGCGGAAGTTACGCAGCCGTAGGTGTCCGGCCCGCGCCCGATGCTGCCCCATCTACCGCGCCCGGGCCAGTCCGAACCCCCCTTCCCGGCGGGAACGGGGCGAGATACTCGTCACGTCGCCGCGTCCGGACCGCCGCCGGGGAATCCCCGGGGGCCGGCGCGGCGCTGCACGGGCGGAAGGACCGGACGACGGGAAGCGGGGCCGCGGTGGCGCGGGGCGGTGCGGAGGAGCGGTACGGAGGGGTGCTCGGCCCCGGGGACCTGGGCGCCGAACGGGGGGAGCGGGCCACGCTCGTGCACTTCTCCACCTCCTTCTGCCAGCCCTGCCGCGCCACCCGCAGGACCCTCGCCGACGTGGCGGACATGGTCCCCGGCGTCGTCCACGTCGAGATCGACGCCGAGCGGAACCTCCCCCTCGTCCGGCGCCTCGGTGTCACCGCCACCCCCACCGTGCTCGTCCTCGACGCGGCCGGCCGCGTCGTGCGCCGCGCCACCGGGCAGCCCCGCAGGGCCGATGTGATCGCCGCGCTCGGCCGGGCCCTGGAAACCCGCGCTGACCGGCCGTGACGCTGATCGCATCCGCCCGTGCGGCCTTGACGCGGACGGCCGCGCGTCGACAGGGTGGCGTCCGTGCCGTACCGATCCCCTCTCCCCGCACCGGCCCGCCCGGGCCCCGCCCGCCGCGGGAGTCCGTCCCGTCCGGACGCCTGAGCGGCCGAGGACCACGGCCCCGCGTACGCATCCCCCGCACGAGGACGACTCCATGACGGCCATCCGTGAGCCCGGCGCCGGAGGGCTCGCGGCCCCGCCCACCGGGGCCGAACTGCTGCGCTCCGCCTTCCGGCGACACGCCGCCGGCGTCGCCGTGATCACCGCCGCCGGACCCGGCGGCCGGCCCGCGGGGTTCACCGCCGGCTCGCTGACCTCGGTCTCCGCCGAGCCGCCGCTGCTGTCCTTCGGCATAGGCACGGGCTCGTCGAGCTGGCCCGCCGTCTCCGCCGCCACCCATGTGGGCGTGCACCTCCTCGGCGAGGACCAGCGGGAGCTGGCCGCCGTCTTCGCGCGCAGCGGCGCCGACCGCTTCGCCCCGCCCACCCGCTGGGCCGCCGGCCCCGAGGGCGTCCCGCTGCTCGACGGCGTCCTCGCCTGGCTGGTGTGCCGCGTCGCCGGCCGCGTGCCGGCCGGCGACCACCGCATCGTCGTCGCCGAGATCGTCGCCGGGGACGCCGAGGCCCGGGAGGGCCGGCCGCTCCTGTACCACCAGGGCCGCTTCAACGCCCTGAGGCACTGAGGGCCCCGGCGGCGCGGCGTCGGAAAGGTCACAGGTCGAAGCGCTTGCCGACCGGGGGACCTCCCGGTGTACTGGCGAGTAATGTCCCGTTGCGGGGCGGCGGCCGCCCCGAGCGGAAACCGCCCCACCAGGCGCCTATGCTGCGTGCAACAGAGCAGCACCGTAATGACGATGCAGTAGGAGAGCCGGCGTGAGCTTGAGGATCGTTGTCTGTGTGAAGTACGTGCCCGACGCCACCGGCGACCGGCACTTCGCCGATGACCTGACCGTCGACCGCGACGACGTCGACGGCCTGCTGTCGGAGCTGGACGAGTACGCGGTCGAGCAGGCGCTGCGGATCGCGGAGGACGCGGACGACGCCGAGGTCACCGTTGTCACCGTCGGTCCCGAGGACGCCAAGGACGCCCTGCGCAAGGCGCTGTCGATGGGCGCCGACAAGGCCGTCCACGTCGAGGACGACGACCTGCACGGCACCGACGTCATGGGCACCTCCCTGGTCCTCGCCAAGGCGATCGAGAAGACCGGCTACGACCTGGTCGTCTGCGGCATGGCGTCGACCGACGGCACCATGGGCGTCCTGCCGGCGATCCTCGCCGAGCGCCTCGGCGTCCCGCAGGTCACCCTGCTCTCCGAGGTCTCCGTCGAGGACGGCGTGGTCAGGGGCCGCCGCGACGGCGACGCCGCGACCGAGCGGCTGGAGGCATCCCTCCCGGCCGTCGTGTCCGTGACGGACCAGTCCGGCGAGGCCCGCTACCCGTCCTTCAAGGGCATCATGGCCGCCAAGAAGAAGCCGGTGGAGTCCCTGGACCTCGACGACCTGGACGTCGAGGCGGACGAGGTCGGCCTCGCCGGCGCCTGGACGAAGGTCGACTCCGCGACGGAGCGCCCGGCCCGCACGGCCGGCACGGTCGTCAAGGACGAGGGCGAGGGCGGCAGGCAGCTGGCCGAGTTCCTCGCGGGCCAGAAGTTCATCTAGGACTCGCGCAGAGCAGAGCCACCGACAGCCCCCTCAGACCTCAGCACCCGCAGGAGAGCATCCCCATGGCCGAAGTCCTCGTCTACGTCGACCACGCGGACGGCGCCGTCCGCAAGCCCACCCTCGAACTGCTGACGCTGGCCCGCCGTCTCGGCGAGCCCGTCGCCGTCGCCCTCGGCTCCGGAGCCGAGGCCACCGCCGCCACGCTCGCCGAGCACGGCGCGACCCGCGTCCTGACGGCCGACGCCGCCGAGTTCGCCGACTACCTCGTCGTCCCGAAGGTCGACGCCCTCCAGGCCGCGTACGAGGCGGTGTCCCCGGCCGCCGTGCTCGTCCCGTCCTCCGCCGAGGGCAAGGAGATCGCGGCCCGCCTCGCGGTCCGCATCGGCTCCGGCCTGATCACCGACGCCGTCGACCTGGAGACCGGCGACGAGGGCCCGGTCGCGACGCAGTCCGTGTTCGCCGCCGCGTTCACCACCAGGTCCCGCGTCTCCAGGGGCACCCCCGTCATCACGGTCAAGCCCAACTCGGCGCCCGTCGAGGCCGCCCCCGCCGCGGGCGCCGTCGAGGCCCTGGCGGTCACCTTCTCCGAGAAGGCCACCGGCACCAGGGTCGTCTCCCGCACGCCGCGCGAGTCGACCGGCCGCCCCGAGCTGACCGAGGCCGCGATCGTGGTCTCCGGCGGCCGCGGCGTCAACGGCGCCGAGAACTTCGCGCTCATCGAGGGCCTGGCCGACTCGCTGGGCGCCGCCGTCGGCGCCTCCCGCGCCGCCGTCGACGCCGGCTGGTACCCGCACACCAGCCAAGTCGGCCAGACCGGCAAGTCGGTCTCGCCGCAGCTGTACGTCGCCGCCGGCATCTCCGGCGCGATCCAGCACCGCGCCGGCATGCAGACCTCGAAGACCATCGTGGCCATCAACAAGGACCCCGAGGCCCCGATCTTCGACCTGGTCGACTACGGCGTGGTCGGCGACCTCTTCGAGGTCGTCCCGCAGCTCACCGAGGAGATCAAGTCCCGCAAGGGCTGATCCGCGACCTCATCCGGCCCGCCGGCCTCAGTCCTGCCCGCCGTCGGCGGTGAGCCGCCAGCCGCCCACCTCGCGGTGGGCGGAGTCGTACACGGCCGAGCCGTCGCCGGGCCGCATGGCGTAGTGGTGGAGGTTGCCGCCCCAGTAGCGCAGGATGCGGCCCAGCTCGCTCACCACCGCCTCCTTCTCCTGCGCGTCGTCCACGGTGACCTCGAGCACGAACTTCACTGCTTCTCCCTTCGGAGCCTTCGGGAAACGGATCCACTCGGCCCCGGCGCCGGACCTGGTATCAAGTGTTTCATTCAAGTGCCACCAGGCACTTTCGCCGAGGAACCCCCGGTGGGAACGGCAGAATGTCGGGGAAGTCCCAACCGGGGGTGAAGCCGGAGGAGTGAAGTGGCGGACGATCGACTGAAGGCGGCGGACCTCGCGCGGTCGGCCGGGGTCTCCGTGCAGCAGCTGCGCACCTACGCCGACACGGGGCTGCTCCCGCCCGTCGAGCGCACCGCCGCCGGCTACCGCGTCTTCACGCGCGCCCACGCCGACGCGCTCGCCGTGGCCCGCGAACTCGCCGCCGGGCACGGGTGGGCCACCGCCCGCACCGTGATGGCGGCCGTCCACGCGGGCGACCTGGAGACCGCGCTGGCCGCCCTGGACGCCGGCCACGCCCGACTGGACCGGGAACGCGCGGAGCTCGCCGTCGTGCGCGAGGCCCTGGGCGCCGTCCTGAAGGGCCGCGCCCCCTCCCCGCGGCGCGGGCTGCGCATCGGCGAGGCGGCCCGCGCCGTGGGCGTCAAGCCGCCCGTGCTCCGGCTGTGGGAGGCGCACGGCCTCGTACGGCCCCGTCGCGAACCGTCCACCGGGTACCGCGTCTACGACCGCTCCGAACTGCACGTCGCCCAGGTGGTCGCGCTCCTGCGCAAGGGCCGCCACCCGCTCGCCGCGATCGAGTCCGTCCTGCGCGAGCTGCGCGCCGGCGGCGGCCCCGACCGCGTCCTGGCCGAGCTGGACGCCCGCGCCCGCGACCTGCACCGGAGCAGCCTGCGCAGGCTCGGCGCCTCCGCCGCCCTCCACGGCTACCTGGGCCGCCTCGGCCACTGCTGACGGGGCGCCGGGCGGCGGGCGCCCGACGGGCGGGGCGCGGCGGCG
>JAAXOU010000116.1 GCA_012396115.1 Streptomyces somaliensis DSM 40738 | reverse complement strand
GCCGGGCTCCCGCGGCGCGCCGGCGGCGCCCGTCGCTCCCGCGGCCCCCGGGCGGAGACGGCGAAGCCGCCGCCCTCGGCCCGCTTCCGGGGGCGGGAGGGAGGCGGCGGCCCCCGCGCGGATCCGCCACCTCACCAGGCGAAGGCCTCGGGGGACGGTCCGGGGCCGGGGAAGATCTCGTCCAGGGACGCCAGCAGCTCCTCACCCAGCTCCAGCTCCAGGGCGCGCAGCGCCGAGTCCAGCTGCTCCCGGGTACGGGGGCCGATGATCGGGCCGGTGACGCCGGGGCGGGTCAGCAGCCAGGCGAGCGCCGTCTCACCGGGCTCCAGGCCGTGCTCGGCGAGGAGGTCCTCGTACGCCTGGACCCGCTCGCGCGTCCCGGCGTCCTTGAGCGCCTCGGCGGCACGGCCGCCCGCCCGGCGCCCCTGCGCGGCCTCCTTCCCGAGGACGCCGCCGAGCAGCCCTCCGTGCAGCGGGGACCAGGGGATGACACCGAGGCCGTAGTCCCGCGCGGCCGGGATGACCTCCATCTCGGCGCGGCGCTCGGCGAGGTTGTAGAGGCACTGCTCGCTGACCAGGCCCATGCGGCCGTGCCGGGCGGCGGTCTCGTTGGCCTGGGCGATCTTGTAGCCGGGGAAGTTGGACGACCCGGCGTAGAGGACCTTGCCCTGCCGGACCAGGACGTCGATCGCCTGCCAGATCTCCTCGAACGGCGTCGCCCGGTCGATGTGGTGGAACTGGTAGACGTCGATGTGGTCCGTCCGCAGCCGCCGGAGGGAGGCGTCGACGGCCCGGCGGATGTTCACCGCGGAGAGCCTGTCGTGGTTGGGCCAGGCCTCCCCGCCGGCCGCCATGTTCGCGTACACCTTGGTGGCGAGGACCGTCCTGTCGCGCCGCCCGCCGCCCCGGGCGAACCAGGCGCCGATGATCTCCTCGGTGCGGCCCTTGTTCTCGCCCCAGCCGTAGACGTCGGCCGTGTCCACGAAGTTCAGGCCCGCGTCGAGGGCGGCGTCCATGATGTCGTGGCTGGTCGGTCCGTCCGTCTGCGGGCCGAAGTTCATCGTCCCGAGGACGAGTCGGCTGACCTTGAGTCCGGTGCGTCCGAGCTGTGCGTACTCCATGGTCGCAAGCCAACTGCTTCGAGTCGCTCCAGGCAAGGACGTCAGGCGCCGAGCCGCCCCGGGGCCGCGGCCCGGGGCGGGACGGAGTCCCGGCCGCGGCGGCCCGCGGCGGGCGGCCGCGGGCGGCGGCCCGGGGTGCGGGCCGTCCGGCGGGCCGTTCGCCGATGAGCCCGTCGCCCCGGAACGGTCCACCCGTGACACGACCGTTCTCGACAGGAGTGCCATGTCCACCATCCAGCCGGTGATCGTCACCACCGAGCCAGAGGCCCTGGCCGTTTTCTACACGAGGCTGTTCGGCGCTGAAGAGGTCTTCCGGGTACCGGAGGAGGGTCCGGTCTTCTACCTCGGCCTGCGCGTCGGCGACACCGACCTCGGGCTGGTGGCCAAGGCGGACCCGGGGGACCGTGGGGCGTCGCGGGTCCTGCTCAGCATCGGTGTCGACGACGTCGACGAGACGCTCGGCCGGGTGACGGCGCTGGGCGGCTCGGTCCGCGGCGGCCCCGACGACATGCCGTGGGGACAGCGCGTCGCCCACGTCCGGGACCCCGACGGCAACCCGGTGAACCTTACCCAGCCGATCCCGGCCCGGTGAGCCGCCTCCACCCCGGACGGCCGCGGGCACCGGCGTGCGGACGACCCGGACGGGGACGCCGGTACGGCGGTGGGGCGTGCGGCGGAGGGCCGCCCGGCCCCGCCGGGGCGGCCGCCGGGGCTCCGACCGTGAAGGCGCGCTCGCCCGGTGGGGGTGCCGCCCGTACGGCGGGTGCGCCGTCCGTGCGCGGCGGCGACCGGACCGGCTACCGGCCGGACGCCGCCGCCACTGCGGTGACGGCGAACATCAGGACGAGGACGGCGGCCATGACGCGGTTTCGGGTCTTCGGGTCCACCCTTCGAGGTTAACCGGCGGCCGGGCGCTGCCCGCCCAGGGGCCACGTGGCGATCGTCTCGTAGCGCGGCGCCTCCCCGGGGACGCCGGAGACCGGGAGGTTGCTGCGGACCAGGGCGAGCTCCGCGACCTCCCAGCGACCGCCCTTGAAGTGCTCCAGCTCCGTCACGAACGGCCGCAGGTCCGTGTCGGCCCGACCGCGGGCGAGGGTGAGGTGCGCCTGGTACCGGCGGTGCTCGTCCATCGCGACGCCGGCGCGCCGGGCCGCCGCGTCGGAGCGCTCGGCGAGCAGCCGCATGTCGTCGAGGCCGCCCGCCGCGCCCGCCCACAGGGCGCGGTGGCCGAACCGGCCGCCCCCGCGGACGCGCAGCGGGAACGGCCCCGTCCGGCGGGCGGCGCGGGCGAGCCGCTCCGACAGCTCCGGCAGCAGGGCCTCCTCGACCTCGCCCATGAAGGCCAGCGTGTAGTGCCATCCGGGGCGGCTCGTCCAGCGCAGTCCGTCCGCGCCCGGCAACCTCCGCAACTCCTCGACGAGGAGCGCCAGTTCCTCGACCGCCGCACGAGGCGGCAGCACGGCAGCGAAAAGCCTCATGCGGCGAGTCTGTCACGCCGTCGCGGCGAGGCGGGCGGGCTCTTCGCGCCCTTCCCGGGGCACGAAGCGCACCTGCGGGTGGCGGACGCGGCGCCCCGGCCGCAGCTCGACGCGCAGCCGCACACCGGTCGCCCGGGACAGCAGCGCCCCGATCACCACCGCGGCGACCAGCGACACGACACCGCCGGTGGCGAAGCCGACGCGCGCGCCGTACGTGTCGGTGACCCAGCCCAGCAGCGGCGCGCCCAGCGGCGTACCGCCGGCGAAGACCATCATGTACAGGCTCATCACCCGGCCCCGCATGGCGGGATCGGTCGCGAGCTGGACGAACGAGTTCGCCGTGACGTTCACGGTGAGGCCGAACATCCCGATCGGGACGAGCAGCAGCGTGAACAGCCAGAAACCGGGCGCCACCGCCGCGGCGACCTCCAGTACGCCGAAGACCGCGGCGGAGCCGATCAGCAGCCGCAGCCGGGAGGTGCCGCGCCGGGCCGCCAGCAGCGCGCCCGCCAGGGAGCCGACCGCCATGAGCGTGTTGAGGAGGCCGTACGTGCCGGGGCCGACGTGGAAGACGCCGTCCGCGAAGGCCGTCAGCCAGATCGGGAAGTTGAACCCGAAGGTGCCGACGAAGCCGACCAGCGCGATCGGCCAGACCAGCTCGGGCCGCCCGGCGACGTACCGCAGGCCCTCCCGCAGCTGGCCCTTGCCGCGCGGGGCGCGCGCGGACGGGTGCAGTTCGGCGGGCCGCATCATCAGCAGGGCGGCGAGCGGTGCCAGGAACGACAGGCCGTTGACGAGGAACGCCCAGCCGCTGCCGACCGACGCGATCAGCAGGCCCGCGACGGCGGGGCCGACGAGGCGGGCGGACTGGAAGTTGGCCGAGTTCAGGCTGACCGCGTTGCGCAGCTGCCCGGGGCCGACCACTTCGGAGACGAACGACTGGCGGGCCGGGTTGTCCACGACGGTCACCATGCCGAGCAGGAACGCGACCAGGTACACGTGCCACACCTGGACGTGGCCGGACAGGGTGAGCGCGGCGAGGGCGATCCCGCACAGGCCGAGCGCGGCCTGGCTGACGACGAGGAGGCGCCGCTTGGGGTACCGGTCGGCGATCACCCCGCCGTACAGGCCGAACAGCAGCATCGGCAGGAACTGGAGCGCCGTCGTGACGCCGACGGCGGCGGCGGAGCCGGTGAGGCTCAGGACCAGCCAGTCCTGGGCGATGCGGGCCATCCAGGTCCCCGTGTTGGAGACGATGGCGCCGGTGAAGAAGAGGCGGTAGTTCCGCACCTTCAACGAGGCGAACGTGCCGCCCGCGGAGCGGTGCGGGGCGCGGGGGCCGGGATTCTTCGGGGGTTGGGGGTTGTGTCCGGGGGCGGAGAGTCCTCCGGTTCCCGTACTCAAAAGGGGTCGCCTCCTCGTCTGGGGTCGTCCTACAGGTGCGCGAGCTTCTCCAGTACGGGGGCGGCGGCGCGCAGCCTGGCCCACTCGTCCTCGTCCAGACCCTCGGCGAGGGAGGCCAGCCAGGCGTTCCGCCGGCGGCGGGACTCCTCCAGCATGGCCTCGGCCCGCTCGGTCTGGCTGACCACCTTCTGGCGGCGGTCGTCCGGATGCGGCTCCAGCCTGACCAGACCCTTGGCTTCCAGCAGGGCGACGATGCGCGTCATCGACGGCGGCTGCACGTGCTCCCTGCGGGCCAGCTCGCCGGGGGTGGCCGAGCCGCACCGGGCGAGGGTGCCGAGCACCGACATCTCGGTCGGGCTCAGCGACTCGTCGACGCGCTGGTGCTTCAGGCGCCGGGACAGCCGCATGACGGCGGAACGGAGCGCGTTCACAGCGGCCGCGTCGGCGTCGTCGCCGGGTCCGCCGCGGGACAGGTCAGGCATGTTCTTAGCGTAACTCATTACTCTGTCTAACGACCAGTCGGATGGTCGCATGGCGCCCGGTGGTGAGGGACGTCACCCCGTTCCGTCGGTGTGAGGGCCGTGGTCCGCGGGTGGGCGAAGTGGGGTGGCCGCTGCGTACTGCCTGGTCGGATGTCATGTCGGCCTGCCGGGATCCGCTGATCCCCAACCCCGGATCGCGGGTTTCGACCCCCGTCCCCCGCTCCGAAGCCAAGCGTCCGGGCCGGCGACCTGGAACTTCATCGCTTTCCAGCTTTTGCGCGGCTTTTGCGCGGCTTTTGTATGGCTTTTACGCGGCCCCGGCTTCGATCGGGAGGGTGCTCCCCGCGTAGGGTGATCAGTCGTACAGGGAGGCACACGCGTACGAACAGCGCGCGGAGCGGGGGCTCAGGATGCGGAACGCCGACGGGGACGTCTCGGAGGACGGCCCCACCAGGCCGGCCGACGGCGTCGACAGGATGCGGCGCCATCCGGAACTGCGGACCGGCACCGCGGACGGGGTCATCGACGAGATCGCCGCGTGCTGGAAGGGACCCACCGCCACCGCGTACCGCTCCCTGCGTGCCGGCGTCGCCGGGGAGGCCGTACGCATCCGCCAGGCGATGGTCCTCCCCGAAGCGGCCAGGCGCGCCTCGCGCGACGGCTTCACCGAGCAGGAACCCGACACCCTCGCCCGTGGTCGGCGGATGCGGGACGGGGAAGACGTGTCCGCCGCCGCCCACGCCCTCACCGTGCCCGACCGGCGCCCGCGCGGGACGCCGACCGGCCGGAGGGCCGCATACCGAACGTTTTGACCCACGGGGGATCAGCACCATGTCCGACGAAGACCGGATCACCGTCGACTTCGCCACCCTGCAGCGCCTTTCGGGGGACCTGGAGGAAATCCTCCGTGTTCTCAACGAAAAGCTCGAGACGTTGTACGGGCGCGTCACCAAGGTCGTACTGACCTGGGAGGGTGAGGCCCGCGAGGCCTTCATCGACGAACTGGACAAATGGAGTCGCTCCGCCGACGACCTCAAGGCCGCCCAGGCATGGCTCCATGAGGTCGTCGTCAAGGGGCACCTCAACTATGCGGCGGCCAACAGGTCCGTACTCGAGGGCTGGGGAGGCGGCGCCTGATGGCAGGGCCCTCCGCGCCCGCCCAGTCGCCGGGCGGCAACGGCACCATCGACGTCAGGCCCAGCGACCTGTGGGCGGTCTCCGGGCGGGTCGCCGCGCAACAGGACTTCCTGGTGCGGGCCGCCAACAGGCTCATGGAGGAGCTCGGCAAGTACCCCGACGCCGGGGGCGCCGGTACCGAGGCCCAGAGGTTCGCCCAGGCGTACAAGAAGATCGGCGACCGCTGGCTTGAGGTCTGGGGCCGGTCCGTACTCAGCGTCGGCGGCGTCGCGGTCGGGTTCACCGAGACGGCCAACGCCTACACCAGGGCCGACGCGGCCGCCCACCCCAAGCCGGGGAAGACGGCGGAGCAGCGCCCGCGGCCCGCGGTCGTCGACAAGGCGCCCGACTTCGGCTCCGTGCCCCTCATCAAGTGGGGCGACGACGACGGCGGCGACGACTTCGAGCGGCGCGCCATGGAGGGCATCCCCGAGATCGTCCGGGACGTCCTCCAGCCGCTGTGCAGGAACGTGCTCCGGATCGGGCGGGTCGCGGACGTCTTCCCGTACCCCCAGCAGCACTACCTCAACTCCCTGCACCACAGCTGGATGAACGTCGCCATCGCCGCGACGACGGGCGCCGACCAGCTCACCCAGGCCGTCGGCGCCATCACCAACCCCCGGCAGGCGGAGTGGGAAGCCGCCATGAAGACGTTCTGCAGCGCGCTGTGGGGCGCGACCTCCTGGGGTGGGACGCGGCACGGCAAGCAGTGGGGCCAGACGGCCAACTCCGGTCCGGGCACGCCCCACACCCCCACCGGCAGTCAGCCGGTCCTGGCCGTACTGAAGGACACGGCCGACGACATCGCCACCATCCTGCGCGAGTACGCCGAGGCGGCCGTCGATCTGAACCGCGATGTCATCGACGAGGTCCACCGCGCCATGCTGGAGGCCGCCAAGGAGGTCCTCGACGACCTGGCCAGGCCTTCGAGCCCCAAAAGCCTCCTCACCGGCGTCACCTCCGCCATCGGCAAGGGCGCGGGCGTGATCCTCTCGTTCGACATCAAGGCCGTCCTCAACATCAACACGGCGAAGCTCAACCGGATCGTGGACACGTACACCGGCATCCTCGACGGGCTGACCACCCGCATGGAGGCGCTGAAGGGGCCGCTGGACGAGGCGTACCTCAGCGCCCCCAAGTTCGAGGCCGGCGTCGCCCGCGCCCAGGGCTTCGGCATGCGCGCCCTGGAGGAGTTCAAGGAGTCACAGGTCTGGCTGAAGGTGGACTCCACCGGGAAGTACGACCTCAACCTCGCCGCCAACGAATACTTCGAGCACGGCCACACCCTGGACCGACACGTCGGCAAGACGGACGAGCAACTGGCGCAGCGCCTGCGCGACCAGCAGACGGCCGGGCCGACCCAGGCCTGGCCGTACGGCAAGCCGAAGCCCGGTGCCGCTTCGGCCTTCCCGAACTACCAGCGGGCCGAGGAACTGACCGAGTACAACCTCAACCAGAACAAGGCCGCCATCGAGGCGTGGATCAAGGGCCCGCCGCCGCCGGGGGACGGACAGGTCAAGGACTTTCACTCGACCGCGCCCCACGGCGAGACAAGCGGCCGCAGTGTGTTCAAACAGCCGGTGGACCCGAACGACCCGACGTCCGGGTACAAACAGGGCGGGATGGGCGCCAAGGCGTACGACGTGAACGGCATCGACACGCGCATCCGGTACGACAGCAGCCGCACCCCGCCGTTCACCGTCATGACGTCGATGCCCTCGAAGTCCTAACGCCCCGAGGAAGGCCAGCACCACATGTCCGTCGACCAGACGTCCTGGGAAGCCGCTGTACGCCACTTGTTCGAGGACGCGTATCCGTTCGACGCCACGGGTCCGCGCCGTCACGAGGACTGGGTCCTCGACGTCCTCGCGCTGATGGCGCGGACCGTGCCGGACCCGCGGGGCTGGGCCGGTCTCGACGACCCGGCGCAGGCCCCGGAACGCGAGTGGAATCCCTCGTACCCGTTCGCCGTCCATCCCCCGGAGTACATCGCGCGGCGTCTCACCGAGATCGACCGGGCCAGCGCCGAGAACCTGCTGCTGGCCCTCACGGACGACTGCTGCACTCTGTCCAACCTGCGGCGCTTCACGGAGAGCGAGGAGGAATTGCGGGCGATGGCCCGCACGGTCCTCGCGCGGTACGGAGACGCGGCCACCTATCACACCAACGTCAGCAGGCCCGGCCCTGTGCCGGGCACACTCGACTTCACAACGTCGCACTGGGGGTACAACCCGCTGAGCGACGTCTACTCGGAGGACTGCGGCCTGATCGTCGTCTCCGATACCGAGGTGGGCATGTTCTGGAACTTCTCCGACTACTGATCCCGTACGAGCGCAGTTCCTGACCAGGTGATTTGAGAGGATGCCCCCGTGCTGACCCGTTCCGCTTCCTACCCCGACCGGGAGACCGCCCAGTGGGCGACCCAGCAGGTGGTGACCGCCAACGAGCAGGTCATCCACCGCTGGCTGGCCCAGGGCACCCGGTCCCGGCTCACCATCGAGGCGGCCTGGCCGTCGCGGGAGGAGCCCGTGGGGCGGGTGCAGCTGGAGGGGGACCTGCTGGCCGGGCGCGGACCGGTCGACGTCCGGGCGGCGCGCGTGGTGCTGCGCCGGGAGGCGTCCAGCCCGTACGGCTTCGTCGTCCACGCGACCTTTCCGTTCTACCTGTAGGGGCGTACGCCGATGTCCATGAAGCCGCTCGAGCACGACCGCCGGTACGGTGAGCTGGACCAGGTGATGCGCGCGTACCTGGGGCAGCCGGCCGACGACACCCCGCAGCGGCGCAGCCGCGCTCTCGACGCGTACCTCCGGCACACCTGGCACACCCGCCCCTCCGCCATCGCGGAGGCGGAGCGCCAGCTGCGTGAGTACAGCCGCAATCCTCCGGGCCGCATCCGGCAGGAGCTGGGCGAGTTCTACGCGATCCCGGACGTCGGACTTCCCCAGTCCGCGATCGGCGACTGGCTGACGGTCCTGGCCGGCCACCTGAAGGAGAGCATCGAGGAGGGCGACGCCCCGGAGCCGTCGTCCCCGCAGACGCACTGGGAGTGGCACGCGCGCTTCCCGGAGACGGCGCAACTGCTCGGCGGCTGGTTCTCGCAGGACGTCGTCGACGAGTTCCCCGACCACGACGCCGCCCTCGCCGACTACGCCGCCACCACCCATCCCCAGCTGGTCGCCCGCCTCGTCGGCGAGCTCCACGAACTGCTCGCCCTCCCCCTGGACGAAGGCGACTACGCCTTGGCCGCCGCCGAACTCGGCATGGAGGTCGGCCCGCCCGCGCCGTTCTCCCACGGCGCCTGGTTCCAGTCGGCGGCGACGACGCTGTCCGGCGTCTGATCCGGCCTCGGTGGCCGGTCCTCGCTCGCCCCGGACGGAGTCGCGGCCACCCGGAAGGCCGATCGCGGTCTGTGGACGGTTGGTTGCCTCACTCGTGCCCCGGCCGCACTGCTTCACAGCGGAGAGCAGCGGTCGACACGAGCCTCCAAGGTCGCTTGCCGGCTCTCGCGGAGCCGCCGGACTCAGTAGTCGGAGATCCGGCTGCGCGATGGGGCGGAAGCGCCCGAGTGCGGCGTGGAGAGGTCACGCGCTTCGGCGGCCACGTCCACATCGGCCTGGACCTGACGGAGCTGCTCCATGACTTCCAGGTCCTGCGCTGAGAAGCCGTCCCGGCTCAGGCGTACGGCCTGCTCCAGCCGTTGCAGGACCAGCCGGATGCGTACGGCGTCCTCTGCGGCGCCCCGGTGCAGCGACCGGTAGGCCTTGGCCGCCGGTCCGCGCCAGCCGGCCTCGATGCCGTCGACGATCGCGTCCATGCGTTTGACTTGCCGGTCCAGGTGGTTCTGCATCTCGTCCAGGTCGTCGGCGAGCGCGGTGAGCTCGTCACGTTGCGCTTTGAGCCTGGGCTGGTCCATGCGTCCCCCGGTGCGTATCCGTCATGGTGGCCTTGGCGAAGGCGACTGGGCAACCCTAACGAACGCCCGGGACGAGGGCTCTCGCCGGTTCGGCGTGTCAGTACCCCTCGAACCGCCAGAGGCGGGCGGCGCCGGGAGGTACCGGTCGAGCAGGGTGCGGGCGGTCCCACGGTGAAGGGTACGGGGCCCCGAGCACCGGGTTCGCCGCGATCGCCCGGTCCACCCGCCGCCGTGTCAGCCGGTCGCGCGGGCCCCGGACGGCGCGGGCCGTGACCGCGAGTACGCCGGTCCTCGTGGTCGTGCGGGCCCGTGGCCGCGGCGGGCCCCGTACAGGAGGCCGCCGGGTGGCGGGAGGGCGGGTCACCCGTAGGAGTGATAATCCGACGAAAAGGGGCGCGGGTGCGGAGTGTGCACCCGGACGCTGGGCGGCATGGGATCGACAGTGCTGAGCCTGCGCATGGACGGGGAGCTGCTCGACCGGCTCCGGCAGCACGCCGCGAGAAGCGGGATGAGCGTCCAGGACTACGTCGTCCGGACGCTCGTCCGCGAGGACTTCGACGAGCGCTTCAAGGCGGCCGTCTCCGAGACGGAGAAGTTCTACGGCGCTACCTGAGTTCCCGGCGGCCGGCCGACGCGCCCCGGCCCCGACCGCCTGCCGGGGCCGGGGCCGCCCGGCGGGGATGCGGGAAAGGGCTACGTCAGGCCGAGCGCCGGCATGGCGTAGTAGAAGACGAACACCGCCGAGACGACGTACATCGCGGCCGGCACCTCGCGGCCGCGGCCCGCGGCGAGGCGCAGGACGCTGAAGGCGATGCAGCCGATGCCGATGCCGTTGGTGATCGAGTACGTGAACGGCATCATCACCATCGCGAGGAAGGCCGGCACGGCGATGGTGAAGTCGTCCCAGTCGATGTCCCGGACCGACCCGGCGAGGATCAGGAACCCGACCGCGACCAGCGCGGGCGTCGCGGCCTGCGAGGGGACCATCGTGGCGAGCGGGGTGAGGAACAGCGCCACGGCGAACAGGCCGCCCGTCACGACCGAGGCGAGACCGGTGCGGGCGCCCTCGCCGACGCCGGCGGTCGACTCGACGTAGCAGGTGGTCGCGGACGACGAGGTCGCGCCGCCCGCGGCGACGGCCAGGCCGTCCACCAGGAGGACCTTGTTGATGCCGGGGAAGTAGCCGTCCTCGTCCGTGAGCTTCGCCTCGTCGCCGACGCCCAGGATCGTGCCCATGGCGTCGAAGAAGCAGGACAGCAGGACGGTGAAGACGAAGAGGGAGCCGGTGAGCAGCCCGACCTTCTCGAAGCCGCCGAAGAGGCTGACCTGCCTGAGCAGCCCGAAGTCCGGGGTGGAGAGGGGGTTGCCCGGCCAGGTGGGGGCGGTCAGGCCCCAGGACGGGACCTCGGCGACGGCGTTCACGATCATCGCGGCGGCGGTCATGACGACGATCGAGATCAGGATGGCGCCCGGCACCCTGCGGATGAGCAGCGCCAGCGTGAGCAGCGTGCCCACCGCGAAGACCAGCACCGGCCAGCCGCCGAGGTGGCCGTCGGCGCCGAGCTGGATGGGGACGGTGGTGTGGGCGGCGTCCGGGATGCGGGAGACGAACCCGGAGTCGACCAGGCCGATCAGCAGGATGAACAGGCCGATGCCGATCGCGATGCCTTTGCGCAGGCCCGTCGGGACGGCGTTCATGACGCGTTCGCGCAGGCCGGTCGCGACGAGGAGCATCACGACGACGCCGGCGAGGACCACCATGCCCATCGCGTCCGCCCACGCCATGCGGGGCGCGAGCTGGAGGGCGACGATCGTGTTGACGCCCAGGCCGGCGGCGAGGGCGATCGGGACGTTGCCGACGACGCCCATGAGGAGCGTGGCGAACGCCGCGCTCAGCACGGTCGCCGTGACCAGTTCGCCGCCGTCCAGCCGGTGGCCGTACGCGTCCTCGGCGCTGCCGAGGATGATCGGGTTCAGCACGATGATGTAGGCCATCGCGAAGAACGTCGCGAAGCCGCCGCGTACCTCGCGGCCGAGGGTGGAGCCACGCTCCGAGATCTTGAAGAACCGGTCCAGGACGTTGCCGGGGCCGCCCGGCTGCCGTCCGGACGCGGCCGGGGGAGCGGTGACCGTGGAGGGCATGCGGAACCTCGTGGTGCGGGGGGTGGGGTGGGGAGTCGACCGCACGGAGCCCGATTCGTGTGTTCGTACGAGGGGAACGAGCCAGCGGCAAACGTTTTCAGTATGAACATATAGGTCGTAGATCGCCACCCCCCTGCCGGGGGCGGGGGGCCGCTTACGATGAGGGGCATGGCCAAGTGGACCCCCGAGCACGAGGCGCCCGAACCCCTAGAGGGGCCGGTCGTCGCCACCGTCACCGGCGGCACGATCATCTGGTTCGCCCTCTTCCTGGCGCAGGTCCCCTTCTACGGCTGGTTCGCCGAGCGCGACCTCGGCTGGTGGGTGTGGACCTGCCTGGCCGGCGCGGGGCTGGGCCTGTTCGGGATCTGGTACGTGCGCAGGCGCGACGCCGCGATCAGGCGCGCCGCCGCCGAGCGCCCGGCGCCCGGGGACGGGCCCCGCCCCGGCG
>JAAXOU010000115.1 GCA_012396115.1 Streptomyces somaliensis DSM 40738 | reverse complement strand
ACCGGGCGCCCCGCTCCCGTCAGGCGTCCCGCCCCCCGCCGGTGCCGGGCGGCGGCGGGCCGGGGGCGACCCGGTCCGGCAGGGGCCCCGCCCCGTCCGGCACGACCCGGAGTTCCTCCGCGAAGTGGCACGCCGAGTCGTGCCGCGCCGGGGTGGCGTCGTCCCGGAACGCGGCGGGCACGGCGAGCGGGGGCACCTCCAGGGCGCACCGTTCGCGCGCCTTCCAGCAGCGGGTGCGGAAGCGGCAGCCGGACGGCGGGTTCGCCGGGGACGGCACGTCGCCGGGGAGCAGGATGCGCTCGCGGCGCTCCCGCGCCCCCGGGTCCGGGACGGGCACGGCGGAGAGCAGGGCCTGGGTGTAGGGGTGGGTGGGGTGGTCGTAGATCTCGGTGTCGGTGCCCGTCTCGACGATCCGGCCGAGGTACATGACGCCGACCCGGTCGGAGATGTGCCGCACGACCGACAGGTCGTGCGCGATGAAGACGTACGACAGGCCGAACTCGTCCTGGAGCCGCTCCAGGAGGTTGACGACCTGCGCCTGGACGGACACGTCGAGGGCGGAGACCGGCTCGTCGGCGACGACGACGCGCGGCCGGAGGGCGAGGGCGCGGGCGATGCCGATGCGCTGGCGCTGGCCGCCGGAGAACTGGTGCGGGTAGCGGTTGACGTGCTCGGGGTTGAGGCCGACGACCTCCAGCAGCTCCCGCACCCTGCGGCGGCGGTCGCCCTTCGGGGCGGCCTCGGGGTGGATCTCGTACGGCTCCCCGACGATGTCGCCGACCGTCATGCGGGGGTTGAGGGAGGTGTACGGGTCCTGGAAGACCATCTGGACGTCGCGCCGCACGGCCTTCAGGGCCCGCCCGGACAGGCGCGTGACGTCCTCGCCCCGGTAGCGGATGGCGCCGGAGGTCGGCCGTTCCAGGCCGACCAGCATCCTGGCGACGGTCGACTTGCCGCAGCCGGACTCGCCGACGATGCCGAGCGTCTCGCCGGGGCCCAGGTCGAAGGAGACCCCGTCGACGGCCCTGACCGCGCCGACCTGCCTCCTGAACAGCACGCCCCGGGTGAGCGGGTAGTGCTTGACCAGGTCCCGCACCTCCAGGACGGGCTCAGCGCGCCGCACCGACGGGCTCCTCGTCCAGGGTCTCCCGCCAGAAGTGGCAGGCGCTGCGCCGGTCGGCCGAGACCTCGTGCAGCGGGGGGACGTCGGTGCGGCACACCTCGCGGGCGCGGGGGCAGCGCGGGTGGAAGGGGCAGCCGGACGGGATCGCGGTGAGGCTGGGCGGCAGGCCCCTGATCGCGTACAGCTCCCGGCCCTTGCGGTCGAGGCGGGGGACGGAGTCGAGCAGGCCCCGGGTGTAGGGGTGGGCGGGCGCCCGGTACAGGTCGTGGACGGGGGCGGTCTCGACGATGCGGCCGGCGTACATGACGGCGATGCGGTCGGCGACGTCGGCGACGACGCCGAGGTCGTGGGTGATGAGGACGAGCCCGGTGCCGGTCTCCCGCCGCAGCTCGGCGAGGAGTTCCATGACCTGGGCCTGGACGGTGACGTCGAGGGCGGTGGTGGGCTCGTCCGCGATGATCAGGGCGGGTTCCAGGGCCACCGCCATGGCGATCATGACGCGTTGGCGCATGCCGCCGCTGAACTGGTGGGGGTACTGGCCGGCGCGTTCGCGGGCGGCGGGGATGCGGACGCGGTCCATCAGCTCGACGGCCCTGGCGCGGGCGTCCCTCCTCGACATGCCGCGGTGGACGGTGTACATCTCGGCGAGCTGGTCGCCGACGGTGAGGACGGGGTTGAGGGCCGACAGGGCGTCCTGGAAGACCATCGCCATCCGCGCGCCGCGCACCCTGCGCCGTTCCTCCTCCCTGAGGGTGAGCAGGTCGCGGCCCTGGAAGAGGATCCGCCCGGCGGTGATCCGGCCGGGCGGCGCGTCGAGGATGCCCATGACGGCCTGGGCGGTGACGGACTTGCCGGAGCCGGACTCCCCGAGGACGGCGAGGGTCTCGCCGCCGTCGACGGAGCAGGTGACGCCGTTGACCGCCCTGGCGGTGCCCTCGCGGGTGCGGAACTCGACGTGGAGGTCGTGGACTTCGAGCAGCATGGCGGCGGCTCCTCAGCGCAGTTTGGGGTCGAGGGCGTCGCGTACGGCGTCGCCGAGCATGATGAAGGCGAGGACGGTGACGCTCAGCGCGCCCGCGGGCCACAGCAGCATGTGGGGGGCGTTGCGGATCTGCGGGGCGGCGTTGGAGATGTCGATGCCCCAGGAGACGGTGGGCGGGCGCAGCCCGACGCCGAGGAACGACAGGGTCGCCTCCAGCGCGATGTAGGTGCCCAGGGCGATCGTCGCGACGACGATGACGGGGGCGACGGCGTTCGGGGCGATGTGCCGCAGCATGAGCCGCCCGCCGCCGGCACCGAGGGAGCGGGCGGCCTGGACGTAGTCGTGCTCCTTGGCGGTGATGACGGAGCCGCGGGCGATGCGGGCGATCTGCGGCCAGCCGAGCAGCACGATGAACCCGACGACGGGCCACACGGTGGTGCTGGTGACGACGGAGAGGAAGACCAGGCCGCCGAGGACGACGGGGATGCCGAAGAAGACGTCGGCGACGCGGGAGAGCAGGGCGTCGCCCCAGCCCCCGAAGAACCCGGCGAGCCCGCCGAGGAGGCCGCCGAGCAGGGCGGCGCCGAGGGTGGCCGCGATGCCGACGGTGATGGAGGCGCGGGCCCCGTGGACGGTGCGGGCGTACACGTCGCAGCCCTGGGTGTCGTACCCGAAGGGGTGGCCCGGTTCGGGGCCCTCCTGCGACTTGCCGAGGTCGCAGTGGAGGGGGTCGGTGCCGGTCAGCAGCTGCGGCCAGATCGCGACGAGCACCAGGAAGGCGATGAGCAGCGAGGAGACGACGAAGACCGGGTCGCGGCGCAGCTGGTGCCAGGCGTCGGTCCACAGGCTGCGGGGCCTGCCGCCGGGACCCGGCGGGGTGTCCTGCCCGCCGGCCGGTCCGGTCTCCCGCCCGTCCAGCGTCTCCGCCTCGCTCATGGCCAGGTCCATGGCGCCGCCGGCGCCGGTGGGGGCGACCGCCTCGCGCGGGTCCCCGTACGGGTTCCTCGCGCGGGGGTCCTTCCCGTACGGGTCAGGCATAGCGGATCCTCGGGTCCAGGACCGCGTAGAGCAGGTCGACGAGCAGGTTCGCCACGAGGAAGACGATCACGAGGATCGTCACGAAGCCGACGACGGTGGGCGAGTTGTTGCGCAGGATGCCCTGGTAGAGCTGGTATCCGACGCCGTGGATGTTGAAGATCCGCTCGGTGACGATGGCGCCGCCCATCAGCGCGCCGACGTCGGCGCCGATGAAGGTGACGACCGGGATGAGGGAGTTGCGCAGCAGGTGCCGGGTGACGACGCGGCGGCGCGGCAGACCCTTGGCGACCGCGGTGCGGACGTAGTCGGCGCGGGTGTTCTCGGCGATGGAGGTGCGGCTGAGCCGGGTGACGTAGGCGAGGGAGACCAGGGCGAGGACGACTCCGGGCAGGAGCAGTTCGTCGAAGCGGGCCTCGGAGGAGACGGAGGGGCTGGTCCACCCCCACTTCACGCCGAGGAGGAACTGCAGGAGGTAGCCGGAGACGAAGGTGGGGACGGAGATGACGACGAGGGTGAGGACCAGCAGTCCGGTGTCGAGCGGGCGGCCGCGCCGGAGGCCGCCGACCACGCCGAGGGCGATGCCGACGACGACCTCGACGGCGACGGCGACGAGGGTGAGGCGCAGGGTCACCGGGAAGGCGGTGGCCATCAGCTCGGTCACCCGCCGGCCGTTGAAGGCGGTGCCGAAGTCGCCCCGGAAGATCGCCTCCATGTAGAGGAGGTACTGCTGCCACAGGGGTTCGTCGAGGTGGAGGTCCCTGCGGATGCGGGCGACGGTGGCGGGGTCGGGCGCCTTGTCGCCGAAGAGCGCCGCGACGGGGTCGCCGAGGGCGTACACCATGAGGAAGATCAGCAGGGTGGTGCCGGTGAACACCGGGACCATCTGGAGCAGCCGGCGGATGACGTAGCGTCCCATGTGGCCTCCTCCGGGGGTGTGGGCGGCGGCTCAGCCGACCTTGATCTGGTCGTACACGGGCACGCTGAACTGGTTGAGCCTCACGTCGGAGAGCCGCTCGGAGTAGCCGGCGCTGCCGTTCTGGTACCAGAGGGGGATGGCGGGCATCTGGGCGGCGAGGATGCGCTCGGCGTCCTGGAAGTGCCTGACGGCGGCGGCCTGGTCGGACTCGGCGTTGGCGCGGTCGACGAGGGCGTCGAAGCGCCGGTCGCTGAACCTGCCGTGGTTGGAGGAGGCGCCGGTGCGGTAGAGGGGCTCCAGGAAGTTCTGGATGAGCGGGTAGTCGGCCTGCCAGCCGGAGCGGAAGGGCCCGGTGATCCGGCCGTCGGTGATCTGGTTGCGGAAGTCCGCGAAGGTGCCGACGGGGTTGACGGTGCAGACCGGGCCGCGGCCGAGGACGTTGTTGACGCTGTTGCAGACGGCGTCCATCCACTGCCGGTGGGAGCCGGTGTCGACGTTGGACGTGAGGGTGATCCGGCCGCCGGGGAGGCCGCCGCCCTCGGTGATGAGGCGCTTGGCCTCGGCCGCGTCGTGGACGCAGGCGTCGCCGCAGACGTCGGAGTACCCGCCCTTGCCGCCGAGTGCCGGGGAGGTCCAGTCCCTGGCGGGGGTGCGGGTCTTCCGGAAGATCCGCTCCGTGATCTGCTCGCGGTCGATCGCCTTGGAGATGCCGGTGCGGACCTTCTCCATCCCTGGCTTGGACCACTCGGACCGGTAGAAGGGGAAGACGAGGGTCTGGAGGATGAGGGCGGGCCGGTTGACGTACCGGTCGCCCAGGTCGTTCCCGACGTTCTTGAGCTGCTGGGCGGGGATGTCGTCGACCAGGTCGAGGTTGCCGGAGATCAGGTCCTGGTAGGCGGTGTTGTTGTCGGTGTAGACGCGCAGGTCGACCCCGGCGTTCCGGGCCTTGTCGGGGCCCTGGTAGCCGTCCCAGCGGCGCAGGCTCATCCCGCTGCCCCTGGCGTAGGAGTCGACGGTGTACGGGCCGTTGCCCACGGGCCTGTCCAGCCAGGCGGCGCGGTCGGTGAAGAAGGCCCGGGGCAGCGGCATGAACGCCTGGTAGCCGAGTGTCTCCGGCCAGGTGGAGAACTCGTCCTTCAGGGCGACGGTGAAGGTGCGCTCGTCCTTGACGACCAGTCCGCGCATGGTCTTCGCCCTGGCGGCCCCGGACTCGGGGTGCACGTCCTCGTAGCCGACGATGTCGGAGAAGAACGGGGCGTTGTTCTGCTTGTTGTCGATGTGGGCCCCGTAGTTCCACGCGTCGACGAAGGACCGGGCGGTGACCTTCTCGCCGTTGCTGAAGGTCCAGCCGTCCTTGAGGGTGATGGTGAAGTTCCGCGAGTCGGCCGTCTCGATGCGCTCGGCGACCATGTCCCGGGCCTCGCCGGTCTCCGGGTCGTACCGCTTGAGGCCCCGGAAGACCATGTCGAGGACCTTGCCGCCCTGGACCTCGTTGGTGTTGGCGGGCTCCAGGGGGTTCTGGGGATCGCCCCAGGAGGAACTCAGGACGCCGTCGCCCCCGCCGCCACCCCCGCCGCAGGCGGTCGCGGTGGCGGCGAGGAGGACGGCGACCGCGACGGCGGTCCGCACGGCCCTGGTGGTTCCGGGCATGGAGTGCCTCCCTCGTCCGCCGGCAGTTGCTGCGCCCCAATACACCGTGACCGCGGGGGCGCCGCACTCCGGCGGCGACCATCCGGTGTCCGGGCGTGCGGGAAAACCGCCCGAACGGGCGCGGCGGGAGGAGGGGGCCGGCCCGGGGCCGTACGCGACGGTGCCCGGCCCACCGCGGGGGTGGACCGGGCACCGTCGGGGACCGGGAGGGGTCACGCCACGTGGATGACGTCCTTCTCCTCGGCGAAGTGGCACGCCGACTCGTGCGCGGCCGGGGAGTCCGAGCCCCTGAAGCGCTCGGGGACCGCCAGCAGCGGGACCTCCTCGGCGCACTTGTCCTGCGCCTTCCAGCAGCGGGTGCGGAAGCGGCAGCCCGACGGCGGGTTCGCCGGGGACGGGACGTCGCCGGTGAGGATGATCCGCTCCCGGCCCTCGCGCATCTCCGGGTCCGGCACGGGGACCGCCGACAGCAGGGCCTGGGTGTAGGGGTGGGTGGGGTGGTCGTAGATCTGCGTGTCGGTGCCGATCTCGGCCATCTTCCCGAGGTACATCACGCCGACCCGGTCGGAGATGTGCCGCACCACGGACAGGTCGTGGGCGATGAAGATGTAGGAGAGGTCGAACTCGTCCTGCAGCTTCTCCATCAGGTTGACGACCTGCGCCTGGACGGACACGTCGAGGGCGGAGACCGGCTCGTCGCAGATGATGATCTCCGGGTTGAGCGCCAGGCCGCGGGCGATGCCGATGCGCTGGCGCTGACCGCCGGAGAACTGGTGCGGGTACCGGTTGATGTACTCCGGGTTGAGGCCGACGACGTCCAGCAGCTCCTGCACCTTGCGGCGGCGGTCGCCCTTGGGCGCCACCTCCGGGTGGATGTCGAAGGTCTCGCCGATGATGTCGCCGACCGTCATCCGGGGGTTCAGGGACGTGTACGGGTCCTGGAACACCATCTGGATGTTGCGGCGCACCGCCTTGAGGGCCCGGCCGGACAGCTTGGTGATGTCCTGGCCCTTGTAGAAGACCTCGCCGGCGGTGGCGGTCTCCAGCAGCATCAGCAGCTTGGCGACGGTGGACTTGCCGCAGCCGGACTCGCCGACGATGCCGAGGGTCTCGCCCCGGTAGAGGTCGAAGGAGATGCCGTCGACGGCCTTGACCGCGCCGACCTTCTTCTTGAACAGGATGCCCTGGGTGAGCGGGAAGTGCTTGACCAGGTTGCGGACCCGCAGGATCGGCTCGCCGCGGTCGGCGGCGGGAACGGCGCCCATGGACATGTCCGCCTTCTCGAGGTCAGCCATGGATCGTCTCCTTCCAGAAGTGGCACGCACTGCCGCGGCCGATGAGCTCGGTGCCGTCCTGCTCGGTGACCTGGTGCAGCGGCGGAAGATCGGTGCGGCAGACGTCCTGGGCCTTCGGGCACCGCGGGTTGAAGGCGCAGCCGGAGGGGATGCGCGTCAGGTTGGGCGGCAGGCCCTTGATCGCGTAGAGCTCCTGGCCCTTCTGGTCCAGACGCGGGATCGAGTCCAGCAGGCCGCGCGTGTACGGGTGGGCGGGGCGCTTGTAGAGCTCGTGGACGGGGGCCGTCTCGACGATGCGGCCCGCGTACATCACCGCGATCTTGTCGGCGACGTCGGCGACGACGCCGAGGTCGTGGGTGATGAGGATGAGGCCCATGTTGTACTCGCGCTGGAGTTCCGCGAGCAGCTCCATGACCTGGGCCTGGACCGTCACGTCGAGAGCGGTCGTCGGCTCGTCGGCGATGATCAGGTCCGGTTCCAGGGACAGCGCCATGGCGATCATGATGCGCTGGCGCATGCCGCCGGAGAACTGGTGCGGGTAGTCGTTCACCCGGGCGGCGGCGGCCGGGATCTTCACCCGGTCCATCAGCTCGATGGCCCTGGCCTTGGCGTCCTTCTTGGACAGGCCGAGGTGGACGCGGAACATCTCGCCGAGCTGGTAGCCCACGGAGAGCACCGGGTTCAGCGACGACAGCGCGTCCTGGAAGATCATCGCGATCTTGCGGCCGCGGATGCGGCGGCGCTCCTCGGCGGACATCCTGAGCATGTCCTGGCCGTGGAAGAGGATCTCGCCCTTGGGGATGCGCCCCGGGGGCATGTCGAGGATGCCCATGACGGCCTGCGCCGTCACGGACTTCCCGGAGCCCGACTCGCCCAGCACGGCGAGGGTCTCGCCGGAGCTGACCGAGTAGTTCACTCCGTTGACGGCCTTGGCGACGCCGTCCCGGGTGTGGAACTCCACGTGGAGGTCGCGCACTTCGAGCAGCGGCCGGACGTCGTCCGCGGCACCGCGCGGCGCGGGGACGTCCCCGGTCTTTTCAGTGGTGATCACGTACGCCTCCCTCAGCGCAGCTTGGGGTCGAGGGCGTTGCGTACCGCATCGCCGAACATCAGGAACGAGAGGACGGTGATGGAGACCATCACGGACGGGATGATCAGCACGTAGGGAGCGTTGCGCAGCTGCTCACGGCCGCTGGAGACGTCCACGCCCCAGGAGACGGTCGGTTCCGCCAGGCCGACGCCCAGGAAGGAGAGCGTCGCCTCGGCCGCGATGTACCCGCCGAGCGCGATGGTGGCGACGACGATGATCGGGGCGAGGGCGTTGGGCAGGATGTGCCGCGTCAGGATGCGGCTGGTGGAGGCGCCCAGCGCCTTGGCGGCGACGACGTAGTCGGCCTGCTTGATGGTGATGACCGCGCCCCGGGACACGCGGGCGATCTGGGTCCAGCCGAGGAACGCCAGGGCGAAGATCACCACGTAGACCTCGCGCTTCTCGAAGCTGCTGAGCACGACCATCGCGCCGAGCAGGAACGGGACGCCGAAGAAGATGTCCGTGACGCGGGAGAGCAGGCTGTCGACCCACCCGCCGAAGTAGCCGGCGAGCATGCCGACCAGCGTGCCGAGGAGCGTGACCAGGACGGTGACGCCGACGCCGACGAGGATCGACGCGCGGGCGCCGTAGAGCACGCGGGCGTAGATGGAGCGGCCCTGGCCGTCGTAGCCGAGCCAGTCCGGCTGGAAGAAGTGGCCCCAGTTCGGGTGCTGGAGGTAGTGCTTGGCCAGGTCGGCGTCGCGCGGCGAGGCGCTGGTGAACAGCGACGGGAAGAACGCGATCACCAGCAGCAGCGCGATGAGCGTCGCCGAGATCAGGAACATCGGCTGGCGGCGCAGGTCGTGCCAGGCGTCGGACCAGAGGCTGCGCGGCTTGCCCGGGGCGGGGCCGGTCTCGGCGACGATGTCGGAGGCCGAGGACGGGACGATCGGCTCGGCGTCGGCCTTCCGGAGGGTCCCGCTGTTCTCGGCGGTGTTCTCGGCGGTTGTCTCAGGCATACCGGATCCTCGGGTCCAGGACCGCGTACAGCAGGTCGACGAGCAGGCTCATGAGCAGGTAGACGAGGACGATCAGCGACGCGATGCCGACGACGGTGGCTCCCTCGCGGCGGATGAGCGCGTCGAAGATGGTGTAGCCGACGCCCTTCACGTTGAAGATGCCCTCGGTGACGATGGCGCCGGTCATCAGGGTGCCGATGTCGGTGCCGAGGAAGGTGACCACCGGCACGAGCGAGTTGCGGAGCAGGTGGACGCCGATGATGCGGCGGCGCGGCAGGCCCTTGGCGACCGCGGTGCGCATGTAGTCGGCGCGCAGGTTCTCCGCCATCGACGTACGGGTGAGCCGGGCCACGTACGCCAGCGAGAGGGAGCCGAGCACGATGGCCGGCAGGAAGAGGTCGCCGAAGCTCTCGGAGTCCTGAACGGTCGGGGTCACCAGGCCGAGCTGGAAGGCGAAGACGTACTGCATCAGGTAGCCCAGCACGAAGGAGGGCATGGAGATCAGCACCAGGGTCAGCGTCAGCAGGCTCTTGTCCCGCATCGAGTTGGGCTTGAGGCCCGCGATGACGCCGAGGCCGATGCCCACCAGCACCGTGAAGGCGAAGGCGAACAGCGTGAGGCGGATGGTGACCGGGAACGCCTCCGCGATGATGTCCGCGATGGGGCGCTTGCTGGCGATCTGGATGCCGAAGTCGCCCTGGACCAGGTTGGTCAGGTAGTTCCAGTACTGGATCAGCAACGGCTGGTCGAGCCCGAGCTGCTTGCGGATGGAGTCGACGACCGCCGGGTCGTAGTTCTGCTCTCCCGCGAGCGCCCTGACGGGGTCGCCGGGCAGGGCGAACATCATGCTGAAGATCAGAAAGGTTGACCCGATGAACACCGGGATCATCTGGAGCAGTCGCCGTGCGACGTAGCGCCCCATTGGTGCCTCCGTGTGGGGTTGACTGCGGTCCGGGGGCAGCCGCGGGCATGACGGGGCGGCTGCCGTCGGACCACCGCCGCCGTCGGAGTTCCGACGGCGGCGGTTGACGGCCGAGTGAGGTGGCTCGCGGGCGCTCTTACTTGACGGTGACCTGCGTCAGTTCGAGGTCGCCGTGGAAGTCCACCTTGACGTTGTCGACGCCCTTGCCGTGGCCGCCGTTGATGCGGTAGTTCCACAGCGGGATCGCCGGCATCTTCTCGACGAGCTTCTTCTCGACCTCCTGGTAGGCCTTCACGGCCTCTTCCAGGGAGTTCGCGTTGTCGCCCTTCGCCATCATCGCGTCGATCTCCTTGTCGGAGAAGCGACCGTTGTTGGACTCGGCCTTGGAGTGGTAGAGCTCCTTGATGAAGTTCACGTTGATCGGGTAGTCGGCCACCCAGCCACCGCGGTACATGCCCTTGACCTGGTCGTTGTCACGGGCCTCGAGGTCCGTGGGGAAGTCCGGCTTCGGGTCGCCGACGCAGTCCACGCCGGTGGCGTTGCGGATGGACTCGCAGACCGCGGTCACCCACTCCTTGTGGCCGCCGTCGCTGTTGTACTGGATGAAGACCTTGTTGCCGGGGACGCCGCCGCCCTCGGTGACGAGCTTCTTCGCCTTGGCCGGGTTGTACGTGAAGACGTCCGTGCCCAGCTTCTGGTTGCCCTTGACCTGCGGCGGGGTGAAGCTGGTCGCCGGGGTGCGGGTGTTGTTCAGGACGGTCTTGGTGATCGTGTCCCGGTCGATCGCCATCGACAGGCCCTGGATGACCTTGGGGTCGACGCCCTTGAACGGCTTGCTGTAGAACGCCGGGACGAGCGACTGGACGGCCGCGTAGTCCTGCTCGATGGCGCCCTCGCCCAGGTCCTGCTTGTACTTCGGCAGGTCCGTCGGGCCGACCTGGCGGATGATGTCCAGGTTGCCGGAGACGACGTCGCGGTACGCGGCCTCGACGGTCGCGTAGTTCTTGAACTGGATGCCCTTGTTGGCGGCCTTGTTCGGGCCCTGGTAGCCGTCGAACGCCTTGACCTGGATGAGCTTCTTGTGGTCCCAGCGCTCGAACTGGTAGGGGCCGTTGCCGACCGGCTTCTTGCCGAACGCCTTCGGGTCGTCGAAGAAGACCTTCGGCAGCGGGGCCCAGGTCGCGTAGCCCAGCTTGTAGTTGAAGTACGGGACCTTGGTCTTCAGCGTGATGGTGAAGGTGGTGTCGTCGATCGCCTTCAGGCCCGACATCTTGTCGGCCTTCGGCTCGCCCTTCTCCGGGTGGACGTCGTCGTAGCCCTGGATGTCGGAGAACCAGAAGGAGTTCTGCTGGGCGTTCTTGACGTTGGCGTACCAGTTCCAGGCGTCGATGTACGACTGGGAGGTCACGGCCTCACCGTTGTGGAACTTCCAGCCCTTCTTGAGCTTGACGGTCCACACCTTGGAGTCCTTGGTCTCGACGGACTCGGCGTTGGTGTAGACGATCTCGCCCTTGGCGTCGAAGTCGAGGAGCTGGGTGAAGAGCGACTGGATGACGTACGAGCCGTTGTTCTCGTTCGTGTCCGCCGGGATCAGGGGCTTCTGCGGCTCACCGACGTCGATGGACACATAGCCGGCGGGCTTGCCGCTGCTGTCGTCCTTGCCCTCGTCGCCCTTGCTCCCGCCACAGGCCGTGGCAGCCATGGCAACGGCGATCGCGCCCGCCACCCACCTGGCGCTCTTGACACCGCGCATGGGTTCCTCCTCATGAGTCACTTGTCACTGAAGTGGGGGATATGCGCAGATCGCCGACACCCCTGACGGCGTTCGCGCGGCACCCCTTGTGTGTGCTCGTGAGTCGGCGCGCTCCCCACAGCGCGTGACCCGTTGACCCGAGCTCAATGGAGCCAACTATTAAGTACGAGGAGTCCGTAAACCACACTTACAGGGTCTCGTTTTGACAACATCAGCCATGCCCCGTTAGCCGAAATACGGACAAACCGATCATAGACAGACACCCTCGAAACGGACTGTTAACCCGTGTTCCGGTGAGCACTGATCGATATGCGGACACTTGGTCGAGGTAAACGGGTTGACGCGGGGCCCTTCCGCCTACCGGGGGGCGCCCCGCCCCGGGGGCCGTACGGCATCCGGTCCGGGAGGAGGGGCCGCCCCGGACCCCGGAGGGGTACGGCCCCGGGCGCGAGGGGCCCCGCCGGACCGGCCCGCGGATACGGGGCCCGCTCCCGGAGGGACCGCGCGGAGGACGGCCCCG
>JAAXOU010000114.1 GCA_012396115.1 Streptomyces somaliensis DSM 40738 | reverse complement strand
CCGGCGCCGTCGGCGCCCCGCGGGCCGCCGACACCTCCGGGACCCCGGGCCACTCCGCCCCTTCCGGGGGGAGCGCGGACCCGCCGCCCCGGCGCCACGCCTTCGTACCCAAGAGCCGCAGCTCCAAGGCCCCCACCGTCCCGAGGATCGCCGTTCCCCGCCGCCCCGGCGCAACCGGCCCGGCGGGCCCTCCCGGGCAGCCGCCCGCGCCCGGGGAGGAGGGCGTCTGACCCGGGCTCCGGCCCTCTCCCGCCTGCGCGTCCTCCCAGCGCACCGCCCCGCCCTGCGCGAGGGCATTTGTTTTGACCCAGGTCCGTGCGGTAGGTACGCTCAGACCTTGTGCCTGGGGTGTGCCTGGGCTCCCGTGCGTGTCCTCAACCGCACGGCGAGCCGTGAACGGCCACCGCGATCCGCGCTCGTCCCCACCCTGCCGGTGGAGGTGCACGGCATCCGACACACCCGACCGCGTGGGTCGGTGACGTTCCAGGTTAGCTTCACTACACGGCACACAGAAACCGGAGAAGTAGTGCCTACGATCCAGCAGCTGGTCCGGAAGGGCCGGCAGGACAAGGTCGAGAAGAACAAGACGCCCGCGCTCGAGGGCTCCCCCCAGCGCCGCGGCGTCTGCACGCGTGTGTTCACGACCACCCCGAAGAAGCCGAACTCGGCCCTCCGCAAGGTCGCGCGTGTGCGTCTGACCTCCGGGATCGAGGTCACGGCTTACATTCCGGGTGAGGGACACAACCTGCAGGAGCACTCCATCGTGCTCGTGCGTGGCGGCCGTGTGAAGGACCTGCCGGGTGTTCGCTACAAGATCATCCGCGGCTCGCTCGACACCCAGGGTGTCAAGAACCGCAAGCAGGCCCGCAGCCGCTACGGCGCCAAGAAGGAGAAGTAAGAATGCCTCGTAAGGGCCCCGCCCCGAAGCGCCCGGTCATCATCGACCCGGTCTACGGTTCTCCTCTGGTGACCTCGCTCATCAACAAGATCCTGCTCAACGGCAAGCGCTCCACCGCCGAGCGCATCGTCTACGGCGCGATGGAGGGCCTCCGCGAGAAGACCGGTCAGGACCCGGTCGTCACGCTGAAGCGCGCCCTCGAGAACGTCAAGCCGGCTCTTGAGGTGAAGTCCCGCCGTGTCGGTGGCGCCACCTACCAGGTGCCGATCGAGGTCAAGCCCGGTCGCGCCTCCACCCTCGCTCTGCGCTGGCTGGTGGGCTACTCGCGCGCCCGTCGCGAGAAGACCATGACCGAGCGCCTCATGAACGAGCTGCTGGACGCCTCGAACGGCCTCGGCGCCTCGGTCAAGAAGCGCGAGGACACGCACAAGATGGCCGAGTCCAACAAGGCCTTCGCGCACTACCGCTGGTAGTCGCACCCACATCGAGACCGAGAGAAGACTGAAGCCTTATGGCTACCACTTCGCTTGACCTGGCCAGGGTCCGCAACATCGGGATCATGGCCCACATCGACGCGGGCAAGACGACCACCACCGAGCGCATCCTCTTCTACACCGGTGTCTCGTACAAGATCGGTGAGGTCCACGACGGCGCCGCCACGATGGACTGGATGGAGCAGGAGCAGGAGCGCGGCATCACGATCACGTCCGCCGCGACGACCTGCCACTGGTCGCTCGAGGACGTCGATCACACCATCAACATCATCGACACCCCCGGTCACGTCGACTTCACCGTCGAGGTGGAGCGTTCGCTCCGCGTCCTCGACGGCGCCGTGACCGTGTTCGACGGTGTGGCCGGTGTGGAGCCGCAGTCCGAGACCGTGTGGCGTCAGGCGGACCGCTACGGCGTTCCGCGCATCTGCTTCGTGAACAAGCTCGACCGCACCGGGGCCGACTTCCTCCGCTGCGTCGGCATGATCTCGGACCGCCTGGGCGCGCAGCCGATCGTCATGCAGCTGCCGATCGGCGCCGAGGCCGACTTCCAGGGCGTCGTCGACCTGGTCCGCATGAAGGCCCTGGTCTGGTCCGCCGAGGCGGCCAAGGGCGAGATGTACGACATCGTCGACATCCCGGAGAACCTCGCCGAACTCGCCGAGGAGTACCGCGGCAAGCTGGTCGAGGCCGTCGCGGAGAACGACGAAGAGATCATGGAGCTGTACCTGGAGGGCGAGGAGCTCACCGAGGAGCAGCTGTACTCCGCGATCCGCCGCATCACCATCGCCTCCGGCAAGGGCACCGGCACCACGGTCACCCCGGTGTTCTGCGGTACCGCGTTCAAGAACAAGGGCGTCCAGCCCCTGCTCGACGCCGTCGTGCGCTACCTGCCGTCGCCGGTCGACATCGAGGCCATCGAGGGTCAGGACCCCAAGGACGCCGAGACCGTCGTCAGGCGCAAGCCGTCCGACGACGAGCCGCTGTCGGCGCTGGCGTTCAAGATCATGAGCGACCCGCACCTCGGCAAGCTCACCTTCGTCCGGATCTACTCCGGTCGCCTGGAGTCCGGCACCTCGGTGCTGAACTCCGTCAAGGGCAAGAAGGAGCGCATCGGCAAGATCTACCGCATGCACGCGAACAAGCGTGAGGAGATCGACGCGGTGGGCGCCGGCGACATCATCGCCGTCATGGGTCTGAAGCAGACCACGACCGGTGAGACGCTGTGCGACGAGAAGGCCCCGGTGATCCTGGAGTCCATGGACTTCCCGGCGCCGGTCATCGAGGTCGCCATCGAGCCCAAGTCCAAGGGCGACCAGGAGAAGCTGGGTGTCGCCATCCAGCGTCTCGCGGAGGAGGACCCCTCCTTCCAGGTGCACACCAATGAGGAGACCGGCCAGACCGTCATCGGCGGCATGGGCGAGCTTCACCTCGAGGTGCTCGTCGACCGCATGAAGCGCGAGTTCAAGGTCGAGGCCAACGTCGGCAAGCCGCAGGTCGCGTACCGCGAGACGATCCGCAAGGCCGTCGAGCGCGTGGACTACACCCACAAGAAGCAGACCGGTGGTACCGGTCAGTTCGCCAAGGTGCAGATCGCGATCGAGCCGATCGAGGGCGGCGACGCCTCGTACGAGTTCGTCAACAAGGTCACCGGTGGCCGCATCCCGAAGGAGTACATCCCTTCGGTCGACGCCGGTGCGCAGGAGGCCATGCAGTTCGGCATCCTCGCGGGCTACGAGATGACGGGCGTGCGCGTCACCCTGCTCGACGGCGCCTACCACGAGGTCGACTCCTCCGAGCTCGCCTTCAAGATCGCCGGCTCGCAGGCCTTCAAGGAGGCCGCGCGCAAGGCGTCCCCCGTGCTCCTCGAGCCGATGATGGCCGTCGAGGTCACCACGCCCGAGGACTACATGGGCGATGTCATCGGTGACATCAACTCCCGCCGTGGCCAGATCCAGGCCATGGAGGAGCGTGCCGGTGCCCGTGTCGTCAAGGGCCTGGTGCCGCTGTCGGAGATGTTCGGCTACGTCGGCGACCTCCGCAGCAAGACCTCGGGTCGCGCAAGCTACTCGATGCAGTTCGACTCCTACGCCGAGGTTCCGCGGAACGTCGCCGAGGAGATCATCGCGAAGGCCAAGGGCGAGTAACTCAGCCGAGTTCACGCTTTAGGCTTGACCCAATCGCCGGGGCTCTCATCCCCGTAACCCGAGGAACCGGGCCCCGGCGCCTGGCACCCCAGCAAAGATCACCTGGCGCCGATGAGCAAGGCGTACAGAACCACTCTCCAGGAGGACCCCCGTGGCGAAGGCGAAGTTCGAGCGGACTAAGCCGCACGTCAACATCGGCACCATCGGTCACATCGACCACGGTAAGACGACCCTCACGGCCGCCATTACCAAGGTGCTGCACGACAAGTACCCGGACCTGAACGAGGCTTCGGCCTTCGACCAGATCGACAAGGCTCCCGAGGAGCGCCAGCGCGGTATCACCATCTCCATCGCGCACGTCGAGTACCAGACCGAGTCGCGTCACTACGCGCACGTGGACTGCCCGGGTCACGCGGACTACATCAAGAACATGATCACCGGTGCGGCGCAGATGGACGGCGCCATCCTCGTGGTCGCCGCCACCGACGGCCCGATGCCGCAGACCAAGGAGCACGTGCTCCTGGCCCGCCAGGTCGGCGTCCCGTACATCGTCGTCGCCCTGAACAAGGCCGACATGGTGGACGACGAGGAGATCCTGGAGCTCGTCGAGCTCGAGGTCCGCGAGCTCCTCTCCGAGTACGAGTTCCCGGGCGACGACGTTCCGGTCGTCAAGGTCTCCGCTCTGAAGGCGCTCGAGGGCGACCCGGAGTGGGCCGAGTCGGTCATGAACCTCATGAACGCCGTCGACGAGGCCATCCCGCAGCCGGAGCGCGACGTCGACAAGCCGTTCCTCATGCCGATCGAGGACGTCTTCACGATCACCGGTCGCGGTACGGTCGTCACCGGCCGTATCGAGCGCGGTGTCCTGAAGGTCAACGAGACCGTCGACATCATCGGCATCAAGACCGAGAAGACCACCACCACGGTCACCGGCATCGAGATGTTCCGCAAGCTGCTCGACGAGGGCCAGGCCGGTGAGAACGTCGGTCTGCTCCTCCGCGGCATCAAGCGCGAGGACGTCGAGCGCGGCCAGGTCATCATCAAGCCGGGCTCGGTCACCCCGCACACCGAGTTCGAGGCGCAGGCCTACATCCTCTCCAAGGACGAGGGTGGCCGCCACACGCCGTTCTTCAACAACTACCGCCCGCAGTTCTACTTCCGTACCACGGACGTGACCGGCGTCGTGACCCTCCCCGAGGGCACCGAGATGGTCATGCCGGGCGACAACACCACCATGTCGGTCCAGCTGATCCAGCCGGTCGCCATGGAGGAGGGCCTGAAGTTCGCCATCCGCGAGGGTGGTCGGACCGTGGGCGCCGGCCAGGTCACCAAGATCGTCAAGTGAGTCCACTTGACCGTCTGACCCGGTAGCTCGCAGAGCTGCAGGTGAGGGGCCCGTACGACTCCGGTCGTACGGGCCCCTCCGCGTTCCGGCGGGCCCGGGGCGTGAGCCGGCAGGTTTGACCTCTCCGTTCGGGTCCGGGGATCATGGCGGCTCGGGACGCCCGGGGCGCGCCTGGAACAACGGGACACGGGGAGGTTCGTGAATGGCATGGGACGAGTGGGAGCGGCTCAAGACCGACGCGGCGGCACGCGGTTCGACACGGATGCAGCTCAACCAGCACCCCGCCGACCAGGGCGGCGGTGCCTCGGAGCGGCTGAAGTCGGAGAAGCGGGTCTGGGCCAGGGCCGGTGAGGGCGTCCGGCGGTTGAAGGACGACGTCGACAAGGCGCAGACCAGGCTGGAGAGCGGGCAGACCGGCCTCGGCGACACGACCGGGTGCCAGTCGGCGGCCGCGCAGAAGGAGCTGTACGAGTCCTGGAAGAAGTACGTGGGGGACGTCGGCGGCCGCTGCGGCGAGCTGGGCGGGCTGCTGGAGCGCTCCGGGCGGGACCTGCAGATGCTCGACGCGTCCCTGCAGGCGGAACTCGACAGGATCAAGGTGAAGTACCAGGACACCGAGGCCGTCGGCGGCCAGGCGAAGGACAGGTGATCCGCAGCCGTGGACCTTGCGACGCTGAAGGCCTTCAAGCCCTCCGAGTACGAGGAAGCCGCCGCCGGTTACCGCGCAACGGGTGACATGGCCATGACGGCCAAGGACAAGATAGACAACGAGGTCTGTCCGGGCATCCGGCGCGAGCTGGAGGGCGCCACGGCGAAGGCCGCGCTCGGGCAGTTGCAGGAGCTGTCGAAGAACTTCCACTACGTCCAGACGGAATGCGGGCTCATCAGCGCCGCCCTCAACGGCTTCGCCTTCGACATGGCGGTGGCCAAGCGGAAGCTGGATGCTGCGCTGGCGGACGCGAGCGCCAACGGCTGCACGGTCAACCCCGACGGATCGGTCACCTTCCCCGCGGGGGGCGAGGCGGTCGACGGGAAGGTGCCCGAGGGCGGAACCGTGCAGAGCACCGGCAGCCCGACGGACCCGACGAGCGCGGCGGTGTCCCGGCAGGCGGTCAACATCCACCCGAACCCCCACTACGGCAAGGCCCTCGGGTTCGCGAACCGGATCGCCGACGCGCTGAAGGAGGCCACCGACGCGGACGCGAAGTGGGCCCCGAAGCTGCGCGCGTTGAAGGCCGACGACGACCTCGTGGTCTCCAACCGCGACTGGGCCGACGCGCAGTCGGACATGGGCGGGGTCCGCGAAGCCGGCAGGAGCTATCTGGAGTCCCTGCCGAAGCCGCCCGAGGGCGGCACGCCGAAGGACAACGCGGCGTGGTGGAAGAAGCTCGGCGCGGAGGAGCAGGCGGCCTGGCTCTCGCTCCAGCCCGGTGTCGTCGGCGGGCTCGACGGACTGCCGTCCGCGGTCCGCGACGAGGCCAACCGCACCGTCTTCGAGGAGAAGCGGGGCCAGCTCCAGATGGAGCTGGACTCCATCCCCAAGCCGCCCGCCAACGAGTGGACCTGGATCACGGCGGGGCGGTTCCCGGCGAAGGTGCACACCGACGAGTGGATGGAGTGGCACGAGAAGTACGGGGACCGGTACGAGCAGCTCAACAAGTCCCTGAAGGGGATGAGGAGCATCCAGGAGCGCTTCGACAACACGGGTGTGAAGGGGCTGCCCGAGGCGTACCTGCTGGGCTTCAGCCCCGAGGGCAACGGCCGGGCGATCGTGGCGAACGGCAATCCGGACACGGCCGACCACCAGGCGGTGTACGTGCCGGGCACGACGTCGAACCTCGGCGACATCGGCGGCAACATCAACCGGATGGTCGAGACCTGGCGCGTGGCGAGCGACGAGGCCGACGGAGAGTCGGTCTCCACGATCACCTGGCTCGGGTACGACGCTCCGCAGGACATCGTCAAGGACGCCCCGTTCAGTCACTACGCGAACGACGGAGCGCCCGCCTTCAACCGCTTCATGGACGGGCTCGACGCGTCCCGGGCCGTCGAGACGGACCCGCACCGCACGGCGATCGGCCATTCCTACGGGACGACCCTCATCGGATCCGCCGCCCGACAGGGCGATCTCAATGCCGATGACGTGATCCTCGCTGGCAGCCCCGGTGTGCAGGTGCCCAAGGCGGAGGACATGGACGTACCCAAGGGGCATGTGTGGAACCAGGAGGCGGAGGGGGACCTCGTTCCGGACATCGGACGTTTCGGGCACGGCGGGACCGACTGGGACGGCCCCTGGACGATCCCCAGCGACGAGCGCTTCGGCGCCAACCAGCTCACCACGGACACCGAGGGCCACAGCGACTACTGGAAGGAAAACAGCAAAAGCCTGCTGAATCAGGGCCTGGTCGTCGCCGGAAGGGGCCACCAAGCGGAGCAGGTGGAGCAGCGCCCCGCCTACGAGAGAACGCGCTAACCGTGCCGCGCACCCCTCATGCCGCCCCCTGCCCGCCGACCGGGTCCGGGGACACCGTGACGACCGGGCCTGATACCCGCCCTGACGGCGCGGCCGGTCCGCGCCTCCGCCCGACCACCCATCGAGGCTCCCGATTGAAGACCAGACTGGGCGCTCAGGCGCTCCTCGTCTCCCTCATCCTCACCACACTCACCGGATGCAGCATGAACGAATCGGACGACATCCCGTTCGCGGGCACCGCCACCACCTTCGCCGCGGCCAATGAGGCGGAGAAGGTGTCCAGCGAGATCTACGACCTGATCGGCATCAAGGGCAAAGCCTCCGAGACCGGGCCGGGCGTCACGGGGTGCTCCGGGAAGGACGAGGAGAAGTTCTTCCAGATCTTCCACAAGTGGAGCTTCATGCCCGCGTCGGCGGCTGACCTCGACGGTCTGATGGAACGCCTCAAGAGGGATCTGCCGAAGCACGGCTGGAAGATCGTCGAATACGGTCGTGACACCAGCATGAACCGGAACCTCGAACTCACGGCGGACAACGACCAGAAGAAGCACAGCGTCTACATCGTCCACCGGGCCAAGCAGAACCCGCCCAAGCTGAGCCTGATGGTCGTGTCCGGCTGCTACCAGGTGCCGGAGGGGGAGAAGGTCGAGCACTTCTGAACGCCTCCCGGCCGGTGACGGCCGGGGCTCAGCTCTCGGTGCGCGGCTCCGGCGCCCAGGTCCACGGGTGGGCGTCGGCGCCGAGGCCGATGACGAGGACGCCGTGTTCCGGATGGGTGTGGAGGGCCGCCGGGCCCAGGGCCACGGCTCCCCGCGTACGCGTGGCCAGGCGGCCCGCGGCGGTGCGCACCAGGACGCGGCCGCGCAGGTCCCTGCCGACCAGCAGCGGGCCCCGGGGCGTGGCGGCGGCGCCGACCGGGCCGTAGCCGTCGAGCGCGGCGCGGGTCGGGGCGGCCCCGTCGACCCGTACCGCCGTCAGCTCCTCGCGGGCGGGCGCGCGGTAGTACAGCTCCAGGCCGCCGTCGGACGCGGCCGCCACGGCCACCGGGCCGCCGGGGGCCGGCAGCCCGCCGTCCGGGCGGAACACCACCGGCCGGCCCGGCGCTTCCTGGGCCCAGTGGTGGACCCCGTCCCGCGCGGCCGCGAAGAGGTGGACGAGGCCGGCCGGGTCCACGGCGGCCGTCAGGCCGTCCTGGACCTCCTCGCCGCCCAGGTCCCTCCACGGTCCCCAGGTGCCGTCGGCCTCCCGCACCCGGGTGCTGACCCCCTTGTCCGCGTTGCGGACGAAGAGGTGCACGCGGCCCCGCCGGTCCGTCGCCGCCGCGGGAACGCCGAGCCGGCGCCCGCGGTCGTCGTCCGGTTCCGGGTTGCCGAGTCCGCGCCAGGCGAGGAACGGCCCGCCCGCGGAGCGCTGCTCCAGCAGTACGACCTCGCGCCTGTCGGCGCCGCCGCGCCCGTCGAGGGCCGCGAAGCGCAGCCCGAAGAGCAGGCGCCGCCCGTCCGGGAGGGCCGCATGGCCGAGACCGGGCGCGAGGGGCCCGCCGCCCAGGTCGTCCGGATCGCCCCACCGCCCGCCGCCGCGCTCCGTCTCGCGCCAGCGCACGGCGCGCAGTCCCAGCACCCCGTACGCCGCGAGCCGCCCGTCGGGCTCCGCGGCCACGACGGGGCCCGGGGCCGGGTAGCGGTGGTGCGTGGCCCGCACCCAGCCCTTCCTGTTGGTGAGGGGCCGGTTCCCGCCGACCATGTAGTCGCCGCAGCCGGCGGTGTTGCCGCACCGCCAGGCCGGGTCGCCGCCGTACGGGACGAGGTGGGCGGCCTTCTCGCGCAGCACCGGCTCGGGGAGGTTCTTGGGCCAGTGCCGGTTGTAGTAGCCGCGGAACGAGGTGGTGACGAAGCCCGGTACGGAGCCGCCGTCCGCGCTGGCCTCGGCGACCCAGCGGACCATCGCCGCCCAGCTGAAGGAGGCGACGGCGGTGTGGTCGGCGTGGTCCGAGTAGCCGGGCTGCTCGGAGTCCCTCCGCCGGGTGGCCTCGTCGCTGTGCTGGACGTCCGGGTCGGGGTCGAGGGTGTGGACGACGGTGGGCCGGTAGTGCTCCATCAGGCCGACGAGGACGTCGATCAGGCCGTCGTGGTCGTAGTCCGAGGCGCGGCGGACGGGCGAGCCGGTCGCGACGACGGTCCGCAGGCTCGGCATGCGGTCGTCCCACAGGTCGGGCACCGCCGTCCAGTGGCGGGGGGTGTGCATCGCGAGGTTGAGGAAGACCAGTTCGACGCGGCGGTCGCCGTGGGTGAGCGTGTCGATCTCCGCCCGGCGGTCGCCGCGGAGCGTGGCGACGCCCCTCCGCCAAGGGGTGAACTCGTCCAGTCCGATCATCCGCGCGTACGCCTGGCGCAGGCCCTGCTGGCGGGCGGAGGAGTAGTCCTCCCGGTCGGCGACGGTCTCCCCGGTGCGGCCGGGGACGTGGTTCCTGCCGGTGTGCTCACCGGCGGTGACGTACACGCAGACCAGGGGGACGCCGGCGTCGACCATGCGCTGGCAGTCCGGGTTCATGAAGTACAGGTCGTCGTCCGGGTGCGCCAGGATCTGCATCAGCTGCGCGCGGCGCGAGCCGGTGATCGGCAGGCCCGGCGCCGGGTCGGCGGTGGGGGCGGCGCGGCGCTGGGCGGGGACGGAGCAGCCGGCGAGACCGGTGAGGCCGGTGGCCCCGGCGAGGGCCAGAGCCGCGGTGAGGGTGCGGCGGCGGGTCGGGGGCGGGACGCGGTGCGGAGCGTGGTGCGGGGAGGCCGCGACCGGTGGGGTGGGGGCGGCGGGGCCGTCGGCGGCCCGGAAGCGGAAAACGGCAGCGTGAGGCCGGCCCCCCGGTATCTCGTTCACCTGTGTCCCCCCGTACTGGTGCTGCTGTGGGTGCCTGCCGACGGCGGAGCGCTGGTCGACGCTGGAGCCCGCGCGGTCGTCTAGACGGATTATCGACACCCGGGGTTGCCCGGAATGCGGCGGGGTGTTCCCCCACCGGACGGCTCCGACCACCCGCGGCCTCGACCGTCTACGGCTCTGATCGCCTACGGCCCTGATCGCCTATGGTCTCGACCGTCTACGGCCCTGACGGTCTCGGCCCCGACCACCTGCGGCCCCGATGGCCCGCCGCCCGCCGCCCCCGGAGCGGTGTGTCGGCGCGGGAGCACGGGCGGCCTCCGTCACCGTCCGACCCCGGGACCGGCCCCGCCCCGTCCCACCCCACCCCGGAGTCGGTACCGGCACCGGGTCAGGCCACGGCCACGCGTACGACCACCGAGACCGAGCTGACCACCAGCAGGCCGAGGACGACGCGGCGGAACCACTCCGCGTTCAACCGGCTGAAGATCCGCTCGCCCGCGAAGATGCCCACGAACAGCGCCGGGACCCCCGCCAGCAGCGTCCGCCCCACCGTCGCGGTGAGCTGGCCGCTCACCGCGAAGCCCACCAGCGCGGCGAGGCTGGTGCCCGAGAACACCACCGCCAGCGTGGCGCGCTGGACGCGCGGCTCCAGCTTCATGCTCTGGAACGCCGCGACCATCGGCGGGCCGTCTATCCCCGTGGAGGCGAACGAGGCCCCGGAGAACACGCCCACGCCGATGATCGTCACCAGGCCGCCCCGCAGCGCGACCCTCCGCCAGACGATGAACGTGCCCAGCAGCACCACCACCGTGATGGTGATCATCAGTACGTCCGGCGGGAGCACCGACAGCAGCCACACGCCGAAGGGCACCCCGCTCAGACCGGCGAGGAGGGTGACGGCGGTGATGCGCCGGTCGACGTGGTGCCGGTCGCGCACCGCTATCCACAGGCTGAGCGGCGCCGCCATGATGCCCGCCACGACGACCGCCGCGGCCGGTTCGACCAGCAGCGCCAGCGGGGGTACGGCGACCAGGGAGAAGCCGAAGCCGGCGGTGGAGCGGACGACGGAGGCGACGGCGAGGATCACGAACGCGCCGAGGAGGGCCGGTATCAAGGCCGGCTCCCGACGGCGCCGGTCGCGGACCCGGGGAACACCAGGGACGCCTCGGACACCCCGTCGCCGGGGGCGGAGGGGTCCCCGGACGGCCCGTCGGCCGGGGGTACCGCCCCGTCGTCGCACAGGGCCCCGTACCGGGCCGTGTCCGCCTCGCGGAACCTCACGACGCGCATGTGTTGCCTCCGTTCGGACCGTTAGAGGGAGGGGGAGGGGGTGCGGGCAGCGCCCGCAACAGTACTTCGGACAGGTGCTCGACCCGGCGGCCGCCTCCCTGGGAGATCCGCGTGCGGCAGGAGAAGCCGTCCGTCGGCATCGCGGTGCCCGGACCGCCCGCCCGCGGCTTCGGGTACAGCCCGCGCTCCAGGCCCCCGGGAGGGGGCCGGGTGTCCCGGAAGGGGCGGTACCTCGCCTCACGGGGCGGGCTGGCCGCGGGACCCCCGTTCGGGCGGGGCGGGAAGGGCGCGGCAGTCGCCGCACACCCCGGGTTCGGGGGCCCGGAAGGCGCGGTCGCAGAGGTCGCAGTTCTGGAGCGGGTGCGGGGCGCGGACCGGGCCGGTGGCGGGGGGCGGGATTTCGGTGGTGAGCCGGTGGGCCAGGAACGCGGCCGGGTGGTACAGCGGTTCGGCGGGCAGGCGCGCGCTCAGCGCGTGTTGTACCCCCTCGGGGCTGGCGCCCCGTTCCAGCCAGGTGGCGGCGCCCGGGGCGAGCTGCTCGGCGTCGCGGGCGGACAGCAGCAGGCGCGGATCGTGGCGGTGCAGCCCGGCGAGCAGTTCGACCGCGGCCCGGAGGAGGGACGGGGACGGATAGGCGGGCTGCGGTACGGGG
>JAAXOU010000113.1 GCA_012396115.1 Streptomyces somaliensis DSM 40738 | reverse complement strand
TCCGCGGCGGCGCCCGGACGGCGGGGAGCCGCCCGTCCGCGCCCCGCCCTCCCGCCCGGCGGGGGAGGGGAACACGGGCCACCCCCGCGGAGGGCGGAGTACGGGCAACGTCTACAGTGGCGTGGTACGCGCGAGTCTTCACCGGCCCATCACGTCAAGGGCGGGCTCGCAGGGATGTCTCTGTCAGGGGTGTGCGTGACGGCCGTCGAATCCCGTTCTGGGGGCACCTCCCAGGCCCTCGAGGCGCTGGGGGAGGGTGGGCTCGGGACGAGTCCAGCCCATCGGCCATTCGGGGCCCGCGCCAAGGCGTTCGTGGCGCTGACCAAGCCGCGGATCATCGAGTTGCTGCTGATCACCACGGTCCCGGTCATGTTCCTCGCGGAACAGGGCGTACCGGACCTGCTGCTGGTGCTCCACACGTGCTTCGCCGGCTACCTGTCGGCCGGCGGCGCCAACGCGCTGAACATGTACATCGACCGCGACATCGACGCCCTCATGGACCGCACCTCGCAGCGGCCCCTGGTCACCGGCATGGTCTCGCCCCGCGAGGGCCTGCTCTTCGGCCTGGGGCTCGCCGCGGTGTCCACGCTCTGGTTCGGGCTGTTCGTCAACTGGCTCTCGGCGTGGCTCGCCCTCGGCGCGCTCCTGTTCTACGTCGTCGTCTACACGATGGTCCTCAAGCGCCGCACGGCGCAGAACATCGTGTGGGGCGGCATCGCCGGCTGCATGCCGGTCCTCATCGGCTGGTCGTCGGTCACCGGCTCCATGTCGTGGGGCGCGGTGATCCTCTTCCTCGTCATCTTCTTCTGGACCCCGCCGCACTACTGGCCGCTGTCCATGAAGGTCAAGGAGGACTACGCGCGCGCGGGGGTGCCGATGCTCCCGGTCCTGGCCTCCAACCGGGTCGTGGCCCGGCAGATCGTCCTCTACAGCTGGGTGATGGTCCTGGTCTCGCTGCTGCTCCAGCCGCTCGGCTACACGGGCTGGTTCTACACGGCCGTGGCGCTGGTCACCGGCGGCTGGTGGCTGTGGGAGGCGCACGCCCTCCAGCACCGCGCCCGGTCCGGCGGGACCGGGGCGAAGCTGAAGGAGATGCGCCTCTTCCACTGGTCCATCACCTACGCGTCGCTGCTGTTCGTCGCGGTCGCCGTGGACCCGTTCCTGCGCTGACCGCGCCCTGCCGGACCCGCCCGTCGCCCGTCGATCTACCCGGAAGTAGCATCCTGTCCATGGCAGACACCACCAAGCAGGCAGGGCGCACGGCGGCGAGGCTCGCCAAGCGGATCCGGGCCTTCGCCGCGGAGCACGGCGGCGCCCGGGGCCAGCTCTCCTACGTCGGACAGGCGGGCACGCGCATCGTCCTGGTCGGCGAGGACGGCACCTGGGGCGACCTGGTCGCGCCCGACGGGCGGACCGCGCGGGACGCCGCCGAGATGGCCGGTCTCGCCCTGCAGGAGTCCTTCGACGGCGAACTCGCCGCCAAGGTCCGCACGGGCCCGTACGAGTGGAGCCGCATGGCCGGCATCCAGATCGGCGGCGGGACCGCCGGCTGAGGGCGCGGGGCGCACCCGCCGCGCCCCGCACCGCTTCCCGGCCCTACGCCGCCGTGAGCGCCGCGCCGTCCGCCCGGGGGGTGGACGGCGGCGCGGCGGGCAGGGGCCGCTCCCGCATGGCCAGGGCCAGGCGGAGCACGGCGATCCACAGGAGCGCCGAGCCGAGCATGTGGGCGCCCACCAGCAGCTCCGGAACGCCGGTGAAGTACTGCACGTAGCCGATGCCGCCCTGGAGCAGCAGCACCAGCAGCAGGTGGCGGGCGCGCGCCCGGACGTCGTCCGGGGCGTCGACCACCCGCAGGGCGAGGAACAGGGCGATCGCGCCCGCGCAGACGATCCAGGCGAACGCCGCGTGCACCTGCGCCGCCGTCGCGTAGTCGAACGGCATGCGCGGCACGTCGCTGCTGTCGCCCGCGTGCTTGCCGCTGCCCGTCACCCCCGTGCCCGCCGCGATCAGCACGCCCGACGCGGCGACCAGCGCCCAGCCCGCCCTCCGCACCGGGCCGGGGACGCGCGGACGGGGCGCGGCGTCGCCCTCGCCGGCGCGCACCCAGGTGACGACGGCGACCGTCAGCAGCGCGTTGGCGGCGAGGAAGTGACCGGCCACGGTCCAGGGGTTCAGACCCATCCAGACCGTGATGCCGCCGATCACGGCGTTGCTCGCGACGATCCAGAACTGCAGCCAGCCCAGCCGGGTCAGCCCCCGGCGCCACGGCTTCGTCGACCGGGCCGCGACGATCGCCCAGCCGACGGCCGCCGACAGGACGTATGTCAGCAGGCGGTTGCCGAACTCGATGGCGCCGTGGACGCCCTGCTCAGGCGTGGCGAACAGGCTGTCGTCGGTGCACTTGGGCCAGGTGTCGCAGCCGAGGCCGGAGCCGGTCAGCCGGACGGCGCCGCCCGTGACGATGATGACGACGGCCATGACGACCGCGGAGAGCGCGGCCCGCCGGAGCGTCCGGGGGGACGGGCTCCAGCGCTGGGCGATGAGGGCGAGGGGGGTCAACACGGATCCCATCGTAGGTCCCGCTTGTGCACGCTTTCACGAGGGGTGCGGCCGCTCACTCCCAGCGGAAGAGGCGCGCCGCCGCGCCCAGCCCCGCCGCGGCCCACGCGGAGAGGACGCCGATCCGGTCCCACGGCACGCCGGCGCCCTGCTGGAGCACCTCCCGCAGCCCGCCGGAGAGCGCCGAGATCGGCAGCCACTCCAGCACCGCGCGCGTCGCGCCGGGGAACCTGTCCAGCGGCACGGCCACCCCGCCGCCCACCAGGAGCAGCAGGAACACCAGGTTCGCCGCCGCCAGCGTCGCCTCGGCCCGCAGCGTCCCGGCCATCAGCAGACCGAGCCCGGAGAACGCGGCCGTGCCCGCGACCAGCAGCAGGAGCACCGCGAGGGGGTTGCCCCGCGGCGACCAGCCGAGTGCCAGGGCGATGGCGGTCAGCAGCAGGACCTGGAGGACCTCGGTGACCAGCACGGCCAGCGTCTTGGCGGCCATCAGCGCCCAGCGGGGGAGCGGGGACGCGCCGAGCCGCTTGAGCACCCCGTACCGCCGCTCGAAGCCGGTGGCGATGGCCTGCCCGGTGAAGGCGGTGGACATCACGGCCAGGGCCAGGACGCCCGGCGCGAGGAAGTCCACCGCCTCGCCGTCACCGGTGTCGACGACGTCGACGGTGGAGAAGAGCACCAGCAGCAGGGAGGGGATGACGACGGTGAGCAGCAGCTGCTCGCCGTTGCGCAGCAGCATCCGCGTCTCCAGGGCGGCCTGGGCGGCGATCATCCGGCCGACCGGCGCGGCCCCCGGCCTCGGGGCGTACGTACCGCTGTTCATCCGCGCAGCTCCTTGCCGGTCAGCTCCAGGAAGACGTCCTCGAGGGTGCGGCGCCCGACCGCGATGCCGTCCGGCATCACCCCGTGCCGGGCGCACCAGCCGGTGACCGCGGCCAGGAGCTGCGGATCGACCGCGCCGGTGATCCGGTACGCGCCCGGGGCGGTCTCGGCGGCGGCCGTGCCGCCGGGCAGGACCTCCAGCAGCGAGGCCAGGTCGAGGCCGGGCCGGCCGGTGAAGCGCAGGGAGTCGCCGGCGCCGCCGCGGCACAGCGCCTCGGGACTGCCCTGGGCGACGACCCGCCCGGCGTCGACGACGGCCACGTCGTCCGCGAGCTGCTCGGCCTCGTCCATGAAGTGGGTGGTGAGCACCACGGTCACGCCGTCCGCGCGCAGCTCGCGCACCAGCTCCCAGGTGGACCGGCGGGCCTGCGGGTCCAGGCCCGCGGTCGGCTCGTCCAGGAAGACCAGCTCGGGCCGGCCGACCACGGCCATGGCCAGGGCGAGCCGCTGCTGCTGCCCGCCGGACAGGCGCCGGTACGCCGTGCGGCCGCAGGAGCCCAGGCCCAGGCGCTCGATCAGGGCGTCCACGTCGAGGGGGTGGGCGTGCAGCCTCGCGGTGTGGCGGAGCATCTCGTCGGCGCGGGCGCCCGAGTAGACGCCGCCCGACTGGAGCATCACGCCGACCCGGGGGCGCAGCCGGGCCGCGTCGGCGACCGGGTCGAGGCCCAGGACGCGGACGGTGCCCGCGTCGGGCCGGTGGTACCCCTCGCAGGTCTCGACGGTGGTGGTCTTGCCGGCCCCGTTGGGACCGAGGACGGCGGTGACGGTGCCCGCGCGGACGTCGAGGTCGAGCCCGTCCACCGCGGTCTTGGTCCCGTACCGCTTGACCAGGCCCCGTACCCGGACGGCGGACTCGTTTCGCATGGCAGCCAAGTCTAGGCAGCCCCCCGGTGCGTCCGGGCCGCGGGGGCCCGCCCGGCCCCCGCGGCGGGGCGGACGGGCGGAGGTGATCGTTCCCCCAGGTCAGGTTAGGTTTCCCTAAGTGATGTACGGCATCGCCGGGCCGCGGTGGCGCGGCTTGTCACTCCCTCGGGAATTACGCAACAATGGCGTTGTGAAAAACGTCGGCGCGGCTTCCACGACCTCCGGGGAGGAGTTCGCGACCGGGGAGCGGTCCACCCGCAACCGGGTCGCGCGGTCCATCCTGGACCACGGCCCCTCCACCGTCGCGGAACTCGCCCGGAGGCTCGGCCTCACCCAGGCCGCCGTGCGCCGGCACCTCGACGCCCTCGTCGCGGACGGCGTGGTCGCCCCGCGCGAGCAGCGCGTCCACGGCGCCCGCACCCGCGGCCGCCCCGCCAAGGCCTTCGCCCTCACGGACTGCGGCAGGGACGCCTTCGACCAGTCCTACGACAGCCTCGCGGTCGACGCCCTGCGCTGGATCGAACGGAACGCCGGGGGCGAGGCCGCCGTCGCGGCCTTCGCCCGCGACCGGGTCCGGGCGCAGGCGGAGGCCTACCGCGAGGCCGTCGAGTCGGCGCCGCCGCGGGAGAGGGCCGAGGCGCTGGCCAGGGCGCTCAGCGCCGACGGGTACGCTGCCACGGCACGCGAGGCGCCGGTCGGGCAGACCGGGCAGCAGCTGTGCCAGCACCACTGCCCGGTCGCCCACGTCGCGGAGCGCTACCCGCAGCTCTGCGAGGCGGAGACGGAGGTCTTCTCCCGCCTCCTGGGGACGCACGTCCAGCGCCTGGCCACCATCGCGCACGGCGACGGGGTCTGCACGACGTTCATCCCCCACGGCGTCCCCGAGCACCCCAGGACCCCTTCACCACCATCCGCAAGCACGGCCGGGAGGAACCCCGCATGACCACCGAGATCAGCCACCCCGAGCTCGAGGGCCTGGGTCGGTACGAGTATGGCTGGGCCGACCCGGACGCGGCCGGTGCCGTCGCCAAGCGCGGCCTCGGCGAGGACGTCGTCCGCGACATCTCCGCGAAGAAGAACGAGCCCGAGTGGATGCTGAAGCTGCGGCTGAAGGGTCTGCGCCTGTTCGACAAGAAGCCCATGCCGACCTGGGGCTCGGACCTGTCGGGCATCGACTTCGACAACATCAAGTACTTCGTCCGGTCCACCGAGAAGCAGGCCGAGTCCTGGGAGGACCTGCCCGAGGACATCAAGAACACCTACGACAAGCTCGGCATCCCCGAGGCGGAGAAGCAGCGCCTCGTCGCCGGCGTCGCGGCCCAGTACGAGTCCGAGGTCGTCTACCACCAGATCCGCGAGGACCTGGAGTCCCAGGGCGTGATCTTCCTCGACACGGACACCGCGCTCAAGGAGCACCCGGAGCTCTTCCGGGAGTACTTCGGCACGGTCATCCCGGTCGGCGACAACAAGTTCGCCTCGCTGAACACGGCCGTGTGGTCCGGCGGCTCCTTCATCTACGTGCCGAAGGGCGTGCACGTCGACATCCCGCTCCAGGCCTACTTCCGCATCAACACCGAGAACATGGGCCAGTTCGAGCGGACGCTGATCATCGTCGACGAGGACGCCTACGTCCACTACGTCGAGGGCTGCACCGCGCCGATCTACTCCTCCGACTCGCTGCACAGCGCCGTCGTGGAGATCATCGTCAAGAAGGGCGCGCGCTGCCGCTACACGACCATCCAGAACTGGTCGAACAACGTCTACAACCTGGTCACCAAGCGCGCCGTGGCCTACGAGGGCGCGACCATGGAGTGGGTCGACGGAAACATCGGCTCCAAGGTCACCATGAAGTACCCGGCCGTCTACCTGATGGGCGAGCACGCCAGGGGCGAGACCCTGTCCATCGCCTTCGCCGGCGAGGGCCAGCACCAGGACGCCGGCGCCAAGATGGTCCACATGGCGCCGAACACCTCCTCCAACATCGTCTCCAAGTCGGTGGCGCGGGGCGGCGGGCGCACCTCCTACCGCGGCCTCATCGAGATCGGCGAGGGCGCCCCGGGCTCCAAGTCCAACGTCCTGTGCGACGCCCTGCTGGTCGACACGGTCTCCCGCTCCGACACCTACCCCTACGTCGACGTGCGCGAGGACGACGTGTCCATGGGACACGAGGCCACGGTCTCGAAGGTCTCCGAGGACCAGCTCTTCTACCTGATGAGCCGCGGCCTCTCCGAGGACGAGGCCATGGCGATGATCGTGCGCGGGTTCGTCGAGCCGATCGCCAAGGAGCTGCCGATGGAGTACGCCCTGGAGCTCAACCGGCTGATCGAACTGCAGATGGAGGGCGCGGTCGGCTGACGCCGCCCACCCCCGGACGACTTGACGACGTACGCACGTAGGAAGAGAAACCACGACAGCCATGGCTGAGAACATCCCGGTGGGCTCGACCACCGCCGGCTCCATCGCGGTGGCGGCCGAGTCGACCGTCGCCACCCGCATGAGCGCCCCCCCGTCCTTCGACGTCGCGGACTTCCCCGTCCCGCACGGCCGCGAGGAGGAGTGGCGGTTCACGCCGCTGGAGCGTCTGCGCGGCCTGCACGACGGCACCGCCGCCGCCACCGGTGAGGGGGTGCGCCTCGACGTGACCGCGCCCGACGGGGTCACCGTCGAGACCGTCGGCCGGGACGACGCCCGCGTCGGCAGGGCCGGCACGCCGGTGGACCGGGTCGCCGCCCAGGCGTACTCCTCGTTCGAGAAGGCCACGGTCGTGACCGTGCCCGCGGAGGCCGTGCTCTCCGAGCCCGTCCGCATCGCGGCCCACGGCCGCGGCGGCACCTCCTTCGACCACCTCGTGATCGAGGTCGGCGCGTTCGCCGAGGCCGTCGTGGTCCTCGACCACACCGGCGAGGCCGTCCTCGCGGCCAACGTCGACTATCTCCTCGGCGACGGCGCCAGGCTGACCGTCGTCTCCGTGCAGGACTGGGACGCCGGGGCCGTCCACGTGGCGCAGCACAACGCGCTCGTCGGCCGCGACGCCTCCTTCAAGTCCGTCGTCGTCACCTTCGGCGGGGACCTCGTCCGCATCCACCCCCGCGTCGAGTACGCCGGGACGGGCGGCGGGGCCGAGCTGTTCGGCCTGTACTTCACCGACGCCGGCCAGCACCAGGAGCACCGCCTCCTGGTGACCCACAACACCCCGCACTGCACGTCGAACGTCGTCTACAAGGGCGCCCTCCAGGGCGAGGCGGCGCACGCCGTGTGGATCGGCGACGTCCTGATCCAGGCCGCCGCCGAGGGCACCGACACGTACGAGATGAACCGCAACCTCGTCCTCACGGACGGCGCCCGGGTCGACTCGGTGCCGAACCTGGAGATCGAGACCGGTGAGATCGCCGGAGCCGGCCACGCCTCCGCGACCGGCCGCTTCGACGACGAGCAGCTGTTCTACCTGATGGCCCGCGGCATCCCGGAGACCGAGGCCCGCCGCCTCGTCGTCCGCGGCTTCTTCGCCGAGCTGGTCCAGCAGATCGGCCTCGCCGACGTCGAGCGGCGGCTCATCGAGCGGATCGAGGCGGAGCTGGAGGCATCCGTCTGATGGCCTTCGTCCGCGCCTGCGACCTGGGCGAGCTGGCCGAGGACACCCCGAAGAGGGTGGAGATCGACGGCACGCCGGTCTCCCTGGTCCTCACCGGGGGCGAGGTGTTCGCGATCAACGACATCTGCTCGCACGCGAACGTCTCCCTCTCCGAGGGCGAGGTCGAGAACTGCGCCATCGAGTGCTGGCTGCACGGCTCCAGCTTCGACCTGCGCACCGGCAAGCCCTCCGGCCTTCCCGCGACGCGCCCCGTCCCCGTGTACCCCGTAAAGATCGAAGGGGACGATGTGCTCGTCTCCGTCACCCAGGAGCCCTGAGTCACCCATGGCAACGCTTGAAATCCGCGACCTGCACGTCTCCGTCGAGGCCGACAACACCACGAAGGAGATCCTCAAGGGCGTCGACCTGACCGTGAAGCAGGGCGAGACCCACGCCATCATGGGCCCCAACGGCTCCGGCAAGTCCACTCTCGCCTACTCCCTCGCCGGCCACCCGAAGTACACGGTCACCGGCGGCACCGTCACCCTCGACGGCGAGGACGTCCTGGGGATGTCCGTTGACGAGCGCGCCCGCGCCGGCGTCTTCCTCGCCATGCAGTACCCGGTCGAGATCCCCGGCGTCTCCGTCTCCAACTTCCTGCGCACCTCCGCCACCGCCGTCCGCGGCGAGGCCCCGAAGCTGCGCACCTGGGTGAAGGAGGTCAGGGAGGCCATGGAGCGCCTCAACATGGACCCGGCCTTCGCCGAGCGGAACGTCAACGAGGGCTTCTCCGGCGGTGAGAAGAAGCGCCACGAGATCCTCCAGCTGGAGCTCCTCAAGCCCAGGATCGCGATCCTCGACGAGACCGACTCCGGCCTCGACGTCGACGCCCTGCGCATCGTGTCCGAGGGGGTCAACCGGGTGCGGGAGACCGGCGAGGTCGGCACCCTGCTGATCACGCACTACACGCGCATCCTCCGCTACATCAAGCCGGACCACGTCCACGTCTTCGCCGGCGGCCGCATCGTCGAGTCGGGCGGCCCCGAACTCGCCGACAAGCTGGAGGCCGGGGGCTACGAGTCCTACACCAGGGGCGGCACCACGAGCGGTACGCATTCAAAGGGGGACGTCGCGTGACACGGCTTCCGGGCCTCCTCGACACCGAGGCGATCCGCAAGGACTTCCCGATCCTGGACCGGGTCCTCCACGACGGCAGGAAGCTCGTCTACCTGGACAACGCGGCGACCTCCCAGAAACCGCGCCAGGTGCTCGACGCGCTCAGCGAGTACTACGAGCGGCACAACGCCAACGTCCACCGCGGTGTGCACGTCCTCGCCGAGGAGGCCACGGAGCTGTACGAGGGCGCCCGCGACAAGGTGGCGGCCTTCGTCAACGCGCCCAGCCGCAGCGAGGTGATATTCACCAAGAACGCCTCGGAGTCGCTGAACCTCGTCGCCAACATGCTGGGCTGGGCCGACGAGCCCTACCGGGTGGACGCCGACACCGAGATCGTCATCACCGAGATGGAGCACCACTCCAACATCGTCCCGTGGCAGCTGCTCGCGCAGCGCACCGGCGCGAAGCTGAAGTGGTTCGGGCTGACCGACGACGGCCGGCTCGACCTCTCCCGGATCGACGAGGTCATCACGCCGAAGACGAAGATCGTCTCCTTCGTGCTGGTCTCCAACATCCTCGGCACCTTCAACCCGGTCGAGACCATCGTCCGCCGCGCCCAGGAGGTCGGCGCGCTCGTCCTCGTCGACGCGTCGCAGGCCGCCCCGCACATGGTGCTCGACGTGCAGGCGCTCGGCGCGGACTTCGTGGCCTTCACCGGCCACAAGATGTGCGGCCCGACCGGCATCGGCGTGCTGTGGGGCCGCCACGAGCTGCTGGAGGACCTCCCGCCGTTCCTCGGCGGCGGCGAGATGATCGAGACCGTCTCGATGAACTCGTCGACGTACGCCCCCGCGCCCCACAAGTTCGAGGCGGGTACGCCCCCGATCGCCCAGGCCGTCGGCCTCGGCGCGGCGGTCGACTACCTCTCCTCGATCGGCATGGACAGGATCGCCGCCCACGAGCACGCGCTCACCGAGTACGCGGTCCGGCGCCTGCGCGAGGTCCCCGACCTGCGGATCATCGGCCCCACCACGGCCGAGGACCGGGGCGCGGCGATCTCCTTCACGCTCGGCGACATCCACCCCCACGACGTGGGCCAGGTCCTCGACGAGCAGGGCATCGCGGTCCGGGTCGGCCACCACTGCGCGCGGCCCGTCTGCCTCCGGTACGGAATTCCCGCGACCACGCGAGCGTCGTTCTATCTGTACTCCACGCCCGCCGAGGTCGACGCCCTGGTGGAGGGCCTGGAGCACGTCCGCGACTTCTTCGGATGAGGGGCTGACTCGGTGAAGCTGGACTCGATGTACCAGGACGTCATCCTGGACCACTACAAGAACCCGCACGGGCGGGGCTTGCGGCCGGGCGACGCCGAGGTGCACCACACCAACCCGACGTGCGGCGACGAGATCACGCTCCGCGTGAGGTACGAGGGCTCCCGCGTCGCGGACGTGTCGTACGAGGGGCAGGGCTGCTCCATCAGCCAGGCCTCCGCCTCCGTGCTGAACGAGCTCCTGGTCGGCAAGGAGCTCGACGAGGCGCGGCGGGTCCAGGGCACCTTCCTGGAGCTGATGCAGTCCAAGGGCCGCATCGAGCCCGACGACGCGATGGAGGAGCTGCTGGAGGACGCGGTCGCGTTCGCCGGCGTCTCCAAGTACCCGGCCCGGGTGAAGTGCGCGCTGCTGAGCTGGATGGCGTGGAAGGACGCGACCGCCCAGGCACTGGGCGAGGAGCCCGCGAAGGCGGAGGGGAAGACTGCATGAGCGAGAACGAGACGGCGACGGTGAAGCCGGCGTCCGAGGACGAGGTCCGCGAGGCGCTGTACGACGTGGTCGACCCCGAGCTGGGCATCGACGTCGTCAACCTGGGGCTGATCTACGGCATCCACGTCGACGAGTCCAACGTCGCCACGCTGGACATGACGCTGACGTCGGCGGCCTGCCCGCTGACGGACGTGATCGAGGACCAGGCGAAGGCGGCGACGGAGGGCATCGTCAGCGAGCTGAGGATCAACTGGGTCTGGATGCCGCCGTGGGGTCCCGACAAGATCACGGACGACGGCCGCGAGCAGCTGCGCGCGCTCGGCTTCAACGTCTGACGCCCCCCGGTCCGGGGCCCCTCGGACCGCGGCCGAACGGCCGGCCCGCCGGACCGGTCCGGCGGGCCGGCCGTTCGCCGTCGCCGGGGCCGGTGGGCCGTCCGGGGCGCGTCCGGAGCGGGACGCGGGACCGGTTGGCACCGCGGCGGGCCGGGCGGTTAGGTTCGGGGCATGACTTCTGCACCTCGCACCACCGGGGCGGTGGCCGCCGGCCTCGCCACCCTCGCCGGTGACGGCACCGTCCTGGACACCTGGTTCCCCGCGCCCGAGCTGACCGAGGGGGCCGGGCCCGCCGGGACCGAGCGGCTCACCCCCGACCGGGCCGCGGACCTCCTCGGGGAGGGCGCCGCCAAGGCCGTCGGTGCCGACGCCCGCCGGGGCGTCGAGGTCGTCGCCGTACGCACCGTGATCGCCTCCCTGGACGAGAAGCCGCTCGACGCCCACGACGCCTACCTGCGGCTGCACCTGCTCAGCCACCGGCTCGTCAGGCCGCACGGCCAGAACCTCGACGGCATCTTCGGCCTGCTCGCCAACGTCGCCTGGACCTCGCTGGGGCCGGTCGCCGTCGACGACGTGGAGAAGGTCCGGCTGAACGCCCGCGCCGAGGGCCTGCACCTGCAGGTGACCGGCGTCGACAAGTTCCCGCGCATGACCGACTACGTCGTCCCGAAGGGTGTGCGCATCGCGGACGCCGACCGCGTCCGGCTCGGCGCGCACCTCGCGGCCGGCACGACCGTCATGCACGAGGGCTTCGTCAACTTCAACGCGGGCACGCTCGGCACGTCCATGGTCGAGGGCCGCATCTCCGCGGGCGTCGTCATCGGCGACGGCTCCGACATCGGCGGCGGTGCCTCCACCATGGGCACCCTGTCCGGCGGCGGCAACGTGGTGATCTCCGTCGGCGAGCGCTGCCTGATCGGCGCCGAGGCGGGCGTCGGCATCGCGCTGGGCGACGAGTGCGTCGTCGAGGCCGGCCTGTACGTCACCGCCGGCACGCGCGTCACCCTGCCCGACGGGCAGGTCGTCAAGGCCCGCGAACTGTCCGGTGCCTCGAACGTCCTCTTCCGCCGCAACTCGGTCACCGGTGCCGTCGAGGCCCGCCCGAACAACGCCGTCTGGGGCGGCCTGAACGACGTCCTGCACAGCCACAACTGACCGCCCGCCGGCGCCGGGCGCCCTTCCGTCCGGGGAGTGCGCCCGGCGCCGGCGGTCCGGTCCGGGGCCGGGGAGGCCCGGGGGCCG
>JAAXOU010000112.1 GCA_012396115.1 Streptomyces somaliensis DSM 40738 | reverse complement strand
GGCGCGCCGGAGCCCTGCGCACGCAGGAGCCCGAAGCGCCCAGGAGGCCGCATGACCCTCGCCCGGCTCGCCGCGCTGCACGGAGTCGCCACCGCGTACTCCCCGTCCCCGGGCGTCACGGTCCCGGTGCCCGACGCGACCGTGGTCGCCGTCCTCGGGGCCCTGGGCGTGGACGCGGCCACCGCCGCGGCGCTCGACGCGTCGCTCGCCGCGGCCGAGGAGGCGCGGGCGGCGCGGCTGCTCCCGCCCACGGTCGTGGTGTGGCGGGGCGACGAGCCGGCGGGCTGCCCCCGGCCGCTCGCCGCCCTCCCCGCGGGCACGGCCCTGCGCATCGCCCTGGAGGACGGCGGCACCGCCGAGTCGCCCGTGCCGTGGGCGCAGCTCCCGCCGGGGGTGCACGCCCTGGAAGCGCACGCCCCCGACGGGCGCGCCGCCCGCGCCGCCCTCGTCGTCGCCCCCGCGTGCGCGCCCCGGCCCTCCGGGCCCTGCCACGGCGTGCTGGTGCAGCTGTACTCGCTGCTGTCCGCCCGTTCCTGGGGGATGGGCGACCTCGGCGACCTGCGGGAGCTCGCCGGCTGGGCGGGCCGTGCGCTCGGCTCGGGGTTCGTGCAGGTCAACCCGCTCCACGCGGCCGTGCCCGGCACCCCCACCGACCCGTCGCCGTACCGTCCCTCCTCGCGCCGCTTCCCCGACCCGGTGCACCTGCGCATCGAGGAGGTCCCCGAGTTCGCGTACGCCTCCGGGACCGCCCGCGCCGAACTCGACGCGCTCGCCGGACGCGCCGGGGAGCTGCGCGACGGGGTCCTGCGCAAGGGCGAGCTGATCGACCGGGACGCCGTGTGGGTCCTCAAGCGGCGCGCCCTGGAGGTCCTCGCCGCGGTCCCGCTCGGGCCCGGGCGCCGGGCCGCGTTCGACGCCTTCCGCGCCGAGCGGGGCCGGGAACTGGAGGACCACGCCACCTGGTGCGCGCTCGCCGAGCGGTACGGCGCCGACCGCACCCGGTGGCCCGCGGGCCTGGACGACCCCCGGTCGGCGGCCACCGCACGGGCCCGCGCCGAGCTGGAGGACCGGCTCGCCTTCCACCGCCTGGCCGCCTGGCTGACCGACGAGCAGCTGGCCGCCGCCGCGCGCGCCGCCCGGGAGGCCGGCATGGCCGTCGGGATCGTCCACGACCTGGCGGTCGGCGTGCACCCGGACGGCGCCGACGCCTGGGCGCAGGCCGGGACGTACGCGCGCGGCGTGTCGGTGGGCGCCCCGCCCGACGCGTTCAACGCGCACGGCCAGGACTGGGGGCTGCCCCCGTGGCGCCCCGACGCCCTGGCCGCGTCCGGCCACGCCCCGTACCGGTCCCTGCTGCGCTCCCTGTTCCGGCACGCGGGCGCCCTGCGGATCGACCACGTGATGGGCCTGTTCCGGCTCTGGTGGGTGCCCGCCGGGCTGCCGCCGACCCGGGGCACGTACGTCCGCTACGACGCCGACGCGATGCTCGCCGTCCTCGTCCTGGAGGCCCACCGCGCGGGCGCCGCCGTGATCGGCGAGGACCTCGGCACGGTCGAGCCGGGCGTGCGGGACGCGCTGCGGCGCCGGGGCGTGCTCGGCACCTCGGTGCTGTGGTTCGAGCGCGACTGGGAGGGCACCGGGCGCCCCCTGCCGCCGGAGGCGTGGCGCGCCGACTGCCTGGCCACGGCCACCACGCACGACCTGCCGCCCACCGCCGCCCGGCTGAGCGGCGAACACGTGGAGCTGCGCCACCGGCTGGGGCTGCTGGCCCGGCCGCTGGAGGAGGAGCTGGCCGAGGACGCCGGGGACGTCGCCGAGTGGCTGGCGCACCTGCGGGGGCTGGGGCTGCTCCCGCCCGGTGCCGGGCGGGACGAGGAGGCGGAGGTCCTGGCCGTCTACCGGTTCCTGCGCCGCACCCCCGCCCGGATGACCGGCGTGTGGCTGCCCGACGCGGTGGGGGACCGGCGCCCGCAGAACCTCCCGGGCACCTCGGACCGGTACCCGAACTGGCGGCTGCCGGTGGCCGGCGCGGACGGCCGCCCGGTCACGCTGGAGGAACTCGCCGCCTCGTCCCGGCTGCGCGCGCTGACGGCCGCGCCGGAGCCGCCCGGGAGCCCTACGGCACCCCCGGACGCGCGGCGCGGCTAGGCGTTCGCTACTTTTGCTCCGTGGACAAGAAGAACGCCCTGCGCGCCGGTGCCGTCGCGACCGGTACGACGCTGATGATGCTGCTCATGTCGTCCCCCGCGGCCGCGCTGATGCGCGACGACGGCGACGACCCGGGCTCCTCCGGCCTGAGCGTCGTGGAGACGCTCGGCCTGTTCGTGGTCGCGCCGGTCGCGCTCTTCGCGGTCATCGCCGTCCTGGTCATGGTGTTGGACCGCTCCAAGAAGCAGGTCTGACCCCGGCCCCGCGCCTCCGGGGCGCCGCGTACCGGGGAGCCTCCCCCGGCGCGAGGCGCCCCGCCGTCCCGGCGCGGGCCGCGTCCCGCGCCGCGCGGGGGCGCACCCGCGCGGCGGGACCGCCCTCCCGCGCGCCGCTCAGGCGCCCGTCGCGTTGAGCAGCTTCCGCAGCAGTCCGGCGAGCTGCTCCGCCTCCCGCTCGTCCAGGGCCGCCTCCAGCGCCTCCCGCTGCACGGCCAGCCCGGCCACCACGGCCTCCTCCACGATCTCCAGGCCCCGCTCGCTGAGGGTCACCCGCAGCGCCCGCCGGTCGTGCGGGTCGGGGCTCCGGGCGAGCAGCCCGGCCCGCTCCAGCTTGTCCAGCCGGCCCGTCATCCCGCCCGTGGTCAGCATCAGCGTCGCCGAGAGCTGGCGCGGCGACAGCGTGTACGGCTCGCCGGAGCGGCGCAGCGTCGCCAGCACGTCGAACTCGCCGCGCGAGATCCCGAAGGCCCCGTAGGCGCGGTCCATCCGCTCGGCCATGGCCTGCGCGAGCCGGTAGACGCGGCCGAAGACGGCCATGGGGACCGTGTCCAGGTCGGGCCGCTCCACCGCCCACTGGGCGGTGATCGCGTCGACGGGGTCGGGGGCGGAGATCGCGGTCATTGCGGCAGTCTGGTCCTCTCCCCGCCCGCCCGCAAGGAAGCCGCTCCCTCGCGAGCATCTTGTCATTAATTAGCTTAGCAGTAAGCTACTTAGTGACAAGCCGCTTCGACCGGAGGGGATCGCCGTGCCGTCCCGCGCCGCCGTCATCGCCGTCACCGCGCTCGCCCCCGTCTCCTGGGGCACGACGTACGCGGTCACCACCGAGTTCCTGCCGCCCGACCGGCCGCTGTTCACCGGCCTGATGCGGGCCCTCCCCGCCGGACTGGCCCTCCTCGCCCTCACCCGGACACCGCCCTCCGGCGCCTGGTGGTGGCGGTCGGCGGTCCTGGGCGCGCTGAACATCGGCGCCTTCTTCCCGCTGCTGTTCCTCGCCGCCTACCGGCTGCCGGGCGGTGTCGCCGCCGTCGTCGGGTCCGTGGGGCCGCTGTTCGTCGTCGGGCTGGCGGTGCTGCTGCTGGGGGAGCGGCCGACCGTGCGGGCCGTGCTGGCCGCCGTCGGGGCGGCGTTCGGCGTGAGCCTCGTGGTACTGACGGCGGGCGCCTCGTTCGACCCGGTCGGGGTGGCGGCGGGACTCGCCTCGTCGGCCGCCATGTCCGCCGGGACGGTCCTCACCAAGCGGTGGGGGCGCCCGGAGGGGGTCGGCCCGCTCGTCATGACCGGGTGGCAGCTCACCGCCGGCGGGCTGGTCATCGCGCCGGTCGCGTTCCTGGTCGAGGGGGCGCCGCCGGCGCTGGACGGCCGGGCGGTGCTCGGGTACGCCTACCTGGCGCTGGCGAACACGGCCGTCGCGTACTGGCTGTGGTTCCGGGGCATCGAGCGGCTGACCGCCACGTCCGTGACGCTGCTCGGGCCGCTGTCGCCGCTCACGGCGGCGGTGGTGGGGTGGGCGGCGCTGGGACAGGCCCTGGGGCCCGTCCAGCTGGCCGGGATGGCGATCGCGTTCACCGCGACGGTGCTGGGGCAGCTGACGCCCCGGCCGCGCGCACCGCTCGCCGTGGAGGACCTCCCGCCCGCCGGGGCGGTGCCGCAGGCGGCCGGCCGGCCGTAGCGCACGGCGAGGGGGCGGGGCGCCCGGCGGCGCCCCGCCCCGTCACGTCACCGGTCGGAGGCCTGCGCCCTCAGCGCCCGCGCCACGCCGTCGCGGGACTCCAGGACCAGGCGGCGGAGCGCCGCGCTCGGCTCCGCGCTCTCCAGCCACGCGTCCGTCGCCTCCAGGGTCTCCGGGGAGACCTGGAGGGAGGGGTACAGGCCGACCGCGATCTGCTGGGCCATCTCGTGCGAACGGGACTCCCACACGTCCTTGACCACGGCGAAGAACCGCTCCGTGTACGGCGCCAGCAGCTCCCGCTGGTCCGCCTGCACGAAGCCGGCGATCACGGCCTCCTGCACGGCGTTCGGCAGCTTGTCGGACTCCACGACCGACGCCCAGGCCTCGGCCTTCGCCTCCGCCGTGGGACGCGCGGCCATCGCCGTGGCGGCGTGCCGCTCACCGGCGGCGGTCCGGTCCCGCTCGTGCTCGGCGGCGATCTCGTCCGCCCCGAACCGCCCGGTCGCCGCGAGCCGCTCGACGAACGCCCAGCGCAGCTCCGTGTCGACGGCCAGGCCCTCGATCGTCTCCGAACCGTCCAGCAGCGCCGCCAGCAGGTCCAGCTGCTCGTCGGTGCGGGCCGCGGCCGCGAACGCCCGCGCCCACGCCAGCTGGTGGTCGCCGCCCGGCTCCGCCGCCCGGAGGTGGTCCAGCGCGGCCCGCGTCCAGCGGTCCAGGCCCGTCTCGCGCCAGTCCGGCGCCGCGTACAGGTCCAGCGCCAGCTTCACCTGCCGGTGCAGGCTCTGCACCACGCCGATGTCGGACTCCTTGCCGATGCCCGAGAGCACCAGGTCCAGGTAGGCGCGGGTGGCCAGCTCGCCGTCGCGGGTCATGTCCCACGCCGACGCCCAGCACAGCGCCCGCGGCAGCGACTCGGTGAAGTCGCCCAGGTGCGCCACGACGTTGCGCAGCGACTCCTCGTCGAGCCGGACCTTGGCGTACGACAGGTCGTCGTCGTTCAGCAGGACGACCGCCGGGCGCCGCTTGCCGACCAGCGCGTCGACGCCGGTCAGCTCGCCGTCCACGTCCAGTTCGACGCGCTCGGTGCGCACCAGCCGGCCCGCGCCGTCCAGGTCGTAGAAGCCGATCGCGATGCGGTGCGGCCGCAGCACCGACGCGCCCTTGGCGCCCGCGGGCAGGGCCGGGGCCTCCTGCTTCACGGCGAACGAGGTGATGACGCCGTCCGCACCGGTCTCCACCACCGGCCGCAGGACGTTGATGCCGGCGGTCTCCAGCCACTTCCGCGACCAGGTCCCCAGGTCCCGCCCGGAGGTCTCCTCCAGCGCGCCCAGCAGGTCGGACAGGCGGGTGTTGCCGAACGCGTGGCGCTTGAAGTACGCCTGCACGCCCCGGAAGAAGGCGTCCGTGCCGACGTACGCGGCGAGCTGCTTCAGCACCGAGGCGCCCTTGGCGTAGGTGATGCCGTCGAAGTTGACGAGCACGTCGTCCAGGTCGCGGATCTCCGCCATGATCGGGTGGGTGGAGGGCAGCTGGTCCTGCCGGTACGCCCAGGTCTTCATCTGGTTGGCGAACGTCGTCCAGGAGTGCGGCCACTTCGAGCCGGGCGCGTACGCCTGGCAGGCGGCCTCCGCGTACGTGGCGAACGACTCGTTCAGCCACAGGTCGTCCCACCACTCCATGGTGACCAGGTCGCCGAACCACATGTGGGCCAGCTCGTGCAGGATCGTCGCGGCCCGCACCTCGTACGCCGCGTCCGTCACCTTCGACCGGAAGACGTACTGGTCGCGGATGGTGACCGCGCCCGCGTTCTCCATCGCGCCCGCGTTGAACTCCGGCACGAACAGCTGGTCGTACTTGGCGAACGGGTAGGCGTAGTCGAACTTCTCCTGGAACCAGTCGAAGCCCTGCCGCGTCACCTCGAAGATCGCGTCCGCGTCGAGGAACTCCGCCAGCGACGGACGGCAGTACACGCCCAGCGGCACGACCTGCCCGCCCGGGCCCTCGTACGTCGAGTGCACCGCGTGGTACGGGCCGACGACCAGCGCCGTGACGTACGTCGAGATGCGCGGGGTCGGCTCGAAGACCCACACGTCGTCCTCGGGCTCCGGCGTCGGCGAGTTCGATACCACCTTCCAGCCCGCGGGGGCCTTCACGGTGAACTGGAACGTCGCCTTCAGGTCCGGCTGCTCGAAGCTGGCGAACACCCGCCGCGCGTCCGGCACCTCGAACTGCGTGTACAGGTACGCCTGGCCGTCCACCGGGTCGACGAACCGGTGGAGGCCCTCGCCGGTGTTCGTGTACGCGCAGTCCGCGACGACCCGCAGCTCGTTGACGCCCTGCTTCAGGTGCTTCAGCGCGATCCGAGAGTCCCGGAAGACCGAGGCGACGTCGAGGTGCCTGCCGTTCAGCACCACCTCGTGCACCGCCGGCGCCACCAGGTCGGCGAACGACTCCGCGCCCTCCTCGGCGCACTCGAACCGCACCGAGGTCGTGGACCGGTAGGTCCCGCCCTCCTGCGCGCCGCCGAGGTCGAGCTCGATCTCGTACGCGTCGACGGTCAGCAGCGCCGCGCGCCGCCGGGCCTCTTCACGGGTCAGGTTTGTGCCAGGCACCCGGTCATCTCCTCCATGTGCGAACTTGGGGCCCATCCTTCCACGGGCGGCCCCTCGCACGGAGGGCGTAAACGCGGCGTACTGGAAGGGGCGCTTCCGCCACCGGCGGGACCGCCCCGGACGCCCGGACGGCGGGCGCGCCGCCCGCGCGGGTCAGCCGCGCAGCTCCTCGGCGACCAGCTCCGCGATCTGCACCGCGTTCAGCGCGGCGCCCTTGCGCAGGTTGTCGTTGGAGACGAACAGGGCCAGGCCGTGCTCGACGGTCTCGTCGACCCGGATGCGGCCCACGTACGAGGCGTCCCCGCCGGCGGCCTGGAGCGGGGTGGGGATCTCCGACAGCTCCACGCCCTCGGCGTCCCCGAGCAGCTCGTACGCGCGCTCGACGCCGAGGGGGCGCTCGAAGCGGGCGTTCAGCTGCAGGGAGTGGCCGGAGAAGACCGGTACGCGCACGCAGGTGCCCGACACCCGCAGCTCCGGGATCTCCAGGATCTTGCGGGACTCGTTGCGGAGCTTCTGCTCCTCGTCGGTCTCGAAGGAGCCGTCGTCGACGATCGACCCGGCCAGCGGCAGCACGTTGAACGCGATGGGCCGCCGGTAGACGCCCGGCTCCGGGAACTCCACGGCCGCGCCGTCGTGGGTCAGCCCGGTGGCGCGCCCGGCGACGGCCCTGACCTGGCCGTCCAGCTCGGCGACGCCCGCGAGGCCGGAACCGGAGACGGCCTGGTAGGTGGTGGCGACCAGCGCGACCAGCCCGGCCTCCTGGTGGAGCGGCTTCAGGACCGGCATGGCGGCCATGGTGGTGCAGTTCGGGTTGGCGACGATCCCCTTCGGGCGGTCCTTGACCGCGTGCGGGTTCACCTCCGAGACGACCAGCGGCACCTCGGGGTCGAGGCGCCAGGCGGAGGAGTTGTCGATCACCACGGCGCCCTGGCCGGCGACCTTCTCCGCGAGCGCCCTCGACGTGGCGCCGCCGGCGGAGAACAGCACGACGTCCAGGCCGGTGTAGTCGGCCGCCGCGGCGTCCTCGACGGTGATCCCGCGGCCCTCCCACTCCAGGACGGAGCCCGCGGAGCGCGCCGAGGCGAACAGCCGCAGCTCGTCCACCGGGAAGTCCCGCTCGGCGAGGATCCTGCGCATGACCGTGCCGACCTGGCCGGTGGCTCCGACGATTCCTACCTTCACGGGGACTCCTCCGTACGTGCGTGCTGGGCGCTGCCATGATGCGTCCGTCCCGGGCCGCCCCGCCAATCCGCCGTCCGGTGGGTGAGAAGGGCCGCGGGCCGCGCGGCGGCGGGCGGGACGGCAGGGGGCGGGCGCCCTCCCGGACGCCCGCCCCCCGTACTCCGTATCCCTCCAGACTACGGAGTGACCTTGCCGATCACGACGCTGCCGGTGCCCGCGGCGGTTCCGCGCGCGTTCAGCAGCTGCACCTCGCCGAAGAACCGCCGGCCCTCGGGGGCGGCGCCGTTCACCAGCACCTGGGCGCCGAACTGCGCCGAGGCACCGCTGGCCAGGGAGATCGTCTTCGACTCGTCGACCTTGATCTCACCGAGCGAGGGCGAGAAGTACACGTCCTTGTAGTCGTAGGCGGTCTCCCCGGACGGGACCGAGTAGCCGTCGACGACGATCGTGTACGTGCCCGGGGCGGGCTTCGACACGGACACCGACTCCTCGGAGTCGCCGTCCGCGGACGAGCCGACCGCCACGCCGTCGCGCAGGACCGTCAGGTCCAGGTCGGCGGACTTGTCGGAGACGTTGCCGATGGCGACGTCGAACCGCTCGACGCCCTCGCCGATCTCCACGGTGGTGCGCTGCTCGCCGTGGTTGGCGATGGTCGGGCGCGTCACCTTGGCGGAACCGAGCGAGCCGGCCCTCAGCTTGCCGTCGAACGCCGCGAAGCCGTTGGAGACGGTCCACTCGACCGGCGCGGGGCGGCCCGCGGTGGCCTCCGGCAGCGTCTGGACGGCCGGGGCGAAGGTGGCGCCGAGCACGGCGACGTCCAGCTTGTACGGGTTGTCGAGCAGCGGCGACGTGCGGCGCGACTCGACCTCGATCTCCCAGACGCCCGGCTGCGGGTTCGGGTACGAACGCAGGTCGGGGCGGCAGGTGTTCGCCGGGTTGGCGTAGTTGGCGTAGCAGTTGATCGTCGACGTCGGGTCGGACGGCACGCCGTACGGGTGGATCGCGACGAAGCGGGTCTGGCTGTCCTTGGCGAGGCCGCCGAGGGCGATCTCCAGGGACTGGGCGCCGGCCGGGACGTTCACGAAGTACGACCGGTGGCTGTTGCGCTGGACCGTGCCCTCGGCCGAGAGGCCGAAGGCCGGCTCGGCCAGCTGTTCGGCCGCCACGACGGTGGTCAGGACCTGCTTGTCGACGCCCTTGGTCTTCGGGTCGGTGATCTCCAGGATCGCGCTGTGCACGCCGGCGCTGCGCGGCTTGGCGGCGACCTTGACCGTGACGGGCTTGTTCAGCGGCAGGTACACCTCGTCGTCGCCGACGACGCGGAACGTGCGCTCGTGGTTGTTCTCGAACCACAGCTCGTGCCGGACCGGGCGGTCGGCACCCGTGGTGCGGGTGACGGTGACCTCGTAGACCTTCTCCCGGCCCACCTCGATCCCGCCCTCGCGGTCGTACAGGCCGGTGCCGAAGCCGGGCTCGGCGAGCAGCCGCTCCATCGCGGTGTCGACCGGCGCCCTGACGGTGTACTCGTGGGCGTGGGCGCCGCGGAGCACCTCCTTCCAGGCGTCGACGACGTTGAGGAGACCGGCGCCCTGCTCGTGGGCCTGCGCACCGGGGATGCGGTCCGCCTGGCTGGTGACGGCCGTGCGGAGCTTGGCCGGGGTCAGCTCGACGCCCTGCTGCTTGGCCGCGGACAGCATCAGCGCCATGGCGCCGGCGGCCTGCGGGGACGCCATCGAGGTGCCCTGCATCATGGAGTAGCCGGCCGGGAGCCGGTAGCCGGCCTCGGCGACCGGGCTGCCGGGCAGCCACGTCTGCGTCGTGTTGACGGCCGCGCCGGGGGCGCTGAGGGTCGGCGTGAAGCCGCCGTCCTCGCGCGGGCCGCGGGAGGAGAACGGCATCATCGCGTACGGCGTGGTCACGGTCGAGCCGTAGTTGGACGCCCAGGTCTCCTTGGAGACGGACGCGCCGACGCTGATGACCTTGTCCGCGAGGGACGGGTCGCCGATCGTGTTGACGCCGGGGCCGCTGTTGCCGGCCGAGACGACCAGCTGGACGCCGTACTCGTCGATGAGCCGGGTGTAGAGCCTGGCGCGGGCGTTGTTGCCGTCGTTCAGCGCGGGGAGGCCGCCGATGGACATGTTGACGATGTCCACGCCGCGGTTGACGACGAGGTCGATCATGCCCTCGGTGAGCGCGACGTTGGTGCAGCCGCCGCTCCAGGTGCACGCGCGGGAGGAGACCAGCTTGGCGCCGGGCGCCGCGCCGTTCATCTTGCCGCCCAGCAGGCCGTGCGCGGCGGTGATGCCGGCGACGTGGGTGCCGTGCGAGCCCTCGATGATGCCGATGTTGACGTAGTCGGCCTTGGCGCCGGAGGCGCCGTAGACGACGTCCTTGCGGATCTCGACGACGAACGGGATGCGCTCGGCCACCTCGGTGGCCGGGTCGTCGGTGCCGAAGTAGCCGACCTGGAAGCCGTCCTTGTACGGCTTCATCGCCTCGTCGTCGGCGAAGTCGCCGTTGCCGTTGAGGTCGACGCGGACGGTGCCGGCGGCCTGGTCGTACAGGACGCCCCAGACGTCGGTCGTGTCGCCGTCGCGGTTGAGGTCGCCATCCATGTCGCCGCCCTTGGTGGCGGCCTCCGCGAAGGTGCGGAACCGGTAGGCGCCCTCGGGGGCCTTCCAGGAGCGGCCCTCGGCGGAGAAGGCGGGACCGGCCACGGCCACGTCCATGCGCCGCCAGGTCTGGTCGCCGTCCCGGACGGGGTCGGTGGAGGTGACCCAGTCGACGATCTTGCGCTCGCCGGTGGTGGTCTTCTGCAGGGCCGGGTGGCCCAGGTCGACGCCCGAGTCGAGGATGCCGATGGTGACGCCGCGGCCGTCCGCGGTGGGCCACTTCCGGACGAAGTCGACCGCGCCCGTCTCGTGGGACGGGTTGTACGGGTTGGCGGCCGGGGTCTTCGGGCCGGGCGCCGGGTACGCGCCGGCCGTGCCGGCGGCGCCCTCCGCGCGGTCGGCGGCCGGCGACGGGTCGTCCAGCCGGATCTCGTGCTTGAGGTCGATGCCCTGGACGCTGGACAGCTTGGCGGCGGCGCCGATGGCGGCCTCGGCCTGGGCCGTCGGGACGGTGGCGCGGACGTAGCCGAGCTTGTCGTGGGCGCGGTCGACCGTGCCGCCCTTGAGGGCGTCGAGCTGGCCGGCGACCTGCTCGGTGGCGCCGGGGGCGGTGGCGACCATGAGGGTGACGTTCTTCTCGCCGCGGGCCTCGGCCTCGGCGAGCAGTTCGGCGTCGTCCGAACCGAGCTTCGCGGCGGCGGACTTGGCGGGCTCGGGAGCGGCCGGCGGTTCCGCGGGGGTGGCGAACGCGGGAGCGGCACCGGTCGCGACGAGCGCGGCGACCAGGCCGGCGGCGGCCGCGATACGGGCCGCGCGTCTCGCTCCGGATATGGAGCTGGGGGGTTCGAGCGTCATTCAACATCCCTGTCGAGTGAAAGAACGGTCCGGAATTCGGCACCGGATGACCGCTGAGCTTTTCGTACATGACCGGGTTTTGTGGAGGTCTGCCAGAGTTGGAAAGCTCTCATGGCGGACATCCGCCACTGCGGGGCAACCGCCAACGGGGACGAAGGGGTTGATACGGGACTCCCCGGTACGGCGCCGCCCCGCCGGTACGGGGAGCACCGCCCCCTCGGCACCCGGCGCCCCCGAGCGCTCCCGGTCCTCCCCGTAACCTGCCGGTGTGAGACGGAGGCTGAGGGTGGCGGCCTACGCCGTGTGCGTACGCGACGGACGGCTCCTCCTCGTCCGGGGCACCGCCCCGGACGCCGCGGGGCGGTGGTCCCTGCCCGGCGGGGGCGCGGACCACGGCGAGGACCCGCTCGACGCCGTCGTCCGCGAGGTCGGGGAGGAGACCGGCTACCGCGCCGAGGTGACCGCCCTCCTCGGCGTCGACTCCCTGCGGACGGCCGGCCACCCCCGGCTCCGCGGCCGGGGACGGACGGACTTCCACGCTCTGCGCCTCCTCTACGAGGGCCGCGTCACCGGCGGCGCCCTCCGCCACGAGGTCGGCGGCACCACCGACCTCGCCGCCTGGCACCCCCTGGCCGCCGTTCCCGCCCTGCCGCGCGTCCCCCTCGTCGACACCGCCCTGCGGCTGTGGCGCGACCGCCCCGCCACGGGCCGCGCCGCCCCGGAGGGCGCGGAGGGCTGAAAGCGGCCCAACCCCCGAACCCCCGGGGGCCTTCGCTCAACCGGTTCGTCCCGGCCGGCGGTCCCCTCCCACGACCGCGGTCACGCGGTCGGGCAGCCACCGAGGAGGAGACCCCTTCATGTCAGTACGCACCGTCCGCGGCGGACTCGTCGCGGCCTTGGCCGCGGCCGCCGTCACCGCCACCACGCTCACCGGCCCGGCCGCGGCC